>JAZIHP010000030.1:0-43215 GCA_036678505.1 Alphaproteobacteria bacterium
GAGGCGGCGGCGAAGCTGCTGTTCCTGGTCTTGAACCGCACGGAAAAAGAGTGGAGGATGCCGCCTCGTGAATGGGCGATGGCCAAGGCCCAAGTCGCCGTACTCTTCGGCGAGCGCTTCATGCGGGCAATGGCCGGATAAATGTCAATCAGCCCGCCATGACACGAAATCTCGGATAGTCCTCCTTCGGCTGGCTTGTCGCCCTCGACATCGGGCAGTCGGGAGATGCCGTGGCGCTACAGGCAGCGATGCAACGATGATCGCGACAGATGCGGGATCGTCGCCTTGAAGGGCATGGAGGCAGTCATCGAGCGGCAGCAGCGTATGCTTGCGGAAGGCGACGATGACGGCCTCATCCTCCAGCGACAGCACCGTCGAATGCGGCTCCTTCGGCCCGGTTGGCAAATCGGCAAATCGGCAACCGATGCGCGCTTTTTCCATTTCGCAACCGTCTTCTGGTTGATCCCGCAGCGCCTGGCCAGCCTCCTCAGGCTCTCTTGGCCATGCTGTATCGCTCGACGGACTGCCGCTGTCGTCGTGGCGCTCCCGTGGTGAACTTGTCCCATGGTGCCTCCTTCCATTCATGAGAAAAGATGGCACCATCAAATGCCGGGATCAAACACCAGAGCGCGTCGCGATCTTTCAGATTACCCAGCGCTTCAGGTTTCTGTTCTTACGCATGTCGTCGTTCCGAAACCGGTTCCCGCTTTCGGGCGACATGCTTTAGTTCTTTCGACGAACAGTCTGATCAAGGGGAAGGCAGGTCCTGGCCGAGAGGAGCTGATCGTCGATGATGACGGCTGTTAACCCGTCCATCCCGCCATGGCGTTTTTCTTGCTCGCAGGTCTGGTCGTCGCACAGGCGTTCAGGCGCGTAGCCGTGCGATGATGGATGCAAGTTCGACGGCGTTGGCGGCTCCCATCTTGGCGAGAACGCGGCCGCGGTGAACTTCCACCGTGCGCATGGCGATGTTCAGAGCGTCGGCGATCTGCTTGTTCTTGGCGCCGCTCAGCATGAATTCCATCACCTCCAGCTCCCGTGCCGAAAGCGTGTCGCGGCGCGCCGCCAGATCGCGACGCTCCGCAGTGGCGGCCTCAATGCGGCTGTGCGCCGAAATGGCGGCCAGCGCCAGATCGACGATCGCATTGTCGTTGAACGGCTTTTCCACGAAGTCGAAAGCGCCCGCCTTCAGCGTCTGCACCGCAACGGGCACGTCGGCATGGCCCGTCAGGAAGATCACGGGCGTGGTTACCCCCATCGTGCGCAGGCGTTCGAACACTTCCGGCCCGCTGATGCCTTCCATCCGCACATCGAGGATGATCGCCTCGCAGCCGGCAACGGGTTGCGCGGCAAGAAACGCCTCGCCCGAGGCCCAGCCCCGCGAAGCCAGACCACGCGAAGCGAACAGAAAGCCCAGCGCTTCGCGGATCGCTTCCTCGTCATCGACGATATGGATCATGCCTTCTCCCCTCTCTCCGCCGGCAGTTCCAGGCGGATCAGCGCGCCGCCGGATCCGCCGCGCCTGTAGGACAGCCGCCCCCGGTGGAGTTCGACGATGGAGCGGCATATCGCAAGCCCCATCCCCATCCCATCTTTTTTCGTCGTGGCGAAACTTTCAAAAAGCCGGCTTTCGAATTCAGAGGCAACGCCGGGGCCCTGATCCTCGATCTCGATAACGGCGTCCCGGTCCTGCGCCGTCAGGCGTATCCAGAGCTTGTCGCCGCCGCGCGTTTCGCCCATCGCCTCGATGCCGTTGCGGATCAGGTTGGCAAGCACCTGCCCGAGCAGGATGCGGTCTCCCTCCACGGCTGGCGAAAGGCCGATCTCGGTTATCAGCCTCACCCGGCGCTGCCGCGCTTCCGGCTCCAGCGCCAGAGCGGTTTCCCCGATCAGCCCGCCCATGTCCACCGGGGCCATGTCCGGCACACGCCGGCGCACCAGATCGCGGACGCGTTTCAGAATCTGTCCCGCGCGCTCGGCCTGCACCGCAAGCTTGGCGGTTGCATCGCGCGCGGAGGAAGCCGCATTGTCATCGCGCTCCAGAAGGTTGCGCAACCCGGCCGCATAGGAGGCCACGGCAGCCAGCGGCTGGTTCAGTTCATGCGCCATCGTGGTCGCCATTTCGCCAAGCATTACCAGCCTTGCATTGTGTTCCATCGCCTCTTCGCGAGCCCGGGCAAGTCGCGCGGCCGCATTCTGCTGCGTCACGTCGATCACCGATCCCATCCAGCCCCTGTGCTTGCCGGCGGCGTCGATCAGCGGCGCTTCATAGACCTGCACCTCGATTTCATGGCCGTCGCGATGGCGGAACCTCGTCTCGAAACTCTGGATATATTCACCATGACTGGCTTGCAGGAGCTGCCGCTGGCGCGCCTCGTCGAGCTGATCCGGCGCCCAGTAAGGCATGGGCGGCTTGCGGCCGACAAGCTCCCGCGCGCTCCAGCCGATGAGATTGCAGAACGCCGAGTTGACATAGAGGATGCGGCCGTCGTCGGCCTTCGCGCGCAGCCCCACCGTCAGGCTTTCTTCCATGGAACGGCGGAACGCGGTTTCCTCCAGCAGCCCGATTTCGGCTTCGCGCCGCCGCTTTCCCGAGCGCCACAATACCGCCAGCGCCAGAACCGAGAACGCCGCGAGCGCCAGCACCAGCCCCAGTTGCAGCGTGGAATTGGTGCGTGGGGTAGCGTTGTAGGCGGTGATGCGCACCTGCGCGCCATGGAGCGGCGGATCCATGCTGATGAAGTGACTGGCGGCGTCCCGCTCCGGCGTCACTCGCTGGCGCGCCGCCAGTTCGGTTCCCTCCGTGGTGACGATGCGTACGCCGTAATGCTCCGCAATCCACCACGGTACATGGCGATTGAGCATGGCCTGCAACGAGAGGGTCGCCGTTGCGAACCCCCTGTCCTGCGGCAACACGAGACCAAAGGTCAGCAGCCCCGTCTGCGTCGGCCGGCCAAATATCGGGCGGGTCGGCTGCACGCCGTTTGCGGCCAGACGCCGGAGCTGTGCGACAAGATCGGGGTCGGCGGTTGCCCCGGAACCCGGCAGTTCCCGTTCGGGCCTGCCCTGGCGATCGTACCAGATGATGGAGCGCATCTCCGGATTGACCGCGATATGGGTGCGGGCGCGGGTGTCCAGCGTTGCCGGCGCGATGCCCGTGGTCGCATCGAGGGCCAGCGCGGCCAGCATGTCCTCGTCCAGCGAAAGCTGGAAACGCAAGGTCTGCTCCACCCACAAGGCATCGGTGGCGATCTTGTTGCGCGCCAGCAGGTCTTCATTGTGGCTGACCGTCCAGATCGCCATCGCCACCAGCCCCACAAGCGCCAGAATGGACACCAGCGGCAACAGCGACAACAGGTCGAGCCGGTGCGCGGCCAACGGCGATTCGGGTGTCCAGCGCTCGTCGCGCACAGAACTTTTCTTGCCGGACCCGTCATGTTTTTCGGGCAAGTTTCACTCCATTTGGCCGCCTGGAACGCAGAAAATGCACTTTTGTTGCGGGTTTCCACAATAGCGGCGGCTTTTTGAAGATGGCAAGAATATGGCGTCGTCATCTTAACGACTGAAGGAGGAGTTTCATGCTGACACGTCGCAATCTGGGCCGCCTGGCGGGCGCAGCGCTGCTGGCGCTTTCCGTTTCCGCACCGGCGCTCGCCGACCCTATCGTCATCAAGTTCAGCCACGTCGTCGCCCCCGATACGCCCAAGGGCAAGGGCGCGGACAAGTTCAGGGAACTGGCGGAGAAATACACGGACGGCGCGGTCAAGGTGGAAGTCTACCCCAACAGCCAGCTCTACAAGGACAAGGAAGAGCTGGAGGCGCTGCAACTCGGCGCGGTGCAGATGCTGGCCCCCTCGCTGGCCAAGTTCGGACCGCTTGGCGTCCAGCAGTTCGAGCTGTTCGACCTGCCTTACCTGATGGGTAGCTATGAGGACCTGCGCAAGATCACCGACGGCGAGGTCGGCAAGAGCCTGCTGGCCATGCTGGAGCCGAAAGGCATCAAGGGCCTCGCCTACTGGGACAACGGCTTCAAGGTGATGTCCGCCAATTCGCAGCTGCATTCGGTGGACGATTTCCTTGGCCTGAAGATGCGCATCCAGTCGTCCAAGATTCTCGAAGCGCAGATGCAGGCTCTTGGCGCGGTGCCGCAGGTGCTGGCCTTCTCGGAAGTGTATCAGGCGCTGCAAACCGGCGTTGTCGACGGTACGGAGAACCCGCCGTCCAACATGTATACCCAGAAGATGCACGAGGTGCAGAAGCACGCCACGCTCTCCAATCACGGCTATCTGGGCTATGCGGTGATCGTCAACAAGGCATTCTGGGACGGGCTCGACCCGGCGGTTCGCGAGCCGCTTGAAAAGGCCATGGCCGAGGCCACCGAATATGCGAACTCCATCGCCAAGACCGAGAACGACGATGCGCTTCAGGCCATGAAGGATGCCGGCAGGACCGAATTCCACGAAATGACCGCGCAAGAGCGCGAAGAATGGGCCGCTGCGCTGCGTCCCGTACACAAGGAAATGTCGGGCCGTATCGGCGCCGACCTCATCAAGCAGGCCTATGACGCGCTCGGCATCGCCGAATAGCACAGCGCTTCCGGCACATTTCAGCTAACTATTCCCGGAGGGGCGCACAGGCGCCCCTCCATCTCCCGAGAGGCTTGCCATGTTCATGCGCATCCTCGACCGTTTCGAAGAAATCCTGATCTCCGTGCTGATGGCTCTCGCCGTCCTGCTCATCTTCGTCGCGGTCGTTCACCGTTTTTCGATCGGCTTTGCCGCCGATATGGTCGGCTTCGGCCGCGCCCATGACCTGCCCTGGCTGTCGAACGCCGCGCGTTCGACCTTCAAGGCGATCAATTCCGTCAAGCTCACCTGGGCGCAGGAAGCCTGTATCTACCTGTTCGTGTGGATGGCGAAGTTCGGGGCCGCCTATGGCGTGCGCCTCGGCATCCATGTCGGCGTCGACATACTCGTCGAACGCCTGCAAGATCCGGCCCGCAAGATCGTCACCGTCGTCGCCATGTCCGGCGGCATCCTGTTCACCGCCATGGTGGCATGGATCGGGGCCGACTTCGTTGCGCATGTCTATCAGGGCGGCCAGATCTCGCCCGACCTCGAAATCAAGATGTGGATCGTCTATCTGGCGGTTCCGCTGGGTTCGGCGCTGATGTGCTTTCGCTTCATCCAGGCGCTGTGGATGTTCCTCACCACCGGCTACATCGCCCATCACGACCACAGCTCCGTGGAAGGGTTGAAGGACGAGGCCGACGACCTTGCCGAGGGAGGTCACGCATGACCGCGCTCATCATCTTTGCAATTCTGGCGGTTCTGCTGCTCACGGGCATGCCCGTCTCCATCGCGCTTGGCCTGACGGTGTTCTGCTTCCTGTTCGCCTTCACCAGCATTCCTATGGATTCGATCGCCCTCAAGCTGTTCACCGGCATCGAGAAGTTCGAGATCATGGCGATCCCGTTCTTCATCCTTGCCGGCAATTTCCTCACCCATGGCGGCGTGGCGCGGCGCATGATCAATTTCGCCACCTCCATGGTCGGCCACTGGTATGGCGGCATGGGTCTGGCGGCTGTCGTGGCCTGCGCCCTGTTCGCCGCCATTTCGGGATCGTCGCCGGCCACCGTCATGGCGGTGGGCTCGATCCTGATCCCCGCCATGGTCAAGCAGGGCTACCCGCCGCAGTTCGGCGTGGGCACGGTGGCAACCGCCGGCGGCCTCGGCATCCTCATCCCGCCTTCCATCGTCATGGTCATGTATGCGGTGGCAACGTCGGGCATGGTGGTGACCGGGCCCGAGGGCCAGCCGATCATGTCGGCCTCTATCGGCACGCTGTTCATGGCCGGCGTGGTGCCGGGGCTGATGCTGGCGGCCATGCTGGGCGGCACGACCATCTTCCGCGCATGGAAGAATGGCTATCCGCGCATGAAGAAAGCCCGCTGGGGGTTCCGCCTGAAGGCGCTGCGCGAAAGCATCTGGGGCCTGCTGCTCATCGTCATCATCATGGGCGGCATCTATGGCGGCATCTTCACGCCAACCGAGGCAGCGGCGGTCAGCGCGGTGTACGCCTTCGTCGTTGCCGTCTGGGTCTACAAGGACATCAGCCTGCGCGACGTGCCGAAGGTTCTCCTGTCTTCGGCGGCGATGTCGGCGATGCTGCTCTACATCATCACCAATGCGGTGATGTTCGCCTTCATCCTCACCTCCGAGCAGATTCCGCAAGCGCTTTCGGACTGGATCGTCAGCCTCGGCTTCGGCAAGATCGGCTTCCTGCTGATGGTCAATATCATGCTGCTGGGCATCGGCATGGTGATGGAGCCCTCGGCCATCGTGCTGATCATGGCGCCGATCCTCTATCCCGTCGCCATGAAACTCGGCGTCGATCCGGTGCATTTCGGCATCATGCTGGTGGTCAACATGGAGATCGGCCTTTGCACCCCGCCCGTCGGCCTCAACCTCTATGTCGGATCGGCGATCTCCAAACTCGGGCTCACCGAGGTGACGAAATCCACCTTCCCATGGCTGCTGACAGCGCTGGTCTTCCTGATGATCATCACCTACATCCCCGAAATTTCCCTGGTTCTGCCAAGGATGCTGGGAATGAATTAACGGTTCGGTTCCGGCTGTTGCCGGGTGGAAACCGGCAAGCTGGCGTGGCTGGTATTTTGTCGGTTTTCTCCCGGCCTCTGGCGGGCGAGGGGCGGCGCTGAGGCGGCGCCTGCGGTTTTGCTTGCACCGCTTCAGGGCCGCTTGCGTCCGGTCTCGGAGCGGGCTGCCTGAATGAGTTCGAGCACCAGTCCCTCGCGGCCGCGCAGATAGGCGATGCGGGAGCCCTTATTGGGGCCGGCATCGATGATGACGACATCGCCCATCAGCTCCACGCCGTGATGCGCGGCCTTTTCAAGGGCCGCGTCGATATCCTCCACATCGAACCCCAGATGCAGCGAGCCCAGATCGCAGGCGCGCGGAAGGAAGGTCTTCACCCCGTCGGGGACGCGATAGGAGAGCAGTTCGAGCGTTCCGCCGCTTTCGTTGCGCATATAGGCGATCTCGACCTCGACGCCCGGCACGCCGATGACGCGCGAGATGATGGCCGGGTCGCGGGGCGCGCGCGAAACGACGGCGAAGCCGAACACATCCCCGAACAGGTGAACGGCAGCGTCGAGATCGCCCACGGTGATCCCGGTATGGTTGAGCGTGACGGTCATGCGGTGTCCTCCCGGTAAGCTGTCAGTGTGCGAGATAGCCGCCGTCGACGGGCAGCACATGGCCGGTCACCATCGCCGCCGCCGGAGAGGCCAGATAGAGCACCGCGGCGGCGGCGTCGAGCGTGGTTGCGAAGCGCCCGAGCGGCATCGAGGCAAGCAGCGTCTCCGACGTTCCCGGACTTTCCAGGAAAGCGCGGTTGAAATCGGTCTTGATCCAGGCGGGCGCGACCGCGTTGACGCGAATGCCGTCGCAGCCCCATTCCATGGCCAGCCCACGCGTCAGGTTCACCATGCCGCCCTTGGAGGCATGATAGGAGGCGATCGGATAGAACCCGCCGCCGGACAGCGCCATGATCGAGGCCACGTTGACGACAGCGCCGCCGCCGGCCCGGATCATGAGCCGCCGCGAGAGCCGGCAGCATTCGAAGGCCGCATCCAGATTGACGGCCATGGCCTGCCGCCAGATTTCCGGGGTCAGCTCGGCCGCCGGCCTGCGCTGAACGATCGCGGCGTTGTTGACGAGGATGTCGAGGCAGGAAAAGCGCGCCTCCACGGCATCGAAGCAGGCGCCGAGCGCGCTCATGTCGGAAATATCGAGCGCATGCGACACGACGTCCGCGCCCTGGCCGGAAAGGTCCCGGCAGGCATCCGCCAGGGCGTCCTCGTCACGGTCGATCAGCACGGGCCGGGCGCCGGCGGAGGCGAGCAGGCGGGCTGTCTCCAGGCCGATCCCGCGCGCCGCGCCGGTAATCAGCGCGACCTTTCCCGACAGGTCGAAGAGGCTGTCCAGCATGCCCGCCTCATGCCATCAGCAGCAGCGGCGTTTCCACCAGCCGCTTCAGTTCGTGCAGCACCCTTGCCCCAGCCGCGCCATCGATGGCGCGGTGGTCGACGGAGAGCGTCAGCCTCAGGCGCCGGACCTCGACGGCGGCCCCGTCCCGAAGGGCAAGCTCAGGCTCGACCGCGCCGACAGCCAGGTTCATGGACTGCGGCGGATTGATGATGGCGGCAAACGAACTGACGCCGAACATGCCGAGATTGGAGATGCCGGCCAGACCGCCCGTATAATCTTGCGGCAGCAACTGTCCGGCGCGCGCCTTGTCGATGGCGCTGCGCGCTTCCACTGCGATCGCTCCGGGCGAAAGCCGCGCCGCATCGCGCAGGATCGGCGTGATGAGGCCATCGTCCAGCGCGACCGCGATGCCGATGTCCACCGAGGCGTGGTGGATCATGCCTTCGTCGCTATAGGTGACCATGGCGGCGGGAACGCGCGAGACAGCGAGCGCCAGTGCCTTGACCAGCAGGTCGTTGA
Organism: Alphaproteobacteria bacterium; assembly: GCA_036678505.1. Taxonomy (GTDB): domain Bacteria; phylum Pseudomonadota; class Alphaproteobacteria; order Rhizobiales; family Rhizobiaceae; genus Mesorhizobium. Next base: position 8,532 of record JAZIHP010000030.1, read on the forward strand.
CGGTGAAGCGAACCGTGCTTCCCGCCGCTTCCTGCGCCGCGTTGAGGCTGGCGCGCAGCGACAGCAGCGCATCCGCGTCGCATCGCGCCTCAAGATAAAAATGCGGCACGGTCTGCTTGGCCTCGACGAGACGCCGGGCGATGGTCCGGCGCATGGCGCCGTGTGGTTCAAGCCGTGCGCCATGCGGGATGATGGCCGGCGCAGGGGCGATGCCCGGGAGCGGCGCCGGGGAGGGGATGACAGGAGAGAGGCCGGCGGGAGAGAGGCCGGGAGAGGGGATGGCGGGGGAAGAAACGGCCGGGATTGCGGCCTGCGCGGCGGCGCGCCCGGCAGCCTCGCGAATATCCTGCGCAATGATGCGCCCGCGCGGACCGGTGCCGACGAGACCGGCCACGCCGATGTCGAGCTCACGGGCCAGACGGCGCGCCAGCGGCGAGATGCGCAATGGCGGCTCGTCTTCGGAGAAAGCCTGCGCAGCCGTTGCGCCGGCCGTCTGCCCATCGGTCGCAGGCTCGCCGGCGGAGGGCGCCGCCGATGCGGCCGCCTCCTTGCCATCGCCCAGAACGCCGATCACGGTTTCCACCGGAACGTCCGCGGTGTTGGCCGCGACCAGTATCTTTTCGAGGATGCCGTCTTCCGGAGCCTCGATATCCATGGCCGCCTTGTCGGTTTCCAGTTCGGCAAGCAGGTCGCCCTTGCGCACCGAAGCTCCGGGCGCGACGTGCCAGCGCACCAGTTTTCCGGCCACCATCGAAGGGGAGATGGCCGGCATGACGATGTCGATGGCCATGCTCAGTTCTCCTTGCTGCCGGGAAGGGCGCGGCTGCACATGCGCCGCACGGCATCGGCGATGGAGGCGGCGGTCGGCATCACCTCGCGCTCCAGCCTGTCATTATAGGGCATCGGCACTTCGAGGGCTCCGAGCCGTTCCACCGGGGCGTCGAGCCAGTCGAAGGCCTCTTCCGTGATCTGGGCGGCGATCTCCCCGCCCAGGCCGCCGGTGCGCCATGCCTCGTGAACGACGAGGCAGCGGCTTGTCTTCTTCACCGAGCGGACGAAACACGCCATGTCGAGCGGACGCAGGCTGCGCGGGTCGATCACCTCCACGCCGATGCCTTCGCGCGCCAGGGTCTCGGCTGCCGACAGGGCGCGTTCGACCATCGCAAGGGTCGCGATGACGGTGATGTCGGCGCCCGTGCGCTTGATGTCGGCCGTGCCGATCCCGATCTCGTAAGGCTGCTCGGGCACCGGCGCGGCGCCGCCGAGATAGAGCAGCTTGTGCTCCAGGAAGATGACCGGGTTGTCGTCGCGGATCGCGGCCATCAGCAAACCCTTGGCGTCATACGGATTCGACGGCGCGAGCACGGTGAGGCCCGGAATGTGGGCGAACCATGCCTCCAGCGATTGCGAATGCTGGGCCGCCAGTCGAATGCCGCCGCCTTGCGGTCCGCGGAAAACCACCGGCACATTGGCTTTGCCGCCCAGCATGAAACGCAGCTTGGCGGCCTGATTGACGATGGGGTCCATCATGAAGGTGACGAAGTCGAAGATCTGGATTTCGGCGATCGGCCGCCGGCCGGACAAGGCCGCGCCCACCGCCGCGCCGGAAATGACGCCTTCGGAAATCGGCGTGTTTATAATGCGGTCGCCGCCGAAACGCTCGTGAAGGCCGCGGGTGACGCCGAACGTGCCGCCGACGGGGCCGACATCCTCGCCCATCAGGAAGACGGTTTCGTCTTCCTCGATCGACTGGGCAATCGCTTCACGCACCGCTTCCGTATAGGTGATGGCCCGGCTGCCGGCCGGGGGCGGGGCCGCCGGCGTGCGGCGGGGCGCCAGGATCTTGTCGAACATCGACCGGGCGTCGGGCTCGGGCGAGGCTTCGGCGAAGCGCACCGCATCCTCGATCACCTCGCCGACCTCGGCCTCCAGCGCATCGTAATCCGCTTCGGCAATGTCCCATTCGTCGATCAGCCGGCGGCGCATGCGCAGCAGCGGGTCCTCCGTCAGCCACTGCCGCACCTCCTCGTCGGTGCGATAGCCGAGCAGGTTGCCACGGACCGAATGGTCGCCGTGACGATAGGTCATGGCCTCGATCAGCGAGGGGCCCTCGCCGGCGCGGGCGCGCGCGATCGCTTCGGATACGGCGGCATAGACGGCGACCGGGTCGTTGCCGTCGATGCGCTCGCCGGGGATGCCATAGCTTTGCGCGCGGGCCGCGACCGACCCGCCCGCGGTGACATGGTCGAAGGGCGTGGACATGCCGTACAGGTTGTTTTCGCACATGAAGACAATGGGCAATTTCCAGATCGCCGCCATGTTCAGCGCCTCGTGGAAAATGCCTTCGTTGGATCCGCCATCGCCGAAGAAGGCAATGCCGGCATCGTCCGATCCGCGCTGCCTGGCGGCCAGCGCGGCACCCACGCCAAGCCCCATGCTGGCGCCGACGATGCCGTTGGCGCCCAGGATATTGAGCTCGACATCGGCCACGTGCATCGAGCCGCCGATGCCGCCGCAAATGCCGTCGACACGGCCGCACAGCTCGGCCATCATGCCGCGCAGGTCCGCGCCCTTGGCGATGCAGTGGCCATGGCCGCGATGGTGGGTGGTGATGAAATCGTTCCTGCGCAGCGAAAAGCATGCACCCGCCGCGATCGCTTCCTGGCCTGCCGAGGAATGGGCCGTGCCCTTGATGACGCCGGCCTTGAACAGCTCTTCCGTGCGCGTTTCGAAGCGGCGGACGACGAGCATGGTGCGGGCCAGGGCAAGCATGTCCGCGCGCGCCAGCGGCGGCACGTTCCGCGCCAGTCGCCCGGCGGTGCGCGCCGCGGAAAGGGTATAGAAATTCGTACCGTCCTGCTCGGCCGGCGTGTCCTTTTTGACCACTGGATATGTCCTCCGGAATGCGCTTCCCGGCGCCGTCAAACGGCGCGGGCATGGGCGAAGGCAACCATGTTTGGCGCATCAGGACAAAATCAAAGGAGATATGACAGAAATAACTTTTGATTATGTCTGTGCATTCACGATGATTTTTAAGTATCCGTGCCGCTGTCCGCGTTGCGGCGGGCGCACGGTCGAAGCCTCATGTCGGCGGCAACTCCGCCGTCAGCCAGGTCCGCGCCTCCACCAGCCTGTGCGTGTGTTCGGCCACCAGCTTCTTGAACACGCGCATGGCGGCGGTCCTGGGACGGTCGCGGGAGGTGGCGATCACCCAGGGCCAGCTCATGCCGGCAATCGGGGCGATGGAAATATCGCCGCGCAGATAGGCCTGGTGCGTTGCGCTGTAGGGAAGAATGCTGTGCAGCCCGCCGCGCGAGACAAGGTCCATGATGATGGTGTTGGTCTCGACGATGACCGGCGGCGACGCCGCCAGCGGCCCGGGTTGCAGGATTTCGTCGACCACGCGGCGCAGTCCGTTCGGGTTGGGCGTCAGCACGAGATCGCGCTCGCAAAGCAGGGAAACGGGCACGGGCTGATCGATCGAAAGCCCGGCATCGGGAGGCGACAGCAGCACCAGCGCCTCTGTGCACAGGGCCTGCCGTTCGAGGCCTCTGGATGCGCCGTGATCGGAATAGAAGGCAAGGTCGACGCGCTGCGTCACCAGTTCCTCGCGCACATTGACCGAAGTGCCCTCGCGGATTTCCAGCCTCACATGCGGGTAGAGACGATGGAATTCGGCCACCACATCCGCCAGCAGCAGCCCGCGCAGCGAATAGGCGGACGAAATGCGCAGCGATCCGGTCGGGACGGTCTCGGCGGCGATGATGTCTTCCTTGATGAGATCGACGTTCTGCATCAGCGTGCGCACATGATCGGCCAGCCGCTGCCCGGCCGGGGTCAGGGCGACGCCGCGCGGTCGCCGTTCCAGCAGGCGTGTGCCGAGCTCGTCTTCGAGAAGCTGGAGCTGGCGGCTGAGCGCCGGCTGGGAGACATTGGCGTGCTCGGCCGCATGGGTGATGTTCAGCGTGTTCACGACATGCATGAAATATTCGAGCTGGCGGATCTTCATCTTTGTGCCGCTTCCGAATGGCTTTTCTGCTGCACGGAACGGCTTTTTGACGCAGCCGGCCGGGCGTTCCGAGGTCTCCGCCGCCATCATCCCGAAATGCGCTTCGGTTATGTCTCGCATGCGTAATATGTATTTTACATATAACTGGCCGTAACTTAGCGTCAATCCCGTATAGACGCCATCAGCGCGGTTCGCAGCGACGGCCGCGCGTTCATCGCGAACATCGTGAGAAACGTCCGATCCCGGGAGGCAGGATTGGGGATGGTCCGCTATGGCCGGTCCTGAGGGCCGGCATTTGATTCAACCGGGAGGAAATTTATGAAATCCGTTTCCAGATTTGTCCTAGCCCTGATGGCGGGCACCGTGATGGGCTGCGCCGCCCATGCGCAGGAGGCGCCGATCCGCATCGCCCTGATGACCGACCTTGCCGGTCCGACCGCCGACTATGGCGGGCAGGGCGGCATGGAAGCCGTCAGGATGGCCGTCGAGGACATTGGCGGCTCGATCAACGGCCGCCCTGTCGAGATCGCCTTCATCGATCACCAGAACAAGCCCGACATTGCCGTGACCAAGGCGCGCGAAGCCTATGACAACGGCACCGACATGATCATCAACCTGTCCAATTCGGCAGCGGCGCTGGGCGTGATGGAAATCGCCAAGGCCAAGAACAAGGTCGCCATCGTCACCGGCGCGGGATCGAGCAAGATCACCGGCGAGGCCTGCTCGCCAAACACCGTCCATTTCGCCTTCAACGCCTATTCGCTGTCCAATGCCCCGGTCCAGGTGCTCACCAAGGCGGGCGATGACGACTGGTTCCTGATCGTGTCCGATTTCGCCTATGGCCTGTCCGTCGAAAGCGCGGTCACCGGTGCTGTCGCGCAGGCCGGCGGCAAGGTGATCGGCACGGTCAGGCATCCGGCCTTCATGGCGTCGGACTTTTCTTCCTATGCGCTTCAGGCGATCTCGTCCGGCGCCAAGGTGATCGGCCTGTCCAACTCGTCCTCCGACACCACGAACTCGATCCGCGCCCTCAAGGAATTCGGTCTCGGCGACGACCAGAAGATGGTCGCCTTCACGTTGCTGATCAATGAAATCCATGGCCTCGGCATCGAGCAGGCCTCGGGTCTCGTCTACGCGACCGCCTTCTACTGGGACCGCACCGAGGCAACCCGCGAGTGGTCGAAGCGCTTCTATGAGCGCGTCGGCAAGATGCCCAACATGGTCAATGCCGGCGATTACTCCGGCACCCTTCATTATCTGCGCGCCGTTGAGGCGGCGGGCACTTCGGATGCCGGCAAGGTGCTGGAAAAGATGCATGAAATGCCGGTCAACGACATGTTCGCCGAGAACGGCCGCGTGCGCGAAGACGGCATGATGGTGCACGATATGTATCTTGTGAAGGTCAAGACGCCCGAAGAGTCCAAATATCCGTGGGACTATCTCAACGTGCTTGAGACCATTCCCGCAGACGAGGCTTTCGTGCCGCTCGAAAAGAGCGAGTGCCCGCTGGTCGGGAAAGGCTGATAGCCGACATGAGCCATGTCCTCGAAACTGCCGGGCTCTGCAAGGAGTTTGGCGGGTTCCGGGCGGTGTCCGATGTCTCGCTGAAGGTCCGGGAGGGCGATATTCACGCCCTCATCGGGCCGAACGGCGCGGGCAAGACCACCGTCTTCAACCTGCTCACCAAGTTCCTGCAGCCGACCTCGGGAACGATCCTCCTGGAAGGTCGCGACATCACGGGCGAGAAGCCGGCGGCGCTGGCGCGGCAGGGCATGGTCCGCTCGTTCCAGATTTCGGCGACCTTTCCGCACCTGACCGTGCTGGAGAACGTGCGTGTCGCGTTGCAGCGCCGCGCGGCGCCCACCTATGCGTTCTGGCTGCCCGGGCGGGTGCTGGACCGGCTCGACGCGCGGGCGCTGGAACTGCTCGAACTGGTCGATATGCAGGATTTCGCGCAGACGCGGGCCGCCGATCTCTCCTACGGCCGCAAGCGCTCGGTGGAGATCGCCACGACGCTGGCCATGGAGCCGCGGGTCATGCTGCTCGACGAGCCGACCCAGGGCATGGGCCATGAGGATGTGGAGCGGGTGACCCGGCTCATCAAGCGGGTTTCCGCCGGGCGCACGATCCTGATGGTCGAGCACAACATGAAAGTCGTCGCCGGCATCTGCGACCGCATCTCGGTGCTTCAGCGCGGCTCGGTCCTGGCTGAAGGCAGCTATGCGGAAGTCTCGTCCGATCCGCGCGTGCTCGAAGCCTATATGGGGGCCGACGATACGGGCGACCCGGGCGGCACGGACGACACGGACGGCACTGGCGGCGACAGCGGCGCGAGGGGCGAACCATGAGCGAAACCGTGCTGCTGCTGAAGAACGTCCATGGCTGGTACGGCCAGTCGCATGTGCTGCATGGCGTCGATCTCGATGTCTCGCGCGGCGAGGTCGTCAGCCTGATCGGCCGCAACGGGGCCGGCCGCACCACCATCCTGCGCGCCATCATGGGGCTGCTGGAGCGCCGGGAAGGGCGCATCGAGGTCAAGGGGCGCGATGTCAGTTCGGCCCCGCCGCACCGGCTGGCGCGGGCAGGTCTCGGTTACTGCCCCGAAGAGCGCGGCATCTTCTCCACGCTGTCCTGCGAGGAAAACCTGCTGCTTCCCCCCGTTACCCGGGCCGGCAGCGGCATGATCGTTTCCCTGCCGGAAATCCACCAGATGTTCCCGAACCTCGCCGAGCGGGCGCATAGCCCCGGCACGCGGCTGTCGGGCGGCGAGCAGCAGATGCTGGCGATCGCCCGCATCCTGCGCACCGGCGCCGACATATTGCTGCTCGACGAAATCTCGGAGGGTCTGGCGCCGGTGATCGTGCAGACATTGGCGCGGGTCATTCGCGAGCTGAAGTCGCGCGGCTTCACCATCCTCATGGTCGAGCAGAACTTTCGCTTCGCCGCACCGCTGGCCGACCGCTTCTTCATCATCGAGCACGGCCGCGTTGTCGATGTCGTTCATCAGTCGGATCTCGGCAGGCGCATGGGCGCGATCCGCCGTTTCCTGGGGGTGTAAGCCATGACCGAGATCTTTGGCGTTCCCGCCCAGGTCCTCTACGGCCAGCTTCTGCTCGGCCTCGTCAACGGCAGTTTCTATGCGCTTCTGTCGCTGGGCCTGTCCGTCATCTTCGGCCTGCTCAACATCGTCAACTTCGCTCATGGCACCATGTACATGCTGGGCGCGTTTCTCGCCTATGCGCTGCTCAACCCGCTCGGCCTCAACTACTGGTGGGCGCTGGCGCTGGTTCCCGTCCTTGCCGCCTGTATCGGCATTGTCATAGAGCGCACCGTTCTCAAGCGCATCTACGGCCTCGACAACATCTACGGCCTGCTGGTGACCTTCGCGCTCACCATGATCATCGAAGGCGTCGTGCGCGTGTATTTCGGCGTGTCGGGTTTGCGTTATCCCGTTCCGCAGGCGCTCACCGGCATGCTCGATCTCGGCTTCATGAGGTTGCCCGTCTACCGTGTCTGGGTCATCGTCGCCGCGCTGGGCCTGTGCCTGCTCACCTGGGCGATCATCGAGCGCACCAGGCTCGGCGCAACGCTGCGGGCCGGCACTGAAAACCCCAGGCTCGTGCAGGCATTCGGCGTCAACGTGCCGGTGCTGGTCACGCTGGTGTTCGGCTGGGGCGTCGGCCTGGCCGCCTTCGCCGGCGTGCTTGCCGCGCCCCTGATGCAGCTGACGCCGCAGATCGGCCATTCCATCATCATCACCGTCTTCGGCGTCGTGGTCATCGGCGGCATGGGCTCCATCCTCGGCTCGATCCTGACGGGCCTGGCGCTCGGCCTGATCGAGGGCGTGGCCAAGGTCTACTATCCCGAAGCGTCCTCGACCGTGATTTTCGTCGTGATGATCCTGGTCCTGCTGGTGCGCCCGCACGGCCTGTTCGGCAAGCAATAGGAGGTTGCCATGAATTCGCGTACGCTCCTGACGCTGGCCGGCATCGCTGCGCTCGCAGTGGCCCCGGCTTTCGTCTACCCCATGCTCATGGTGAAGCTGCTGTGCTTTGCCCTGTTCGCCTCGGCTTTCAACCTGATGCTCGGCTATACGGGGCTGCTGTCCTTCGGCCACGCCATGTTCTTTGGAACCTCCGGCTACATTCTGGGCCTTGGCATGAAGCATCTCGGCTGGTCGCCGGAGCTCGGGCTGGCCGCCGGCATGGCGGGCGCGGCCCTGCTGGGCTTCATTGCCGGCGCCATCGCCATCCGCCGCGAAGGCATTTACTTCGCCATGATCACGCTGGCCATCTCGCAGCTGATCTACTTCCTTGCCATGCAGGCCGACTGGACCGGCCGCGACGACGGGCTGCACGGCATTCCGCGCGGGCGTCTGTTCGGCCTGATCGATCTGGAAAACGACCTTGCCCTTTATGGGCTGGTCGCGGTGTGCTTCGTTCTTGCGCTGGCCGGCATTCGCCGCATCGTGACGTCGCCCTTCGGCCAGGTGCTGACGGCCATTCGCGAGAACGAGCCGCGGGCGGTGTCGCTCGGCTACGACGTCGCGCGCTACAAGGTGATGGCGTTCACGCTGTCGGCGGCGCTGTCCGGGCTTGCCGGCGGGCTGAAGGCGCTGGCGCTCAGCTATGAATCCCTGAACGACCTGCACTGGTCGCTGAGCGGCGAGGTGGTGATGATGTGCATCCTGGGAGGGCTCGGCACCCTGTCGGGTCCGGTCGCCGGCGCGTTCTTCGTCATCCTTTTGCAGAACTTCCTGGCCGACAAGGTCGGCGAGTGGCTCTCCGTCATCATCGGACTGGTGTTCCTGTTCTGCATTCTGGCCATGCGCAAGGGGCTTGTGGGCGAACTGTCCGGGCGGCTGGCGGCGCTGCGCAGGAAGGCGAGGGCTACCTGATGAAGGGGCGCTCGGCAGTCGTCACCGGCGCGGGCAGGGGCCTCGGCGAGGCCATTGCCCGGCGTCTGCTCGAACGCGGCGCGCGCGTCGCCATCTGGGACCGCGACGCCGCCGCGGCCCGCGATACCGCCGATCGGCTGTCGGATGTCGGCCCCACTCATGCCTGCGGGGTCGATGTGACGCGGGAAGAGGACGTGGCGGCGGCGCTCGGCTCGACCCGCCAGTCGCTGGGCGAAGTGTCGATCCTGGTTTGCAATGCCGGCATTCCCGGGCCGAACAAGCCGGTCTGGGAAATCGCCCCGGCCGAGTGGGAGCGGGTGATGGCGGTGAACGTGACTGGCGCGCTGCTGTGCAGCCAGGCCGTGATCCCGGAAATGAAGGCGCGCGGTTATGGGCGTATCGTCAACATCGCATCCGTGGCCGGCAAAGAGCCGGGGCCCCGGATCGCCGCTTATGCGGCGAGCAAGGCGGCGCTGATATCGCTCACAAAGACAATCGGGCGTGAGCTGGCGACCTCGGGCGTGACTGCCAACTGCATTGCGCCTGGCGCCATCCGCACCCGCATCTTCGACGACTGGCCCGAACCCTATGTGCGTGAACTGCTGGGCAAAATCCCGATGAACCGTTTCGGCACGCCGGAGGAACTGGCCGATCTCGTCGCCTTCGTTGCGTCGAGACAGGCATCTTTCTCGACCGGCGCGGTATTCGACATGTCCGGCGGTCGCGCGGATTACTGACCTTCGCGGCCATGGCCATGCAAGGCGCGACAGGCCGGCGCATCGCGTCGATTGCTTGCCCCGCAAGGAGCCAAAGCGCGTCGCGATCTTTCAGATCAGCTCCCTGCGAAACGCTCTAATTTAAAGAAGTGAGCCGCCGCGTCTGCGACGGGAGTTCGCCGTAGCGGTTCTGGTAATCCCGGGCGAAACGGCCGGGATTGAGAAACCCCCATTTCAGAGCGATATCGGTGACCGAGCCGGTCGTATCCGGCGAGCGGAGTTCCGCCCTGGCCCGGTCGAGCCGCACATATTTGAGGTGTGCAAGCGGGCTCGTCCCCCGGAAGCGGCGGAAGCCGTCGAAAAGCGTTCTGACGCTGGCTCCCGAGGCCTGCGCAATCTCATGGATGGTGATCGGGTCCTGCGCATGCGCATTGATGAATTCCTCGGCTCTCACCACATGGCGAGGCGCTGCCCGGCTGACGGGAGCTGACAGCCTGGACGAATAATTGTGCGGCAGCGTCGTCAGCATCAGCGTCATCAGCATCTGTTCAAGCTGCGTGACGCCGAGGCGCGAATGGAAGAGCGCATTGTTGCGATCGATCTCGCCGGTGATGAAATCCAGCGTCCGGCGATAGCTGGAGAATGCGAAGCTGTCGGAAGACAGGTCGGGCTGGAACTCGATCGGGAGCGCCACGAGGCTGTCCAGCAGGCCGCACAGGTGCCGTTCCAGCACGCTGCGCTGCACCTTCAAGACGAGATGGCTGCAATTTGCGCTCCACTGCATGGCGAGAGACAGGGTGGCCGAGGTCACCACGCTTGTCGATTGGTTGGCCATGACCTCGCGGCCGCCGATCTTCATCCTGCAATGCCCGCTGTCGATCGCATGCACCATGAAACAGACATCCGGTTCGCCGGCGTCGATCTCGACCTCCTCGCCATAGGCGATGCGGCTCACCAGCAGATGCCCGATCGATGTCGAGGATTGGCGCATGGCCAGCCTGCGGCCCGTCCCGGCGAAATCGATCGTGTGAGGACAGAAGACCTTGCCCACCTCTTCGCGCGCCAGATCCATATCTGTCGTTTCGAACAGGCTGGTTTGCAATGACGGTAAGTTTGCCGAATTTGCCTGCACTGTCTGTATGTTTCCTGCGCTCAGCGGATAGACGACATTCCAATGCATTCTAAATTAGAGCGTCTAGAAGACGGTCTAACGAGGCTTTCGTCAAGAGAAACTTCAAGCATGAAGTATTCCGGCTCGCATGTATGGGGGCGCGGCCGGTGAATGTCGATTTCAACCACGCGGGAGGTCTAGCGATGGAATACAGCAAGGGCATCATGGGTTTTGACCCGGGTTTCCGGGGTCAGAAATGGAGCATTCTGGGCGAGCCGTACGTGCCGCTCCATATGACGCCCACCTCGTTGATCATGCACGCGGAATTCGGCGCGGGGTCGTTCGTGCCGACCCACATCCACGACGAGCAGGACGAGATCATCTACGTGCTCGACGGCGAGATGGAATTCGACATGGAAGGCAAGACGATCCGGGCCGGGGCCGGCGAGCTGGCCACCCTGCCGAAAGGCATCGCGCACTCGCTGCACAACCGGTCAGGCAAGAGCGCAACCGCGCTCGTGACGGTGTCTCCAACCGCCGGCATGTATGATTACATGATGAAGATCAGCGGCCTGGCCGATCCGGGCCAGGTCGTCGCCCTGGGGCCGGAACACGGCATCCGCTTCGTCTGAGGCGACCACCGGCAAGACAAAGTACCGGCAAGACAAGTGAACGGCGCGCTCCGCGCGTGACGGGCCTGCCCGTCATGCCGGCGGCGGAGCTTGCGCACCCGAGATCAGGAGGAGAAGAGAATGTCCGTCAGGCAAACCATCGAAGCGTTCTGGAAAGGCCACAGCGCCGGCGATCACGAGGCGCTGAAGAAGATCCTGTCACCCGAGGTGAAATGGCACGTGGCGGGCAATTCCAATCCGATCGCCCGCACCTATGAGGGGCATGACGGCTTTCTGGGCGAACTTCTCGGCGGCCTCGCCGCCGCGCTCAGGCCGGGCACGCTCAGCATGACGCTCAGGGGCATCTACGCCGACGAGGACAAGGGCGTCGGGGTCCTGCATATCGACGAAACCGGAACCCTGCTGAACGGCAACCGGTTCGCAACGGAAATCGTCGACGTCTTCACCGTGCGCGACGGCAGGATCGTCGATGTCCGCGAAGTGATGGACATGGTGCCCGTCAACAGGGCCTTCGGGTTCTAGGAGGTCATGATGAGCGTTCAGGACAGGAACAATACGACCCGGGAACTGATTGCCAGGGTGCACGCGATCGGCCCGACGCTGCGTGAACACGCCGCCCAGGCGGACAAGGATCGCCGGGTGCCGGAAGCGTCCATCGCGGCGCTCGATTCGATCGGCGTCTTCGGCATCAGCACGCTGAAGAACAACGGCGGTTTCGAGGGCGGCGCCCGGATGCTGCTTGATGTGACCAGCACGATCGGCCAGTACTGCACCAACTCGGCATGGATCACGGTGATCTCCAGCGTGTCTTCGATGCTGCCGATGCGATTTTCCCGCTCGGCCTATGACCGCATCTTCAAGGACGGCAAGCCGGTGAAAATGGCATCGGTCATCGTGACCCCCGGCAGCACGGCCGTCCGCGATGGCGACGGTTACAGGATCGACGGCGAATGGCCCTTCGGCTCCAACATCCTGAATTCGGAGTGGGCGGTCGGGGTCGTGCAGATAAAGGAATCCGGCGACGCCGCGCCCGAACTCGGATACGCCATCCTCCACAAGGACCAGTATACGATCAGGGACACCTGGTACACGATCGGCATGCGCGGCACGGGTTCCAACAACTTCGTCGCCAGGGACCAATGGATCCCGGCCGACCAGGTCGCCAGGGCCGGCGCCGTGCTCGGCCCGGGCTTCGAGAGCGATCCGGACTCGCATTTCCTGCAGCGGCTTGCGCCGATCTCGATGTTCCCGACGGTGATCATTTCGGGGCCGCTGGGCGGCGCGAAGGCTGCGCTCGACCTTCTGGTGGAGGGCTCTTCGAAACGGCCGGTAACCTATTCGAAATATGCGCCGCAGAATTCGTCGGGCGCGTTTGCGCAGAACGTGGGCGCGGTTCAGGCGAAGATCGATACGGCCGAAATGTGCCTCCAGCACGCCGCCGACGTGATCGACGGCGCTGCCGACCGCAAGCAGCCCATGTCGCTGGCGGAACGGGCGCGAGTGCGCAACGACTGTGCGCATGCGACGCATAATCTGGCCGACGCGATGAACGACATCGCCTGGCTGCACGGCACCGCGATCTTCGCCGAAGCCAGCCCGCTCGGCCGGCTGTGGCGCGACGTCAACACGGGCGTTCGTCATGCCATCGCGGCGGCTCCGCTGTGCTATGAGATCGGCGGCGCGTCCCGGCTCGGTGTCGAGCCTCCGACTGCCCTGGTCTGAAAATGCCCGGTTGCGCCTTTCAGGAACGTCCGGTCAGCCGCTGCGGGCTGGCCGGAGGGTCGCGCGGCGGCGTCGAGAGTTACTACGGCGTTCGCTATGCCCGTCTGTCAGATCCGCGACGGAAGCAATCGCCGGCGGTCGCCGCGACCGGCCAGTTCGAGGCCGGGCGCCTCAGCGACGTTGCGATCTTTCCGCAATTGCCGAGCCGCCTCGAAACCGTGACCGGCCCCGCCGGGCGCGTGAATCCGCAGGACGACGAGGCGTTTTTCCTCAACATATGGACGCCGGCCGATGCCGGCAACGTGCCGGTGCTCGTCTTCCTTCACGGCGGCGCCTGGGCGAGCGGCGGCGGCTCGGTCGCCTGGTATCGCGGCGAACGGCTCGCTTGCGAGGGGATCGTCGTTGTCACGCTGAACTACCGTCTCGGCCCGGCCGGCCATCTCGATGACGACGAGCCGGGCTCCTATCACCGACCGTTCGGGGACATCGCCCTCGCCCTGAACTGGGTAAAGACGAATATCGCCGCGTTCGGCGGCGATCCGGACCGCATCACGCTGGGGGGGCAATCGGCCGGGGCATGGTATGCATGGGCGCTGGCCGGAATGCCGCAGTTCGCGGGCCTGTTCGGCAAAGCGGCCCTGCTCAGCATTCCGCGGATCATCCCGTGGACCCCCGAATACCGGACAGATTTCACGCGCCGGGCGCTGGCGGCCTGTGGCTCGCTGCCGCAAACGCATGACCGGCTGCTGAAATCGTGCGCCCAGGTGCTGGCCGGAACGCCGCGAACGGCGGGCGCGATGCCGCCGATGTATCTGCCGGTCGCCTCCGGCGAGCTTGCCGGGCGGCTGTCGGACCCGCGGGGCAACCGGCTTCATACCGACGCGCTCTATCTGCGTGTCACCGATCATGAGATGTCGGTGTTTCTGCCGCCCGATGCGGACGCCCGGACCCTTGAGGCGTTGCGCGCGCGCGCCGGAGGCTCGGCGCCCGTTTTTCCCGCGCCCGGCTGGGACGCCGGCCGTGCAGAGCTGGTCAGCCTCGCTTCGCGGTTCGCGTTCCATGACTTCGCGCGGCAAATCGGCGATGCCGCCGCCGCGCGAGGAAGCACGGTTCTGCACCGCCGCTACCGCGTGCTGTCGGGCGATCCGCATCAGGGCGCGGTCCACTGCATCGACCTGCCCTTCCAGTTCGGCAATCTGGATGACTGGGTCGATGCCCCGATGCTCAATGGTTGGGATCGCGATGAATTCGAGGCGCTCAGCCGGACGACCCGCGCCGACCTTGCCGATTTCGTCAAGGGATCCGCAATGCCCATGGAACTGGTGATCGGCTCGCCCGGCATGGACGCATAAACAGGGAGGACGACGTTGGAAGAGGATATCGGTCCCGAATATTCGAATTTGGCGCCCGGCATGTCATGGGGGTCGAGCGACCTTCGGCCGCGCGCGCTGCGAAACCTGCTCGGCGCCTATCCCACGGGCGTCGCGGTCGTCACAACGCGCACGGCGGGGGGCCGGCAGGTCGGGTTGACCATCAACTCGTTTGCGTCGCTGTCCCTGGAGCCGCCACTGGTTCTATGGAGCCTCGGCAACGGTTCGACGAATCTCGATGCGTTCAGTACATGTCCGTATTTCGCGATCAACATCCTCAGTTCGAGGCAGGAAGACGTCGCCCGCCGCTTCGCCAATTCGCGCCTGGCCAACAAATTCGCGGACGTCGCCCTGCGGGAGACGCCCGAGGGTCTTCCGATCATCCACGAGGCGCTGAGCGTTCTCGTGTGCGCCAACGACCACAGCCGCATGGTCGGCGATCACCTGTTGCTCGTGGGGCGCGTCGTGCGCACCAATCACCATCCGGGCGAACCCCTCGTCTTTCATGGCGGGCGGTTCCTGGAACTGCCAGGCGCGGGGCACGGCCCGACGGTCAGCCTTGCCAGCGCCCAGCGTCACAAGCCCGACAAGACCCATTCGGCCGACAGCGGCCGGCAGATCGCCGCCGCCGCCATGGCGGCGCTGCTGGAATCGGGCACCGACTGGTGAGCCTGACCTGGAGCCGTTCGGAGATTCCGTGAAATCCTGAACGGCTCCGGAGCAATTCCAACAAGAGTACGCAGCGGTTTTGCGTCCGGAATTGCGACAAGACAAAGAGTACAGAGATTTTGCGATTCGGGGAAAGCAGAAACGCTCCAGCTGAAAAGCGCACCGGTCCGGCCGTCGTCGCATGGTACGCACCGCCCTGCGATCACCTCGGAAATCAATGAAACATGCGTGGCTGGCACCGCGGGCGTTTTTCGGGGGGCTGCTAAAGGAAAACCAAAGATGCCCGTTCCATTCTCGGGAATGCATCGGACATCTTCCACGGACTGCCTGATCGGAGAGCGATCGGGGGCCGCCGGTGGAAATGTTTCGCGCGAGCATCGGACGAATGGTCTCGCGCTTCTTTGTCGGATGTCTTTGGAGGAGGACAAGCATGAAAAGCCTTATATTCGCCGCTGTCATGGTCGCTGTCGGCGGTTCGTCCGCAATGGCTCAGGAGACAGGCCATGCCGGGTGGTTTGTCCGGACCGGGCCGCTGGGCGTCGTCTTCGACGAGCATGCCTCCATCTCGGTGGGGGGCGTCGGCATGACGGGCGCGAGCACGGAGGCGCAGGACAACGCGACCCTGGGCTTCGACATCGGATACCGGTTCAACGAGCATTTTAGCGCGACGCTGTCTGGCGGCATCCCTCCAAAAACGAAATTGTATGGGACCGGCCCGCTTCAGGGCGTATTTCTCGGCAGCACTTACTATGCGCCCGCGGTCATGGCGGTTCAGTATCATCTCCCGGATTTCGGCCTCGGTGTCCGGCCATATCTGGGCGGCGGTCTCAACTACACCCTGTTCTTCGGCGAAAAGGATGGCGCGGTCTCGAACCTGAAGATCAAGAACAAATTCGCTCCCGTTCTCCAGGTCGGCGCGGAGCTGGACATCAACGACAAGTGGGGCCTCTACTTCGATGCCAAGAAGATATGGCTCTCGTCCACGGCGACGGGAACCGTCGGCGGCGCACCCGCCCGGGCGGAGATCACCGCCAATCCCTACGTCATATCCGGGGGCCTGACCTACAAGTTCTGACGCAGTTGCTTGTGGGCCGCAGGGCAGGCCGGGCGTTGCCCGGAGCGAGCGCTGCGTCACTGCCAAACATCCCGGTTGCGAACGGAGCCCGCCTCACCAGCGATTCAGAGTGGGGCTGGCTGCGCGGCCGAGGTCTTTTCAACAGGAAGCACCTTCGGGAAAACGAGCTTCCTTCTCAGCAAGCCGCCGGAAATCCGGTGGAGCGCACCATCGCGGCCTGGTGCGATATGCGCTTGCGCCTGGCCTTCGCTTCCGGCCGCTGAAAAATTCCAGGGTCGCTTCTTCGTCGGGATATCAAACGTGGAAACTCAAGTCGCAATCATTGGCGCCGGTCCTTCGGGACTGCTGCTTTCGCAACTGCTCAACCGGCAGGGAATCTCCACGGTGATTCTCGAGCGCAGCACCCGCGAGCATGTGCTGTCGCGCGTCCGCGCGGGCATTCTGGAGTGGGGCACGGTCGAAATGTTGCGCGAGGCCGGCGTTGGCGCGCGGATGGATCGCGAGGGATTTCCGCATGACGGCGTCTTTCTCGCGGACGATGAAAGAATGGTCCATATCGACCTGAAAGACCTGACGGGCAAGCGGGTGATGGTCTATGGCCAGACCGAGGTCACCCAGGATCTCTTCGCCGCCCAGGATGCAATCGGCACGACGATCGTGCATGAGGTCGAGGATGTGCATATCCTCGACCTCGACGGGCCGGCGGCGCGCGTCGAATACATCGTGGGCGGCCAGCGGAAATCCCTGACCTGCGCCTATGTGGCGGGTTGCGACGGCTTCCACGGCGTTTCCCGCAAGACCATTCCACAGGAAAAGCGCAGGGAGTTCGAAAGGGTCTACCCCTTTGGCTGGCTGGGCATCCTGTCGCGAACGCCGCCGGTCAACGAGGAGTTGATCTACGCCAACTCTTCTCGCGGTTTCGCGCTGGCGTCGATGCGCAACGAAAACCTGGTGCGTTACTATCTCCAGGTCCCCCTGAGCGACACGGTTGAAAACTGGTCCGACGAGCGCTTCTGGACCGAATTCCGGGGCCGCATCCCTTCGTCGGCGGCAAGGAAGCTGGTGACGGGTCCGTCGATCGAAAAGTCGATCGCGCCGTTGCGCAGCTTCGCGAGCGAGCCGATGCGCTGGGGCAGGCTGTTCCTGGTCGGCGATGCGGCTCACATCGTCCCGCCGACCGGCGCCAAGGGGCTGAACCTTGCCGTCTCGGACGTGTTCTACCTGTATCAGGCGCTTGGCGAGGCGTTGAAGCGGCAAAGCACGAGGGGGCTCGACAGCTATTCCGGCCGCGCCCTTCAGCGTGTCTGGAAAGCGATGCGCTTCAGCTGGCAGCTGACGACGATGCTGCACCGCTTCGACGACGAGGACAGCTTTGCCGAAAAGATGCAACATGCGACCCTTGCGCATCTGGCCGAATCGGAAACCGCCCGGCGCGACCTGGCCGAGAACTATGTCGGCCTGCCGTTCTGACCGCGCCCGGCGAACCGTGGACAGGTGAGGATCGCCATGCAAGTTCTGAATCGCCCCTGGGGCGCCATGCACTACAATACGGCGGGTGAGGGGCCGGCCGTGGTCTTTGCCAACTCACTGGGAACCGACCTGCGGCTCTGGGACGCGGCGCTGCGCCTGCTCCCCGGGATCAGGGCGATCCGGTTCGACCTGCGCGGGCACGGGCTTTCCGACCTCGGCCCGGCCGAGGGCATCGCGGGCTTTGCCGACGACGCCGCCGCGCTCATCGAGGCGGTGGCCGGCGGACCGGTGGTCTTTGTCGGCCTCTCCATCGGCGGCATGATCGGCCAGCAACTCGCCGCTTCGCGCCCCGATCTGGTGAGCGCGCTGGTGCTGTCGAACACCGCGGTGAAAATGGGCACGGTCGAAGGCTGGAATGCGCGGATCGAAGCCGTCCGGGCAAGCGGCGTCGAAAGCATCGCCGACGCGGTGATGGAGCGCTGGTTCGCGCCCGCCTTCCGCGCGACCTCCGGCGTGGCGCTTTGGCGCAACATGCTGGCCGGTTGTCGCGCGGAGGGCTATGCCGCCGCCTGTTCGGCTATCGCCGCCGCCGATTTGACGGCGCAGGCGGCGGGGCTGCGACTGCCCGCCATGGCGATCGCCGGCGAGGCCGACGGTGCCTCGCCCGCCGACCAGGTGAAGGCAACCGCCGGGTTGATTCCAGGCGCCATATACCATGTAATTCCCGGCGTCGGCCATCTGCCCTGTGTCGAGGCGCCCGCCGAATGGGCGGCGCTGGCAGCCCCCTTCATCGAGGAGTACGCCCTGTGACCGATCTTTTGGCAACCGGCATGGCGACGCGCCGCAAAGTCCTGGGCGACGACCACGTCGACCGCGCCGAAGCCGCCAAGACCGCATTCGACGCACCGTTCCAGACCCTCATCACCGAGGCCGCCTGGGGCTCCGTCTGGTCGCGCCCGACAATATCGCTGCGCGAACGCTCAATGTTGACCATAGCGTTGCTGGCGGGCCTCGGTAACGATCACGAACTTGCCATGCACATACGGGCCACGGCCAACACCGGAGCCAGCCCCGCGGATGTGCTGGAAGCGCTTTTACACGTCGCCATCTATGCGGGCGTGCCTCGCGCCAACCATGCGATCCGGATAGCCAGGGAGACGTTTGCTGAAATGCAGGCGGCGAAACAATGACCATCAGCACGCCTTTCACGCCCGGTCCCTTGCACTTTCGCGATCGCGCCTGGCATCCTTCCGCCTTCACGCCGGCCTACAAGACCTCGGTCACCCGCGCCCCTTTCCGGCCGCTGGTGGCGCTGGGCTCAACCTTGTCGGAGGAAAGCGGACCGGCTTTCGGCCATTCGATGATCGGCGATCTGGACAATAACCTCATCCTGAATTTCACCGGGCAGGCCGCCATCGGCGAACGGATGATCATGCACGGGCGGGTACTGGACGAAAACGGGCGGGGCGTGCCCGGCGTGCTCGTCGAAATATGGCAGGCCAACGCAGCGGGACGCTATCGCCACAAGCGGGACGGCTATGGCGCGCCGCTCGATCCCAATTTCGCCGGCTGTGGCCGCGCGCTCACCGGTTCGGACGGGGCGTACGAATTTCTCACCATCAGGCCCGGCGCCTATCCCTGGCCGAACGACGTGAACAGTTGGCGGCCGATGCATATCCATGTCTCCGTTTTCGGATCGGGGTTCGGGCAGCGGCTCATCACCCAGATGTATTTCGAGGGCGACCCGCTGATCGCGCGCTGCCCGATCGTCAACACGGTCAACAAGGAGGAGGCCGTCCGCGCCCTCGTCGCGCCGCTGGATATGAACAGGGCGATACCGATGGACTGCCTGGCCTGGAAGTTTGACATCGTCCTGCGCGGGCGCCGCCAGTCGTTCTTCGAGAACAGAAGGGAAGGGATGTGATGGTGCAGCTGCTGGGCTATCATAAAGAAACGCCGTCGCAGACCGCCGGCCCATACATCCACATCGGACTGGTGCCGAACGCGCTCGGCAACGAGGGCATATTCCCCGAGGATCTCGGCCGGTCTCCGATCCGCGCCGGCGCGAAGGGCCAGCCCATCACGATCACCGGCCGCGTCATCGACGGCGCGGGCATGGTGCTGCGCGATGCGCTGTTCGAGACCTGGCAGGCGGATGCACAGGGCATCTATCCGGCGAACGATCCGAGAGGGGCGGCGGACCCGAATGTCACCGGATGGGCCCGGGTGATCGCCGATTTCGAGACAGGCATCTGGCGGCTGGACACCATCAAGCCGGGCCGGGTTCCCTATCCGGACGGGCGGCTGATGGCGCCTCACATTTCCGTGTGGCTGGTGGCGCGGGGGATCAACCTCGGGCTTCAAACCCGCATCTATTTCGATGACGAGGGCGAAGCGAATGCGGAGTGCCCCGTCCTGATGCGCATCGAGCACCGCGAACGCGTGGCGACGCTGGAGGCGAGAAAGAAAGATGCGAACACATATGAATTCGACTTTCGCCTGCAAGGCGTGGACGAGACGGTCTTCTTCGATATTTGACGCCGCCCCGCGACCAGCCACTCATTGACCAGGTCCGCCATGCCCGCATCCCCCGCCGACAGCGTCCTCTACCGTGGCCTCTTCTGCGACGAAGAAACCGCGGCGCAGTTCACCGACGAGGCCGAGATCGGGGCCATGCTGCGGGTCGAAGGCGCGCTCGCGCGCGTGCAGGCAAAGCTCGGCCTGATTCCCGAAGCGGCGGCCGCCGCGATCGAAAGCGCATCGCGTGAGTTGCGGATCGCGCCTGATCTGTTGCCGGCCGGCGTGGCGACGGACGGCGTGCCGGTGCCCGCCCTGGTCGCGGCGTTCCGCGCGGCGATGCGCGCGCCCGAGCATGCGCAATATGTGCATTGGGGCGCCACCAGTCAGGACATCATCGATACCGGGCTGGCTCTGCGCCTGAAGCGGGTGATCGGTTTGTGGGAAGAGCGGCTCGCCAGCCTCGCCGCATCGCTCGGCGGGCTGGCGCTCGCACATGCCGACTTGCCGATGGCCGGGCGCACCTATGGGCAGGCGGCGACCCCGACGACCTTCGGCGCCGCGGTGGCCGGCTGGGGCAGGCCGGTGATGCGGCATCGCCGGCGCCTGGCCGCCCTCGTCCCCGATCTGGCTGCCGTGTCGCTCGGCGGGGCGGCGGGCACATTGGCCGCCATGGGCGCGGAGGGACCGGCCGTTCGCGCCGCCCTTGCCGGGGAACTCGGTCTGGGCGATCCGGGCCAGACCCGACATGCGGAGCGCGACGGGATTGGCGCGTTCGCCGGATGGATGGCCGGGCTCTGCGCCTCGCTCGGCAAGATGGGCGAGGACCTGATCCTCATGGCGCAATCGGGAATAGACGAGATCGCCATCACGGGCGCCGGCGGCTCCTCGACCATGCCGCAAAAGCAGAACCCGGTCGGGCCTTCCGTGCTGGTTGCGCTGGCGCGGCAGGCGATCGCACTGAATACGGCCACGCAGGGCGCGGGTCTGCATCGGCAGCAACGCGACGGCGCCGCCTGGTTCACCGAATGGCTGACCGTGCCGCAGCTCTGTATTTCAACCGGCAAGGCGATTGCCCTGGCGATCGACCTTTCCGGCCGCATCGTACCGGATGCCGCCGCCATGGCGCGCAATCTCGATGGCGGAACCGGCCTCATCCATGCCGAGGCGCTGACGTTCATGCTTGCCCGCCACATGCCGCGCCCCGAGGCGCAGATCCGGATGAAGGCGCTTTGCCAGGAGGCCGCACGAAGCCGGATCCCGCTGCCGGAACTGGCGGCGCGTGCCTTTCCCGAAGTGCGCCTGCCGTTAACCGGGTATCTCGGCACGGCTCCCGCCGAGGCGCGGGCCTTCGCCCGCGACACCGGCTGCTGAAACCGTCCTTGACACGCAGCGCCAGCCGCCGCCCGGCGGCAGCTCGAACGCCGCCGTTCAGGTGATCCGCGCATTCCGGGCGGATGACCGCGGGCGACGCGCCGCCATCGTGGTTGCGCGCGGATCGTCGTCTGCGATGTCGAATCGGCCGGGTAAGGCAGGGCCGTGGCTGAAAAGCTTCGTTGAGTCCGATCGCATCGAAATTCGCCGGGCCTGGCGAAAGCCGCGCCATCGGCTTCATCGCCGCCGGCCGTCGCCCCGCCCGGCACGCGCAGGATCGGCGTCAGGCCCCGGCCTGCGGGCGCAAGAAGAAAGCGCCCCGGCCCTCGCGGTCGACTGCCTGCGGAACGGGAAAAAACAGGAGGCATGGCCTGCCTGAGCCGACGCCTGCCATTCGACGCAGGGTAATGGCCGCGCTCGCAGACGATCGTCACCCCCGCAAGGCTGCCGCCATTGCCGGATCAGGTTCCGGCAAATCCCGGAACCAGTTCCACCAGATCGGGGCCTTCCCGGACTAAAGGAAAACCAAAGACCGGCTCCCTAACCTGATCCTCGTTGTGATGAAATGTTTTGAAACGCGGTCTGCATCCACTGGGAGGATAGGTGCATGAATCGAGTTTCGCCGATTACCTGTAATGAAGGTCGGCTATCATTCAACATCTATCCAGGTCTCCCGTACGGTTTTCCCTGTGCTGTGGCTTTCGGGCGACGGTGCGGGGCGCCAAGTTCTAACCGGAGGAACCGATGCCCAAGCTGCAACGGCATGACTACTACGACACCGCCCGCGATATGAACTGGGCTTTTTCCTATGTCTCAGAGGAAGAGGCCTTTCCCGAGCACCTGTCCAAGAGCTTCGGCATCGAGTCCGAAAAGTGGTGGTCCTGGGACGAGCCCTACAAGCTGACCTTTCGCGAATATGTCCACAATCAGGCGGGCAAGGATGCGGGTATCTACTCGATACGTTCGACCATTGCCCGGTCGAACATGTACGACAAGCTGGACCCGGGCTGGAAATCGGCCGTCAAGGCGCATTACGGCGCGATTCCGGTGCCGGAATACCTTGCCTCGATCGGCGAGGCGAGGATGGTGCGTTTCGGCCGGGCCGCCGCGTGGCGCAACATGGCCTGTTTCGGCACGCTTGACGAATGCCGCCACGGCCAGGCGCAGATCTACTTCCCGTACTGCCTGACCGACAAGGACCCCCAGATGGACTGGGCGCACAAGACGGTCCATACGAACGAATGGGCGGCGATCGCGGCGCGCAGCCTGTTCGACGACATGTTCACGGCAAACGACGCGACGTCGCTGGTGATCCAGCTGACCTTCACCTTCGAGACCGGCTTCACCAATCTCCAGTTCCTGGGCATGTCGGCCGATGCGTTGCATGTGGGCGACATCGAGTTCGGCGCCTTGATCTCGTCCATCCAGACGGACGAGGCGCGACATTCCCAGCAGGGCGAGCCGACGCTGAAGATCCTGATCGAGAACGGGAAAAAGGCCGAGGCGCAAAGGCTGGTCGACCAGATGTTCTGGCGGTCCTGGCGCATCTTCGGGCTGCTGACCGGGTTCTCGATGGACTACTACACCCCGCTGGAACATCGCACCATGAGCTTCAAGGAGTTCATGACCGAATGGATCTGCCGCCAGTTCGCCGACCAGTTCAAGGATCAGGGCATGGACCTGCCCTGGTACTGGGAGGAGCATTTCCTGCCCGAGCTCGAATGGTATCACCATGCGCAGCATCTCGGCGTATGGTTCTGGCGCCCGACCGTGTGGTGGGACCCGGATGCCGGCGTCTCGTCCGCCGAACGCGACTGGCTGGAGGAAAAATATCCGGGCTGGAACGACCGTTTCGGCAAATACTGGGACGTGATCGCGGAAAACGTCCGCTCGGGCCGGATCGAGAAGACCTATCCCGAAACGCTGCCCATGGTCTGCAACTGCTGCCAGTTGCCGGTGACGGGAACCTCGGTTGGGAAAAAGCCGTTCAGCACCGTCCATAACGGCCGGAAGGTCACCTTCTGCAGCGAGGTTTGCCAATGGGTGTGGCAGAGCCAGCCGGAGCGCTATGACACCCATCTTTCGATCATCGATCGTTTCCTTGCGGGCCATATCCAGCCGCCGAACCTCGAGGGCGCGCTGAAATATATGGGCATCACTCCCGATGTCGCGGGCAAGGACGCCGACAATTACGCCTGGGCGCATCCGATGCGGCTGGCGGCCGAATAGACCACTGACGCAACAAGCAAGAAACCCGGACAGGAGCCCGCGCCGCCATGCGGCTGGCGCGCCTGTCCGGCACGACCCAACGGGAGGATGAAAGATGGCAATGATCCCTTTGATGGCGGCCTTTCGAGGCGATTTCCTGACACAGTTGATCCCGGTCGATTCCGAGGACGACATGGCCGCTGTGGCGGCCAAGGTGGCCCATCACGCGGTGGGCCTGCGGGTGGCGCAGCGCGATGCGCCGATGGCGGTCTGGTTCAACGACCGGCAGCTGCCGCCCGACATGTCTTTTGCCGACAGCGGCATCGGCGTCATGGATTACATCGAGGCTGGCTATGTCGGGTGATGGACTGAACGCCGAAGGGCTGGTCTGGGCAAAGGCCACGACGCTCGACGAGCTGTGGGAGGGAGATTTCGTCGATGTCGAGGTCGATGGCGAGGTCGTCATCATCCTGCATCGCGAAGGCGGTGAATTGCGCGCCTTCCAGGGCATGTGCCCGCATCAGGAAGTCCTGCTGGCCGATGGCCGGATCGACTTCGAGGAAGGCACGATCACATGCTCGGCGCACGAGTGGCAGTTCAACATGGAGAACGGAAAGGGGATCAACCCGCGCGGCTGCCGGCTGTTCCAGTACGAAGTCAGGCTGGACGGCAACGACGTGCTTCTCGGTATCCCCACCGACGGACGCCTGCGGCGTCTGCGCCACGAAGCCGAAGATGCATGAGGAGGTGATCATGGCGGAAGAAAACACAAAGAAACTGGTGGGCCCGATCATACGCGGGGTGGATGACGACATCATCGCCGCCGTGATCAGCGCGGCCGAGCAGGACAATCCCGATCGCGAAATCATGATCGAGGACCGCTCGGGATATGTGCGGGTGCAGACCGAGGAATCGATGGTGCTGACGCAAAGCAGCATGGTCGAGATGCTGGGCCGGCCGTTCCGGCTGTCGGAAATTGAACCCAGCCTCGTTTCTTTTGCCGGCCGGCTGAAGACCATGGATGACCGTTGGGAATGGGCGTGGCACGGCTGAGGCCGGCACGCCAGGGAGGAAACAGAAAATGATCGTGAATTCGAAGTCGCGCACGCGGAAGAAGCCGTGGAGCCTGTGGACGGAAAAGCGCGTCCCCTCGGAATACGAGGCGGTGACTTACAAGTTCCACAACCATTTCCGCAACGAACCCGCACCTTTCGAGCTGTCGGAAAACTGGACGCTGAACACTTTTTACATGAGCAACCGGGAACGCTCGGCGCTGGTGGCGGCGGTGGCGGACTGGGAAGGCTATCGCGACGTGCGCGCCTATACCTACCGCCGCTATGTCGAGGAGCAGAAGGACCGCGAAATCTATTGCGACAACCTCATCGACGAATCCGAGGCGCGCCAGCACTATGAAAGCCTTTCGCCGGCCTGGCTGGATTTCCTGGGGCAATATTACCTGCCCGTGCGTTTTCCCGGCCACGCGGCGCAGATGAGCGCGGCCTATATCGCGCAGATGGCGCCCTCGGCCTTCGTGACGAACACCTTCTATTTCCAGATGGGGAACGAAATGCGCCGTGTGCAGCGGCAGGCCTATCTGGCGCAGGTCCTAGCGATGGACACCGGCCGCCCCGACCTGGCCGACAGCGCCCGCACCCGCGCGGCCTGGACCGATGGTGAAACCTGGCAGGGCCTGCGCGAACTGGTGGAAAAGCAGCTCTGCGCCTATGATTTCGGCGAGGCCTTCGCATCGCGCCAGCTGGTGCTGCGGCCGATTTTCGACCATTTGTTCAACACCGAGGTCGCCCACCTCGCCGAAGCGAATGGCGACCGGCTGCTGTCGATGCTGCACGACGACTTCCGCAATCACGACGAAGCCTATGCGGTCGAGAACACGAAGGGGTTCGTCGCCTATGCGGTGGGCAACGCCGCGAGCAATGCGGAGCTGCTGCGCGAACTGGCGGCGCGTTGGCAACCCCTGGGCGAAAAGGCCGCCCGCGGCATCGCCGAGGGGCTGGCGCGGGCGCCCGGCGCCGACAGCGCCGAGGTCATCGCCGCCCGCGCCCTGGCCGCGCAGCGCGAATTCATGACGTCCTGCGGGCTCTGACGCGCACATCCGGGCCGGCGGCCGTTCATGCCGCCGGTCCTGTTTTCCAGGAGCGGACATGATCCATACCGTCACCATCGAGCCCGATGGCCGAAGCTTCGTCGCCCGGGCGGACGAGACGCTGTTGCAGGCCGCCCGTCGCGCCGGACTGGTGCTGCCCCACGAATGCGGCTGGGGCAATTGCGGCACCTGCAAGGTGACGCTGGTCTCGGGACAGACCGAACTGATGTTTCACGGCGCTCCCGCCGTCATCCCCCGGGACGCGCGGACGGGGCGGATCTTGTCGTGCCAGTCGATGGCCCGAAGCGACCTGACGATACGCCTGTCCCCTTCGGCTCCCTCGCCCCTGCCGCTGCCCAGCGTGGAACAGGACGCCGAGCTCCTGTCCGTGGAGGAGCTGGCGCCCGATATTCGCCGCTTCACGCTTCGCCCGGCGGTTTCGGCCGATTTCCTTCCGGGGCAATATGCGATCCTTCATCTGGGGCCGGGGCTGCGGCGGGCCTATTCGATGGCCAACCTGCCGGACGGGCAGGTCCTCCAGGTGATCTCGAAACGATATGCCGGGGGCGCGGGTTCAAACGCGCTGGCGCGCCTGCTGCCGGGTGACCGGATGGTCATCGAGTCGCCCTTCGGCGCATGCACGCTGAAGGCGCGGCCGGGCCGCAAGGTGTTTGTCGCCGGCGGCACGGGAATCTCGCCGATCCTCTCGCTGGTCGCCCAGGCAGCGCGCGACGGGCTGGATTTCGGCGCGCCCGTGGATGTCATCTACTGTGCCCGCACGCCCGCCGATCTGGCGGCGGGCGAGGAACTCGCCGCGACCGTGCGCCGGGTTCCCGCCGCCCGCTATCGCCCGTTTGTCGAAGCCGGCGGCACCGGGGTCCATGGCATCGGGCGCGCGCCCGAGGCCCTGATGACGCTCGACTGCGATCCGGCCGAGACCGAATTCTATGTCGCGGGGCCGCCCGTCATGGTGGCCGCCGTGAAGGCGCAACTCAAGGAGGCCGGGGTGCCCATTACCCGGATCAACTATGACAGTTTCGGCTAAAGGAACGGCGGTGCCGGCGGGAAGCGCGATGCCGCCAGGTCTTCGGCGACTGGCCAGACGGAAGGGCGAGCGGCCCCGCTTCGCGCCGCGATGGCCCTGCCTGCAACTCGACCAGACCGCGGACCGGGGGACGGTTGAGACCCTGCATGCCGCGATCCTTTCGCTTCCCGGCGTGACCGCGCAGGACGGCCCCTTTGGCGCGCCCGGTACGGGCTTTGCGCTGGAGGAGGACATGGCCCGCGGCCAGCCCGAGGCCTTTATCGGCGACGGTGCGTTCATGGCGCTGCGGCCCTGCGGCTCGCTGCATCTCAGCCTGCGCCCGGAATGGGCGCAGAAGGTGGTGAATCACGGCTGGGCCACCGTGCATCCCTTCGCGCGCTACATGGCGGGGGCCGTGCCGCCGCAAAGCCTGGTGGTGTACGCTCCCCGTGAGGCGCGCGAGCTCGCCAGCGCCATAGGCATCGCGACCGCGGCCCACGCCTATGCGTTCGGACGGGTCGGCGCCTTCATCCTGCCCGACACCCGGTGGTGAAAGAGCCATGACCAGGACCTTCCGGATCGTGCTGGAAAGACCCGATGGATGCATCAGCTTCGATGCGCCCCCGGACGAATATCTGCTCTACGCCATGCAGGATTGCGGGATCGACAGCCCCGCGATCTGCGAACAGGGCTGGTGTCTTGCATGCGCCGCCGTGCTGGTGGAAGGCGAGGTGGACCGAAGCGCGGCGCTGACCAACTACCCCGAGGACGCGATGGCGGGTTTCGTCCTTCTATGCTCGACGCGGCCGCTGTCGGACCTGCGGCTGCGCCAGGACATCCACCAGACGCGCCGCGCCATGACGCAGCACCGCATCGCCCTCAACCAGCTTGCCAGGGCCTATCCGCCCGGCGCGCGTGCCGGATTCCGGCGGGGCCGGGCGCGGACAAGCTAAAGCGCTTCCAGGAAAAGTGGAAACGCTTTTCCGGTTCGCAAACGCGACCAAACAAAGACCCGGAGCCGTTCGGCGATTGCGTGAAACCATGAACGGCTCTAAAGCCTGCCGCCCGAAAGCGGGAACCGGTTTCGGGATAACGGCATGCGTAAAACAGGAACCTAAAGCGTAAGGAGCTGATCTGAAAGATCGCGATACGCTTCAAGGCCCGCACAACGCTCTGCGCCATCGGCATTTCGGTGATAGGAGACACGCTCATGATCGGAATCATCGAGGGGATCATTATGGGCGTCGTCCATGTTTCCGCTTCCAATCGTCGGGGGAAAACCCGGTCGGGGCGTCACGGCGCTTGCTCCGGTGCACAGCCGTCGATCTAATGCGCAATGGCATCAATCAAAGCACCCCATTCGACGCTGAGTCTTGCCTTCTTCGGTACGAAGCAAGGTGACCTTCTGCGAAATTTCGCGCGTTTGGCGAAAGAACATCTCGGCGCCGTCAATATCCTGCATGTCGGGCAGATCCTGCAAACGACGTCGGGTCGCCGCGCCGCAGTTGCAGGCCTGCATCCGCAGACACTGGCACCCGACGAACTCGGGTTCGAGAGAGTGCCGATTTCCTTTCCGCTGGTGGAGCGGGAGCTGGCCGCGCGGCTGGGCGGCATGCCGGAGGCGACGGTGCTGGCCGTCGACATGGGCTGGGGCCTGCAAACCGCATCCGCGACGGCGAATTTCGAAAGCTGGATGGGGGTTGCGCAGAACCTGGTCGAGACGACGGGCCGGCCGGTCGTGTCCTTGTACAACCGCAGCCTTCTGATCGACGAGCAATTGCTGGCGGCGCTGCGCGGCCACCCAACCGTTCTGGCGCCGGAAGGAATCGTTCCAAATCCCCACTGGCTGCCGCCGATGCTTTCCGCCCGCGGGATTTTGCGCGAGCAGGTGAATTTCTGGCTCGGCGGGATCGCGCCGAGCCTTGCGCGCAACAATCCCTATGCCGACCGC
Source organism: Alphaproteobacteria bacterium (assembly GCA_036678505.1). Lineage (GTDB taxonomy): Bacteria > Pseudomonadota > Alphaproteobacteria > Rhizobiales > Rhizobiaceae > Mesorhizobium. The sequence continues at coordinate 37,381 of JAZIHP010000030.1, forward strand.
CACGCAGCCGAAGGCACCGATCCGATGTGGCTGCTCGGGCGCCGCGCCGAAGAGCCGACGATTCCGATCGAGGGCGCGCGCGATCGCTGGAAGATCCGCAGCTTCGGGCGCCTGCGGGTCTATCGCGCGGATGGCAGCCAGGTGAACTGGAGCGTCGCCGGGGGCGCGACGATGAAGACCAAGACATTGTTCGCCTATCTGCTCCAGCAGGGCGGCAAGGGCGCGCACGCCGATGACCTTGCCGATCTCTTGTGGCCGGAAGCGGAAAGCGTCGAGGCTGCCCGGAACCGGCTTTACCACACGGTTCGCTGCCTGCGTCAGGCGCTGGACGCAGGACAGGCGGCGCGCGGGCAGGGCTATGTCCTGCGCGACGGGTCGAACTACGTGCTCGTCCCGCCCAACCGCAGCTGGCTGGACATTTCCACCTTCGAGCAGCTCTGCCGCCAGTCGCAGGGCCACATCAAGTCAGGCGACCTCGACGAGGCGCTGCTGTGCCTGCGCGCCGCCGACCGGCTTTATACCGGCGACCTGTTCGAGGATATTCCCCCCGAATATGTGGACGATCAGGAACGGGACTGGTGCTGGACCCGCCGCTATTGGCTGCGCGACATGTACCTGAAGGTCCAGCGCGACGCGGCGCGCATCTATCTCGAGCGGGGGGAGCATACCGCGGCGCTGAGCCATTGCCAGAAGGCGCTGACCATCGACCCGCTGGCTGAATTCGCCCATGGGGAGGCAATGAAGGTCTTCGCCGCGCAGGGGCGGCGCGAGGCGATCGAGCGGCAATATGCGCTCTACCTGGATTCACTGTCGCGATTCGATGACAGGCCGCGCAGCGCCGAATTGCAGAACCTTTACCGGGCTCTGATAAAGCCGGAGTGATTCATTATATTATTCAATTGGATGACGACTAAAGAAAAACCACACATCTGCATTTAATACTCGCTTCCAGAGCCGGCTGAGAGGCTGGTGAGATAATTCTGTTGGGAGGACAGGATGAACGAGATGCCACGGGCGTCGGCCTGCCCGTTTCAGAACGCGGCCGCGGATTTCGATCCTTTCGATCTGACCGACCCCTTTCCCTTCTACGAATATGCCCGGGCCGAGGCACCGGTCTTCTATTCCGAAAAGATCGGCTACTGGGTGGTGTCGCGATACGCCGACATCAAGGCGGTTTTCGAGAACTGGCAGACCTTCTCGTCCGAGAATGCGCAGGCGCCGGTGCGCCCGATGGGCGAGCAGGGCCGCGCGGTGATGAAGGCGGGCGGCTTCACCGCCTATTCCGGGCTCTCGGCGCGGATTCCGCCTGATCACACCCGTATCCGCAAGGTGGCGCAGGGCTGCTTCGGCCCGCGCCGGTTCAAATCCATCGAACCCCAGATCCACGAGATCGTGAACCGCCAGATCGATGGCTTCGCGGACAGGGGCCGGTGCGATTTCTTCCGCGACTTCGCCTATGACGTGCCGGCCTATGTGCTGTTCCGCCTGGTCGGCGTGCCCGAGGCCGATGTGCCCAGGGTGAAGGCCTGGGCGGTCAGCCGCGCGCTTCTGACCTGGGGCAACCTGTCCGACGACGAACAGGTCCCGCATGCGCACAACATGGTGGAGTACTGGGCCTATTGCCGCGGCCTGGTCGCGGCCGCGCATGGCGCTCCCGGCGACGATCTGCCGGGCGACATGGTGCGTCTGCAACGCGAGGGCGCCGAGATCACCGACGACGAAATCGCGGGGGTTCTCTATTCCGTCCTCTTCGCCGGGCACGAGACGACCACGACCTTGCTCACCAATGCGATGCGCGAGGTGCTGCTGGACCGGGAGCGCTGGGAGGAACTGAAGGCCGACCCCGGCAAATGGGCCGCGGCGACCGAGGAGTTCCTTCGCTACACCCCCTCCATCGTGGCATGGCGCCGGCGGGCGCTGGAAGATGCGCAGATCGGCGGCGTGGCGATCCCCAGGGGGGCGAACATCCTGCTGCTTCTGGGCTCCGCCAATCGCGACGAGACGGTGTTTCAGGATTCCGGCACGCTGAAGATCGACCGTCCCAACGCGCGCAATCACCTGTCCTTCGGCTATGGCATCCACTTCTGCCTGGGCCAGCAACTGTCGAAGCTGGAGTTCGGCATTTCCATGCGGGAACTCGCCCGCCGCCTTCCGTCGCTGCGCCTCGCGCCGGATCAGGACTTCGCCTTCAGCCGCAACACTTCCTTTCGCGTCCCCGAGGCACTGCATCTGGAATGGGATATACAATGAACGCGCTTGCCAGCATGACCGACACCCACTTCATCCTGCCGTTTCACACCGCGACCGAGGCCGACCATCCCCGCATGGGCGGCAAATGCGCCAGCCTCTCGCGCATGATAGCGCTCGGCGCGCCCGTGCCCAGCGGCTTCGCCGTCTCGACGGACGCCTATGCCGCGCATTTGGCCGCGGACGGGCTGGAACAGGCGATCCTGTCGGAGCTTTGCGGCCTGAACACGGCGGATGTGGACGATGCCGAGGCCCGCTCCAGCCGCATCCGCGCGCTCGTCACCGGGCGGACGATGCCGGCCGGGGTCGAGGCGGCGATCCGCTCCGCCTATCGGGAAATGTCGCCCGACGACGATCTGCCCGTCGCCGTCCGCTCTTCGGCCACGGCGGAAGACATGCCGAACGCCAGCTTCGCCGGCCAGCAGGACACCTATCTGTGGATCGTCGGCGCCGACGAGGTGGTGGCCCGGGTCAGGGCATGCTGGGCCAGCCTCTTCACGGCCCGCGCGATCATCTACCGTGAGGATCACAGCCTCGGCCAGATCGATGTGCTCATGTCGGTCGCCGTGCAGGAAATGGTCGATGCCCGCACCGCGGGCGTTGCGATGACCCTGGACCCGATCAACGGCGACCGCACCAAGATTGTAATCGATGCGAGCTGGGGTCTGGGAGAAAGCGTCGTCTCCGGCGAGATCACGCCCGACAATTTCACCGTCGAGAAGGTGATGATGCAGATCCAGAAACGCAAGATTGCGGAAAAGGACCACGAGACGGTCGCCGATACCGTCGCGCGCCGCACGGTCGAGCGCGTGATCGAGCCCGAGCGCCGGTCCCTGCCAAGTCTTTCCGACGATGAGGTGATCGCCGTGGCGCAACTGGCCCGGCAACTGGAAAAATCGTCCGGCACGCCGCAGGACGTGGAATGGGCGATCGACCGGCAGGGGCGCCTGATGGCTCTCCAGGCCCGGCCCGAAACGGTGTGGAGCCAGAAGAAGGCCGCGCCGGGGGTCTTCACGATGGGGATCGAGGGCGTTCTGGGAACGCTGCTGGCGCCGCTTCAGCACAAGAACTGACAGACTTTCAGGGAGGACAGACTGCATGACCGTAAAGACCGGGTTTCCGAGCGCATACGACTTGACGGCTCCGGCAGGAGCCGAGGACTGGCGCGATCTTTACCCCTATTACCTGTTGTTCCAGGACAATCGCCGCGCCGAGGAGGACGGCAAGTTCTGGTTCTGCGACAGCCAGCACTGGCCGAACCCGTTCAAGCCCTTCGACGCCGTGACGGTGGAATATGCGGTCAAGTGCCTGGGACAGTACAACACCCGGCACTATCTGGTGCCGCCGGCCAACGGCGTCGATTTCCGCATCCACAACGGTTACGTCTACATGTCGCCCGTCGGTGTCGCGCCGGAAAACATCGCCTCCCGCGTGCCGCATTTCATGGAACGCGCCGGACACTATTTCGCCAACTGGCAGGATCTGCTGGACAGGTGGATGGTCAAGGTCAAGCACAACATCGCCGAGATGGAGGCGCTGACCTTCGAGGACCTGCCCGAGGTCGTGCCGCTCGATTGGGTCAAGGATGGCCTGGGGATCGACAACACGGTGCCGCTGTCGGAAACCTACGACAAGGCGATCCAGCTGCTCTACCGGACCTGGAATTACCATTTCGAGTTCCTGAACCTCGGTTACGCCGCCTATCTCGATTTCTTCGGCTTCCTGAAGTCGCAATTCCCGACGATTCCCGACCAGTCCATCGCCATGATGGTGCAGGGCGTCGACAGCGACCTGTTCCGCCCCGATGACGAGCTGAAAAAGCTGGCCAAGCTGGCTGTGAAACTGGACGTGGCGCAAAACCTGTCCGCCGATTCGGTGGACCGGGTGCTCGCGGCGATGGACGGGACCGAGGCGGGCCGCGCCTGGGTCGCGGCCTGGCAGGCGGCGCAGGACCCCTGGTTCAACTTCACCAGCGGGAACGGCTTCTACTCCGACGATAAATACTGGATCGAGCATCTCGACATTCCGATGGGCTACATACGCGACTATGCCGCGCGCGTGGCCGCGGGCGACGAGATCGACCGGCCGACCGCCAGGATCGCCGCGGAACGCGACCGCATCACCGCCGAATACCGCGACTTGCTCGACGCCGAGGCGCAAGTCGCCTTTGACGGCAAGCTGGGACTTGCGCGGACGGTATTTCCCTATGTCGAAAACCATAATTTCTACATCGAGCACTGGTCGATGTCCGTCTTCTGGCGGAAAATGCGCGAGTTGTCGGCGGTGCTGCACCGCGCCGGCTTCTGGGAAAACGCCGACGACATGTTCTATCTCGACCGCAACGAGGTCAGGGATGCGATCTTCGACCTCGGCATGGGCTGGGGCGTGGGGGCTGCGGCGACAGGCCCGACCTACTGGCCGGCCGAGATCGGCCGGCGCAAGGCGATCCTGACCGCGCTGCAATCGACGCCGCCGCAACCGGCCCTGAACACGCCGCCGGAAGTCATCACCGAGCCCTTCACCATCATGCTCTGGGGCATCACCACCGATGCCGTGAAGAAGTGGCTTTCGGGCGATGGCGACGGAACCCGGCTGGAAGGCATGGCCGCATCACCCGGCGTGGTCGAGGGCAAGGCGCGGGTGATCCGCTCGGCCAACGACCTCGGCCAGATCGAGGACGGCGAGATTCTCGTCACGCCCGTCACCGCGCCCAGTTGGGCCCCGGTCTTCGGCAAGATCAAGGCCACCGTGACCGACATTGGCGGGATGATGAGCCACGCCGCGATCGTCTGCCGGGAATACGGGCTTCCGGCCGTGACCGGGACCGGCACCGCCTCGTCCTCGATCAAGACCGGGCAGATGCTGCGGGTCAACGGCACGACCGGCGAGGTCACGATCCTGTCCGCCGCCTGATCCTGTCGGGGCCGTGTCGTACCGGCCCCGACCCACCCAATGCAAAGGGATGTGCGCATGCTGAACGTCGCCGATCCGACAACCCGTTACGACGCCGTCTGGCGCCGGGCCGAACCCTATATGCGGGCCCGCAAGAATGACGTTCATGTCCCCCTTTCCTTCGCGTGGGCGCAACGGCTTCTCGACATCCACCCCGAGGCCGACCGCGACATCGTATCCCTGGCGATCCTGCTGCACGACATCGGCTGGTATTCCATCGACATGGAGGACATCATCGAAAAGGGATTTGGCCCGAACATGATGCAATCGGATGTGCGCTTTCTCCATGAAGCCGAGGGCGTGCGTCTTTCGCGCCTTGTCCTTGAGGAAACCGGCTGGTCCGACGCGGTGATCCGGGCGGTCGGCGAAATAATCGACGGCCACGACACGCGGAGCCAAGCGCGGCACCTCAACGACCGGCTGGTGCGCGACGCCGACAAGCTGTGGCGCTTCACCGTCACCGGGGTTTCGGTCGCCTGCGACTGGTTCAAGATGAATCCCCGCCAATATGCCGACAAGCTGCATCATCAGGTGAAGCAGCTCGAAACCGAAGTCGGCCGCCCATGGGCGGCCCCGGCACACAGCGCCCCACCAGGCGCCCAGAGGCTGGAAGGGCTCTTCGGGACCGGCAAAGGG
>JAZIHP010000031.1:0-41004 GCA_036678505.1 Alphaproteobacteria bacterium
ATAGCCGTGCCCGCCGAACACCTGCTGCGCCATCACGGCATGCTCAAAGCCCTTGTCGGTGAGCACGCCCTTGATGACCGGTGTCATCAGGCCAAGCATGTCGTCGGCCGCCTGCCGCTCCTTCTCCTCAGCCGAGCGGTGCGCGATGTCGGAGTTGAGCGACGTCCACAAAAGCAGCGCGCGGCCGGCTTCGTTGAAGGCGCGCATGGTCATCAGCGCGCGGCGGATGTCGGGATGGACGATGATCGGATCGGCCTTGCCCTGCGGGTTCTTCGGCCCGGAGAGCGAGCGGCCCTGAAGGCGTTCGCGGGCATAGGCGACGGCGTTCTGATAGGCGACTTCCGACATCGACAGGCCTTGCAGGCCGACGCCGAGGCGGGCCTCGTTCATCATCACGAACATGGCCTTGAGACCGCCGTTTTCCGGGCCGAGCAGCGTGCCCGCGGCATCGTCATAGTTCATGACGCAGGTGGCGTTGCCATGGATGCCCATCTTCTCTTCCAGAGAACCGCAGGACACGCCGTTGGCAGCACCCGGATTTCCGTTCGCGTCGAGCCTGAACTTCGGCACGATGAACAGCGAAATGCCCTTCACGCCCTCCGGCGCGCCCTCGATGCGGGCCAGAACCAGATGGATGATGTTGTCGGCCATGTCGTGGTCGCCGGCCGAGATGAAGATCTTCTGGCCGGAAATGCGATAGGTGCCGTCGCCATTCGCAACCGCCTTGGTGCGCAGCAGGCCGAGATCGGTGCCGCAATGCGGTTCGGTCAGGTTCATGGTGCCGGTCCAGGCGCCGTCGATCATCTTGGGCAGGAAGGTCTGCTTCTGCTCTTCGCTGCCATGCTCGACGATTGCGGCAATGGCGCCCTGGGTGAGGCCCGGATACATCATCAGCGCCATATTGGCCGACGACAGATATTCGCCGACGGCGGCATGAAGCGTGTAGGGCAGGCCCTGCCCGCCGTATTCGGCCGGTGCCGCCAGCCCCATCCAGCCGCCTTCGCGATACTGGCGATAAGCCTCGCCGAAGCCTCTGGGGGCGGTGACCGAGCCGTCTTCGCGGCGCCGGCAACCTTCCATGTCGCCGACGCGGTTCAGCGGCAGCATGACGTTTTCGGCTAGCTTCGCGCCTTCGGCAAGCACGGCCTCGACGACATCGGCGGAGGCATCGGAAAAGCCCGGCAGGCCGGCATGGCGCTCATAATCCAGCACGTCGTTGAGCAGATAGAGCGTGTTGCGGACCGGTGACTGGTAGATGGGCATGCAGTTCCTCCACCCTTGTTGATAGGGCCCTTGTTGAGAGGACCCTTGTTGAGGGGACCCTGTTGACTATAGGGCCCCGCTGACGATGAGGGCGCTCGTTGCGCACTGAAATCGATAATGGAGAAGCCATACCAAACTTTGACGTTTGCGTAAACGTCAATATTGCGGAGAACCTATCGATTCGTCTTCCGCAACGTGAATTTGAAACGCATTGCGGTCTTCCGGTTTCGCTCCCTGCGCTTCACCTTCCTGTTTTTACGCATGTCCTTGTCCCGAAGCCGTCCACCCCTTTCGGGGCGGCATGGTTCGGGTCGGGAAAGCCGCGGGAGAATGAAGCGGGAGCGCGCGCCTGTGCAGACGGCAGCGGCAGGCGCGGCGCTGGCTCGCCGGTTGGCTCACCGGCGGGCTCTAGAGGCGATTTTCAGCCGGCGAAAAAGTCAGTTTGCGACGGTCGGCGGAGCATTGCGCATCGCTTCGCGCACCATGACCAGCGTCGTGTCGGCATCGGCCGCCTTGCCGAACAGATAGCCCTGTCCGGCCAGGCAGCCGAACTGGAGCAGGCAGGCCGCCTGCGCTTCCTCCTCGATGCCCTCGGCCACGACGTCGATGCCAAGGCCTTCGCACATCGCCAGTATGGCGCGGATGATGTGCTGCGAGGGCATGTCATCGAGAATGGAGGAGACGAAGGAGCGGTCGATCTTGAGCTTGGCGAACGGAAATTCGCGCAGCCGCCCCAGCGACGACTGGCCGGTGCCGAAGTCGTCGAGCGCGATGCGAATGCCGTGCCGGCGCAGATCGTCGATGATTCTGGCGGCGGAAGTCGGATCGCTCATCAGGCCCGTTTCGGTGATCTCGATTTCCAGCCGTCGCGGATCGAAGCCGGTGCGCTCCAGCATGGTCAGTATGTCCTTGCCGGTGTTGTTGTCGACAAGCTGCGACGGCGACAGGTTGAACGACAGGAACAGTTCGGCCGGCCAGGCTTTGGCGGCCTCCACGGCCTTGCGCAGGACCAGCTGGGACAATGGGCCGATGATGCCGCGTTCTTCGGCGATCGGGATAAAAACGGCAGGCGACATCTGTCCCAGATCCGGATCGGTCCAGCGGGCCAGCGTCTCGAAGCCGATGATGCGCTGCGTGGTGAGGTCGACGATAGGCTGGAAATGCGGTTCCACCTCGCCGGCCGAAACGGCGCGGCGCAGGGCCTGTTCGATATGTGTCAGCCTTCGGGCCGCTTCTTCCATTTCGCGGGTGTAGACGACCACCTGCCCGCGCCCCGAGCGCTTGGCGTGATACAGTGCGGTTTCCGCCTTGTTGAGCAGGATTTCGGTGGTTTCGTCCTGCGAATAGAACAGGGAGCAGCCCACCGAGGCCGACAGGCGCGCCGTGCGGTCGCCGACATCGTAGGGGGCGGACAGGATCTCGATCAGCGTCCGCGCCTTTTCTATCGCGGCTTCCTCGCTGAACACCATCGGGTAGAGGACGGCGAATTCATCGGCGCCGATCCGGCACACGGAAGAATGGCTGTCCATGGACGCGCGCAGCCGCATGGCGATCTGGGTCAGGATCTCGTCGCCGGCCTGATAGCCGAAGAGGTCGTTGATCGGCTTGAAGCCGTCGAGATCGAGTATGCCGATGGCAAAGGGGGCAGGGTCGTCGGCCCGGTCGCGGATGAGGCGTTCCACCCGGTCGAAAAAACGGCGGTGATTGCCCAGACCCGTCAGCGTGTCGGTGAAAGCGAGATCGTTTCCATCTCGGCTGGTTTGCCGGCTGCCAAACGGCATATGCATTGCGCGTCCTGAAAAGATTTAAAAGGAACCAGGGCGACCCTGCCAGAAAAGCCTTTAGGAAAAGTATCCGCTGAAATCTTATTTCGCCGTGCTCGCGATGTTCGCCGGTCCGCCGCATTGGCAGGCAGGATCAAGTTCCTTATATCTCTCGCCACAAGACGTCGGAGAGCCTCCCATGCCCCTTAAGATCGCGGTCCAGATGGACCATATCTCCACCGTGTCGATTGCCGGCGACACCACATTCGCGCTGTCTCTGGAGGCGCAGCGGCGCGGCCATGCGCTTTATCATTATACGCCCGATCGCCTGTCCCTGCTGGATGGCAAGGTGTTCGCCCGCCTTGAGGAGATGACGGTGCGGGATGAAAAGGGCAGCCATTTCGTGCTGGGCGATCCGGTGCGCACCGATCTTTCGGAAATGGACGTCGTCCTGCTGCGGCAGGACCCGCCTTTCGACATGAACTACATCACCACCACTCACATGCTGGAACGCATTCATCCGGCGACGCTGGTGATCAACGATCCGGCCTGGGTGCGCAACAGCCCCGAAAAGATCTTCGTCACCGAATTCGCCGGCCTGATGCCGGAAACGCTGATCACCAAGGACCCGCGGGAAGTGGCCGATTTCCGCCGCCGGCATGGCGACATCATCATCAAGCCGCTTTACGGCAATGGCGGGGCCGGCATCTTCCATCTGCGCGACGACGACCAGAACCTGTCGTCGCTGCTGGAAATGTTCTCGCAGATGTTCCGCGAACCCTTCATCGTCCAGCGCTATCTGAAGGATGTGCGCAAGGGCGACAAGCGCATCATCCTCATCGACGGCGAGCCGGTGGGCGCGATCAACCGGGTGCCCGCCGAGCACGAATCGCGCTCCAACATGCATGTCGGCGGCCGCGCCGAGAAAACCGAGCTGACCGCCCGCGAGCGCGAGATCTGCGAGGCGATCGGCCCTTCCCTGAAGGAGCGCGGCTTCATTCTCGTCGGCATCGACGTGATCGGCGATTACATGACCGAGATCAACGTCACCTCGCCAACCGGCATCCGCGAGGTCAAGCGCTTCGGAGGCGCCGACATCGCGGCCCTGTTCTGGGATTGCGTGGAGGCCAGGCGCGCCTGATACCGGGCGCGCCGGTCACTCGAAGGCGATGGCCTGAAGGGCGGAACCGTTGCGCTTCAGCCATGCCTTGCAGCGCTCGGTGTCGGGGCACAGTTCCGTGCACAGCTTCCAGAATTTCGGCCCGTGATTCATTTCGCGCAGATGCGCGACTTCATGGGCGACGAGATAGTTGATGACCGGGCGCGGCGCCATCATGATCCGCCATGAGAAGGACAGCGTGCCGTCGCTGGTGCAGGAGCCCCAGCGGCTGGTGGTGTCCCTGAAGCGCACGGCCCTGGCCTTTCGACCGACCGCTGCGGTGTGTTTCTCCACCAGCGCGCCGATCTCGCGGCGCGCCTCGCGCTTGAGGAAATCGGCCACCCGGCGCGGCAGATGAATGCGCTCGCCATGCACGACGAGCGTGCGGCCGCCTTCGGCCTCCTCCACGCCGACCGTGCCGCGCCGGCCCGGCTCATGCACGATCAGATGCGGTATTCCGTAGAGCGGTATCTTCACGCCGGGGCGCACATTCGGCCTGTCCGGCACTTTGGCCAGCTTCTCTTCCAGCCAGCCCTGATGGCGATGCAGGAAATTGTCCACCTCGCCGCGGCGCAGGCCGGGCGGCACGGTGATGCGCAATCCCTGTCCGCCGGCGTCGATGCGCAGGGTCAGGCGGCGGGCGCGGCCGTTCTCCACGATGCGCAGCGGCAGCGTGCGTCCGCCGACCGTGTGCTCGCGCAGCTCCGGCTGCTGCGGCGCGGGCTTGGCGGGTCGGTTGAGATTGCGGAAGAAGCCGAACGACATGACCTCACCATAGGCGATTCGCCCCCGGAATGAATGGGTGGATGAATGGGCCCGGATGGATGGACGGGTGGATGTTGGCTTGAAGGCGGGCGGGGCGCGGCGCAAAAGAAAACGGCGCCGCGAAGCGACGCCGTTCGCCTGAGACCTGCTGGGGGATCAGTCGTCCAGCAGGGTGTCGTCGGATTTGCCGCCGTGCTTTTTCGGCGTGTTTGTGGTGGCCGCCGGAGCCGGGGAACGGTTGCGGCTCGCCATGAAGCGGTCGAACTCGTCCTGGTCCTTGGCGCGGCGCAGTTCACGCGCATAATCGTCGAACTCGCTCAGCATCTCGTCGAGCTTGCGGCGTTCCTCGTCGAGGCGGGAGAGTTCCTTTTCGCGCCAGTCGTCGAAGGCGACGTTGCCGGTGCGGGTGCGGCCCCAACCCTGGGCCTTGCCGGCGCCACGGCGGCAGCCGGCGAAAATGCCGTCGGTCGCCCGGTTGACGTCCTTCTTGAAGCCCTCAAGCCGGTCACCCCAGATGATGTAGGCGAGCATGGCCAGGCCGAGGGGCCAGAACACCATGAAGCCGATCACCATCAGCGCGATGGTCGCCGGCGTCCATGCCGGGCGGATCAGTGCAGTCGTATTCATGTTCTTCACGTTCCTTCCGTTAGGGCAGGCCGGTCCTGCCGCCTGAAAACGACATGGGAAGCGAAAAATGGCGATTCAAGACGAAGCCGCCGGAAACCTTGCAAGGCATCGCTTCCGTCAAAGCGTTCCGCCCGCGAACGGGAGCCGGTTCGGCGGCAACGACATGCGTAAAAACAAGAACTTGAAGCGCAAGGAGCGAATCTGAAAGATCGCGCCACGCTTCAGTTTTTTTTGAAGCGGTCGAGGGCGAGGACGCCGAGGCCCGCGACCAGCCCCCAGAATGCGGAGCCGATCCCGGACACGACAAGCCCCGAGGCCGTGACGGCGAAGGTGACGGTCGCGGCCATGCGCTCGCTTTCCTCCTGAAGGGCGATGCCGAGCGCGTTGGTGAGGGGCCCGAGCAGCGCCAGCCCCGCAACCAGCGCGATGAGGCTTTGCGGCAGCACCGCGAAGATCGCCACCAGCGATGCGCCGAAGAGGGCGAAGATCAGATAGGCAAGCGCATAGAATGGCCCGGTTTTCCAGCGCTCGGTCGGGTCGGGATGGACGTCCGGCCCGGTGCAGATGGCGGCCGAGATCGCCGCGAGATTGGTGGTCGAGGCCCCGAACGGCGCGGTCAGCACCGAAAAAAGGCCGGTGACGCCGATCAGCGGCGCGGGGTCGGGCTGATAGCCGGAGGCGCGCAGCACGGCGAGCCCGGACAGGTTCTGCGAGGCCATGGTGACCAGATAGAGCGGCACGGCGAGACCGACGATGGCGCCGGCCGAAAATTCCGGCCAGATCCATGTCAGCGTCGAAATTTCAGGCGTCGGCAGGCCGCCCACCCGGCCGGTCAGGAAAGCCGCAGCGCCGCCGCCGATCAGCACGGCCAGAACGGAGATCGCCGGATTGATCAGCCGCAGCGCGAAGAACGCCGCGACCAGCGGCAGGATCAGCCACGGATCGAGCGGCACCGTCCTTGCCGCCTCGGTGGCGAAGGTGACGACGATGCCCGCCAGCATGCCTGAAGCTACCGAGGCCGGTATGCGCGAGATCAGCTTCGTCAGGGGGCGAAACAGGGCCGTGGCCACCAGCAGCGCTCCGGCTACCAGAAACGCTCCGACCGCTTCAGGCATGGAAAAGCCGCTGGAAGCGGCGATCAGGGCCACGCCCGGTGTCGACCATGCGGTGATGACCGGCATTTTCGTGCGCCATGAAAGCCATGCCGTCTCCAGCGCCATCGCAAGGCACAGGGCCGTAACCCAGCTTGCCGTCTGCAACTGGGTCGCGCCGACCGCCGCCGCCGCGGCAATGACGATGGCGAGCGTTCCGCCGAAGCCGACGATAGCGGCCACGAAGGCCGAGACGGGAATGGATATGCGCATCTGGCGGGAACTCGCGAGGAAAGGGGGAGATCAGGTATCTTGCCGGCTGGCCCGCGCGGCCATGTCGCGCACGGCGGAAATCAGCAGCTCGATGTCCTGCGGCCGCGACAGGCGGTGGTCGCCATCCGGCACCAGCGAGAGCGTGACGTCGTCCGCCGGCAAAAGGCTGACCAGTTTGAGCGCATGGGAATGCGGCACCGATTCGTCCTGCATGCCCTGCAGGACGTGGACCGGGCAATGCGTGTCGATCGGGGCGTTCATCATGAGGTTTGCACGTCCGTCCTCGATCAGATCGCGCGTGTAGATATAGGGCTCGTCGACATAGTCGGAGGGAATTTCGAAATGGCCTTGTTCGGCCAGCTGGCGGCGCTGTTCGCCGGTCATGGCCGGTTCCACGAGTTCGGTGGTGAAGTCCGGCGCGGGGGCGATCAGCACCAGCCCCCGGACGCGGCTTTCGCCGGCCTTCAGCAGTTCCTGCACCATGCGCAACGCGATCCAGCCGCCCATGGAGGAGCCGACCAGCACCTGCGGCCCGCGCGTGTGGCGGGCGAATACGGCAAGGCTCTCACGCAGCCATTTCGAGATGGTGCCGTCGGCGAACCTTCCGCCTGATTCGCCATGGCCCGAATAGTCGTGACGCAGAAAGGAGCGACCTTGCCCGGTCGCCCATTCGCAAAGGGCTTCGGCCTTGGTGCCAAGCATGTCGGACTTGTAGCCGCCCAGCCACATGACGCCCGGCGCATCGCCCTCCTGGCGGCGCACGGCGATGTCCGTGCCGTCGACATTCACGAACTCGACTTGGCGTGCATTCATGTTATGCTTTCCTCGAAGGTGACTTTACCGGCGGGGCCGGCTTGCGTGCGGAAGGCCTCATGCGCTTTCTGCATTCCATGCCGGCAGGTACAACGGATTTTCGTGATTTTCGTTGTTTGCTGTGTTATTGACACCGCGCATCCGTTCCCCACATAGGCGTTTGCCCTTAAGGACGCCTCCGCACACGCATAGCAATTATTCGAGGAGAATACGACCATTCGCAGACCTTTCAAAGCAGCAGCGCCCACCAAGGACGGGCCGCGCGCTAACCGGGACATCAAGGTTCCCCGCATCCAGCTTATCGACGCCGACGGCAACAATCGCGGCGAAATGGCCACCGGCGACGCTATGCTGCTGGCCGAAGAGGCAGGGCTGGATCTCGTTGAGATTTCGCCGAATGCCACGCCGCCGGTCGCCAAGATCCTGGATCTCGGCAAGCTGAAATACGCTTCCCAGAAAAAGGCGGCGGAAGCCCGCAAGAATCAGAAGGTCATCGAGATCAAGGAGATCAAGATGCGTCCGAACATCGATGACCACGATTACGAGGTCAAGATGAAGGCGGCGCGCCGGTTCTTCGATGAGGGCGACAAGGTCAAGGTGACGCTGCGCTTCCGTGGCCGCGAAATGGCCCATATGGAGCTTGGCATGCAGCTTCTCAACAAGGTCCGCGAAGAGACCGCCACGATCGCCAAGGTCGAGGCCGAGCCGAAGCTTGAAGGACGCCAGATGATGATGGTGCTGGCGCCGCGCTGACGCCCGGTCCGGCAATGGTTTGCGGCGCTGCCAGCAATGGCGGCGCCGTTCGCTTTCCCACGGGAGCGGTCTCCGGTCCCGTCGCCACGATCATGCCGCAACTTTGCGGCAAGGGTCGCCAACCGGAACAAGGACGCCGCCGATGAACGTTGCGCAAAACGTCACGCACAAGACTGGCGATGATCGCTCGAAGCTCAGCCTGAGCCGTTATCAGCGCACCCGCCGCTATGTTCTGGCGGCGCTGGTGATTGTCATGTGCGCCCTGCTCCTGGTCGGGCAGTCGGCTTTCCCGCCGGAATCCCTGGTCCATGAGATCATCGAGATGTTCGGCGTTCTGCTGATCTTTCTGGGCATTGTCGGGCGCCTGTGGTCGACGCTCTACATCGGCGGCCGCAAATCTGCCGAAGTGGTGACCGGCGGTCCCTATTCGATCACCCGCAACCCGCTCTATCTGTTTTCAGCCGTCGCCGCCGCCGGCGTCGGCGCCCAGATGGGCTCATTCACGATCATGATCGGCTTTGCGCTTTTGTGCGCGCTGGCTTTTCACGTCGTCATCCTGCGCGAGGAACGGTTCCTCGGGGAGGTTCTTGGCGCGCCTTACGAAGCCTATCTGGCAAGGGTGCCGCGTTTCCTTCCCCGGCTGTCGCTTTACGACGAGGGGGACACCGGTTCGTTCCGGCCGAAGTTTTTGAAGAACACGCTGCTCGACGGGCTGGTGTTCCTGCTGGCCATGCCTTTCTTCGAATTGATCGACGGCGCCCAGATGTCGGGCGTGCTGCCGGTTCTGTTCACGGTGCCCTGAAGGCATATGGCCGATGGCGAGGTGTTGCGCTTTGCGCTGCATTGCCGTATAGACCCGCCGTTCATGAAAACCGCCCGGCAGGGCATGCCGTGGCGGTTTCGCTTGCTTTCCGGGCTTTGGTCGGTCCGGAGCGAAGACAAGGGCGGCCCCGCCCGATAAGGAGACAAGCAAAATGCCCAAGATGAAGACCAAATCTTCCGCGAAAAAGCGGTTCAAGATCACTGCGACCGGCAAGGTCCTGTCGGCTGCGGCCGGCAAGCGCCACGGCATGATCAAGCGTACCAACAAGTTCATCCGCGATGCCCGCGGCACCATGGTTCTCGCAGAGCCGGATGCCAAGAAGGTCATCAGGAATTTCCTGCCTAACGGCGGCGGCATCTGAGCCGGTTGGAACGATATTAAGGAGATCATGACATGCGCGTGAAAAGAGGCACTACCGGCCACGCCAAGCACAAGAAGATCCTGAAAGCCGCCAAGGGCTTTTACGGTCGTCGCAAGAACACCATCCGCATCGCCAAGCAGGCGGTGGAGAAGTCGCTGCAATACGCCTATCGCGACCGCAAGGCCCGCAAGCGCAATTTCCGCGCCCTGTGGATCCAGCGCATCAACGCTGCGGTGCGCGAGCACGGCCTGACCTACGGCCGCTTCATCGACGGCCTGAACAAGGCCGGCATCGAGATCGACCGCAAGGTTCTGTCCGATATGGCTATCCACGAGCCGCAGGCTTTCGCGGCTCTGGTGGCGAAGTCGAAGACCGCGCTCGAGTATCTGAAGGACACCACGCCGAACGCTTTTGAGAGCGCTGTAGCTTAAGCCAGCGTTTTCCCGAAGTTCTGCAACACTACGATTTGGGAAACCCGCGCTGGCAGGGCTGGCGCGGGTTTTTCTTATGGAACCGGATGAGCAAGGCCATACAGGACGACAGCACGGATATGCTTTCCGCCGAAGGGCTGGCGACGCTGACGCGTCTTCTGGCGGCGAATGCACATGCGCGCGTTGCGCGGGCCGATGTCGACGGGCGCCGCGTCTGGATCAAGCGCTATGATGTCGAGCGCCAGCCCTTCGGCAAGCTCCTGCATCGCGCCATCTCTCCGCTTCTGCCGGTTTTCCTGCGCTCCTCGCGCGCCGCGCCCGGATCGCTTGCTGTGGAACGGGAAAAGCGCAAGATGAACCTGTTCCGGCAAGCCGGCTTTGCGGTGGCCGGCATGGTGTTCGGCAACGAGGCTGTTCTGGTGCTTTCCGATGTCGGCAGGGTGGCGCAGGCGCGCCTCGGCGACCTGCACGCCGCCGACCCCGCCGCTCATGACGAATTGCTGGTGACGCTGGCCCAGGGGCTGGGCGAGGCGCATCGCGCCGGGCTGTGCCATGGCAGGCCGCATCCGCGCGACATGTTCCTGCCCGCTTCCGCTGCTGGTGAGGGCGGCGTCGGTTTCCTGGATTTCGAGGAAGAGCCGGAAGCGGTGATGCCGCTTGCGATGGCGCAGGCGCGGGATCTGTGGTTGCTGTTCCTGCAAATCACCGCGCGTGCGATCTTGCCCGATACGCCGGCCCGCGCGTTCGGCGCCTGGCGCGACATCGCGCCTGCCGAGGTCCTGCCGCCGCTGGCGCGCCTTGTCGCATTCTTCCATCGCTGGCTGGCGCCATTGCGGCTTTTGCCGGAAACGTTGCTGGGCAAGGACGCGCTCTATGCGGTGAAGGCCACGTCTTTCCTGAAAAATGCGCTCGATGCCGAA
The DNA here is from genome assembly GCA_036678505.1 of Alphaproteobacteria bacterium. GTDB lineage: Bacteria > Pseudomonadota > Alphaproteobacteria > Rhizobiales > Rhizobiaceae > Mesorhizobium. The sequence continues at coordinate 11,043 of JAZIHP010000031.1, forward strand.
CCGGCATCCGCGCCATCTCTTCAAGCTACCGGCCACGAGCGGCCAGAAGGACAATCATGACGGATATCGACCAACTGGAACGAACGCTGTCGGAGGCGATCGCCGGCGCGGGTGACGAGGCCGCGATCGAGGCGGTCAGGGTTTCGGCGCTCGGCAAGAAGGGCTCGATCTCGGAACTGCTGAAGACGCTGGGCGCGATGAGCGCCGAAGAGCGGCAGGTGAAGGGACCGGCGATCAACGGGCTGAAGAACCGGGTCACCGAATCCCTTTCCGCGCGTCGCGCCGAACTGCGCGACGTGGCCATCGCCGCGCGGCTGGAGGCCGAGAAGGTGGATGTCACGCTGCCCGTGCGGACCTCTCCGGCCGAGCGCGGCCGCATCCACCCCATCAGCCAGGTCATCGACGAGATCGCCGCCATCTTCGGCGATCTCGGCTTCGCCATCGCCGAAGGGCCGGATATCGAAACCGACTATTACAATTTCACCGCGCTGAACTTCCCCGATGGCCATCCGGCGCGCGAGATGCACGACACTTTTTTCTTCCAGCCGGACGAAAAGGGCGAGCGCAAGGTGCTGCGCACCCACACCTCGCCGGTGCAGATCCGCACCATGGAGCGCGAGAGCCCGCCGATCCGCATCGTCATTCCGGGCAAGACCTACCGGCAGGACAGCGACGCCACCCATTCGCCCATGTTCCATCAGGTCGAGGGGCTGGTCATCGACAAGACCGCCAATGTCGCCAACATGAAGTGGGTTCTGGAAGAGTTCTGCAAGGCCTTCTTCGAGGTTCCGCAGGTGAAGATGCGCTTCCGTCCGAGCTTCTTCCCCTTCACCGAGCCGTCTCTGGAAGTGGACATCCAGTGCGACCGCTCGCGGCCGGGCGAGGTGCGCTTCGGCGAGGGCTCCGACTGGATGGAAATCCTCGGCTGCGGCATGGTCCATCCCAATGTCATGCGCGCCGGCGGGCTCGATCCGGACGAGTATCAGGGCTTTGCCTGGGGCATGGGCATCGACCGCATCGCCATGCTGAAATACGGCATGCCGGACCTGCGCGCCTTCTTCGACGCCGATATGCGCTGGCTCCAGCATTACGGTTTCCGCCCGCTCGACCTGCCGACCCTGTTCGGCGGACTGAGCAACTGATCGCGCGGCAAGGAACGATAAAATGAAATTCACCCTCTCCTGGCTGAAAGAACACCTCGACACCGAAGCGACGCTTCACGAGATCGTCGAGCGGCTGACGGCCATCGGCCTCGAAGTCGAAGCCGTGGACGACAAGGCGACGCTGAAGCCCTTCGTCATCGCCAAGGTCGTGAGCGCCGTACAGCATCCCGACGCCGACAAGCTGCGCGTCCTCATGGTCGACACCGGTTCGGGCGCTCCGATACAGGTCGTCTGCGGCGCGCCCAATGCCCGCGCCGGTCTGGTCGGAGCCTTCGCCGCGCCCGGCACCTATGTGCCCGGCATCGATGTGACGCTCTCTGTAGGCAAGATTCGCGGCGTCGAGAGCCACGGCATGATGTGCTCGGAGCGCGAATTGCAGCTTTCCGACGAGCATGACGGCATCATCGACCTTCCCGCCGACGCGCCGGTCGGCACATCTTACGCAAGCTGGGCGGAACTTGACGATCCGGTCATCGAGATCAACCTGACGCCCAATCGTCCCGACGCCACCGGCGTCTACGGCATTGCGCGCGATCTTGCCGCCTCCGGGCTCGGCACGCTGAAGACCGGCCCGGTCGCACCGGTTGCCGGCAAGGGCGAGACGCCGGTGAAGCTGGCCATCGAAGCGCCCGATCTGTGCCCCGGCTTCGCGCTGCGTCTCGTGCGCGGCGTGAAGAACGGCCCGTCGCCGAAATGGATGCAGAAGCGGCTGATCGCCATTGGCCTGCGCCCCATCAACACGCTGGTCGACATCACCAATTACGTCACCTTCGACCGTGGCCGTCCGCTGCATGTGTTCGATGCGAAGAAGGTTGCCGGCAATCTCGTGGTGCGCCGGGCGCGGGCCGGCGAGAAGCTGCTGGCGCTGGACGGGCGCGAATATGAGCTGACGCCGGATATGTGCGTCATCGCCGACGACAAGGGCGTGGAATCCATTGCCGGCATCATGGGCGGCGAGCTTTCCGGCTGTGACGAGAACACCACCGACGTGCTGATCGAATCCGCGCTCTGGGAGGCGCTGAACGTCGCCCGCACCGGCCGCGCGCTCGGCATCATCACCGATGCCCGCTACCGTTTCGAGCGCGGAGTGGACCCCGAATACATGGTGCCTGGGCTGGAACTGGCCACCCGCATGGTTCTCGATCTGTGCGGCGGCGAGCCGACGGAAGCAGAGGTCGTCGGCTATGCCGGGCATAAGCCGAAGGTCGTTTCCTTCCCGCTGGCGGAAGTGAAGCGGCTGACCGGTCTCGACGTGGCGAAGGACGAGAGCCTGTCGATCCTCACCCGCCTCGGCTTTAAACCGCTCGGCAATGGCGATGTGGTCGATGTCGGGGTGCCGTCATGGCGGCCGGATGTCGATGGCAAGGCCGATCTGGTAGAAGAGGTGATGCGCATCCACGGCGTCGACGAGATCGCGCCGCGCCCGCTGTCCGGCCATGATGCGGTCAATGGCAAGATCCTCACCACGCTCCAGATACGCAGCCGCTTCGCACGGCGCGCGCTTGCCGTGCGCGGCATGCTGGAAGCGGTTACGTGGTCGTTCATTCCGGCGAAGCACGCCGAGCTGTTCGGCGGCGGGCAGGCGGCGCTGAAGCTCGCCAACCCGATTGCCGCCGACATGTCCGACATGCGCCCGTCGCTGCTGCCCGGCCTGATTGCGGCGGCCCAGCGCAATGCCGATCGCGGCATGGGCGATGTCGCGCTGTTCGAGGTTTCCGGCACCTATGAGGGCGACACGCCCGAAAAGCAGCGTCGTGTTGCGGCAGGCATCCGCCGCGGCACTGCGAAGCTGGAAGGCCCGGGCCGCTACTGGAGCGGCAATGCCGCACCGGTCGGCGTCTATGACGCCAAGGCCGACGCCATCGCCGCGCTGGAAGCCTGCGGCGCGCCGGTGGACCGCTTGCAGATCGAGGCGGCCGCGCCCGGCTGGTATCATCCGGGCCGCTCGGGCGTCATCAAGCTCGGTCCCAGGGTGGTGCTGGGCCATTTCGGCGAGTTCCATCCGAAGGTGCTGGAAGCGCTCGACGCCAGCGGTCCGCTGGCCGGCTTCGAGGTGTTTATCGACGCCGTTCCGGAGGCCAAGGCCAAGCCGACCCGCACCAAGCCGAAGCTGGAGCTTTCCGCCTTCCAGGCGGTGAAGCGCGATTTCGCCTTCGTGGTCGAAAAGACAGTCGAGGCCGGATCGCTGGTCAAGGCAGCCCTTGCCGCCGACAGGAAGCTGGTCGCCGATGTCAATGTGTTCGACATTTTCGAGGGCGCGTCGCTGGGCGAGGGCAAAAAATCCATCGCCATCGAAGTCACCATCCAGCCGGTCGAGAAAACGCTCACGGACGAGGATTTCGAGGCGCTGGCCACCCGCATCGTCGAGAATGTGAAGAAACAGACCGGCGGCGCGCTGCGCGGCTGAACGGGCTGAAGACATGAAGGGGCGGGCAGGCGGAGCGATCCGCCTGCCCGCGATCGTTTCAGCCGTTGGTGAGCGAAAGCGCTTCTTCCGTGTAGCGCTTGCCGGCCACCTTGTCCGGCGACAGGGCTGCACCGATGTCGGCGACCTCTGTGCCGCTCAGCCTGATCTCTGCGGCCGCCACATTCTGTTCCAGATGGGCGATGCGGCGCGCGCCGGGGATCGGCACGATGAAATCGCCCTGATGCAGCACCCAGGCCAGCGCCAGTTGCGCTGCCGTCACGCCCTTGCCCTCAGCCATCTGCTCCAGCATCGTCACCAGCCGTTCATTGGCTTCCATCGCCTCGGCCTGAAAACGCGGCAGGGTGCGGCGCCAGTCGTCTTCGCCCAGTGCGTCGGCCTTGCGGATGGCGCCGGTGAGCAGGCCACGCCCGAGCGGACTGTAAGGCACGAAGCCGATGCCGAGTTCCCGGCAGACTGCAAGGATTTCGTTCTCCGGCTCGCGGCTCCACAGCGAATATTCGCTCTGCACGGCGGCAATCGGATGAACGGCGTGGGCGCGCCGCAGGGTCTGCGGGCTCACCTCTGACAAGCCGAGCGCGCGCGCCTTGCCCGCGCGCACCAGATCGGCCATCGCGCCGACCGTATCCTCGATTGGCACCGAGGGATCGACGCGGTGTTGGTAATAAAGATCGATGACATCGGTGCCGAGGCGCTTCAGGGATGCTTCCGCGACCGCCCTGACATGTTCCGGGCGGCTGTCCACGCCCGCCATGCGCCCGGACCCGGTGCCCTCATCGCTGATCCTGAAGCCGAACTTGGTGGCGATGGTGACCTTGTCGCGTACGCCTTTCAGCGCCTTGCCGACGAGGCGCTCGTTCTCGAACGGGCCGTAGACTTCCGCCGTGTCGAAGAAATCGACGCCGATCTCCACGGCCCGGTGAAGGGTGGCGATGGAGTCTTTTTCCTCCTGCCCGCCATAGGCGAAGCTCATGCCCATGCAGCCGAGGCCTATGGGATTGACGGTGAGTACTGTGCCAAGTCTGCGCGGTTGCATCCGCAAGCCTCCTGTGTGGGATGAGGCAGAGATAGGCGCGGGATCATCGTTCGATAATCCGTTTGTTTATGTATTGGCTGTTCTGTAATTTAGATCAATGTCGCGAAACCAGCTTTCCCATCTCGCCGTTTTTTCGGTCGTGGCGCAGCATGGCAGTTTTCGCGCTGCCGCGCGTGAACTGGGCATTGCGCCATCGGCCGTCAGCCATTCCGTCTCGCTGCTGGAGGCGCGGCTTGGGGTGCGGTTGCTTGCCCGCACCACGCGCAGCGTCGCCCCGACGGAGGAAGGCGCCGCCTTGCTGGAACGGCTGCGGCCGGCTTTGTCCGAAATCGATCTTGCGCTGGAACAGACTGTCGAGGCGCGCGACAGGCCGGCAGGAAACCTGCGCCTCAACGTACCGCGCACCGCCGCCGAACTGGTGCTGACCCCGCGTCTTGCAGCCTTCGTCACCGCCTATCCGGATATCCGGCTGGAAATCGTCAGCGAGGACCGCTTCACCGATGTCGTGGAAGCTGGCTTCGATGCCGGCGTGCGGCTTGGCGAAAGCCTGCAACGCGACATGATCGCCGTGCGCATCGGCCCGCAACTGCGCGGCGCGCTGGTCGCAGCACCTGCCTATCTGGAGGGCAGGGAGCGTCCCCGGCATCCGCGTGACCTTGCCGGCCATCGCTGCGTCCGCTTCCGCTTTTCCAGCGGCGTCATCTATCGCTGGGAGTTTGAAAAGGCAGGCGAAGAGATCGTCATGGATGTGGACGGCCCGCTGATCCTTGGCGAAGATCGGGTGATCGTGCAGGCGGCGCTCGACGGCGCGGGCCTCGCCTTCGTCTTCGAGGACTATGTGCGCCAGCCTTTGGCCGACGGACGGCTGGTGCGCCTGCTGGAAGACTGGTGCCCGCCCTTCGACGGGTTCTTCGTCTATTATCCCAGCCGCAAGCAGATGCGACCGGCGCTTCGTGCCTTCGTGGATTTCTTTCGCTGGCGCGGCTAAAAGGCTATCTTCCGCTCGCTTGGCTTTTTCGCTTCTTCGGGGCAAGTCCGGGCCGATAATTCTGGAGGCAGGACCATGTTCCGCTGGGGTATTCTTTCAACGGCGAAAATCGCGCGCGAGCAATTGCTGCCGGCCATCGCCGGTTCCGATAATGGCGTGGTGGCGGCCATCGCCAGCCGCGATGCGGAGCGTGCCCGGCAGCTGGCCGGCCAGTGGAACGCCCCGCACGCCTTCGGCTCCTATGAAGAACTGCTGGCCTGTGGGGACATCGATGGCGTCTACATTCCCCTGCCGACTTCACAGCATGTGGAATGGACGGCGAAGGCCATCGAGGCCGGCAAGCATGTGCTGGTGGAAAAGCCGCTGGCGCTGAAGGCGCAGGACATCGCTGCGCTGATCGCATTGCGCGATCGCCACAAGGTGGTGGCAAGCGAGGCCTTCATGGTCGTTCACCACCCGCAATGGATCAGGGTGCGGGACCTGATCGCGGAAGGGGCCGTCGGCCGCCTGCGCCATGTGCAGGGGGCGTTCTCCTATTTCAACGTCGATCCGCACAACATGCGCAACCAGCCCGATCTCGGCGGCGGCGCGCTGCCCGACATCGGCGTCTACCCGACGGTGACCACGCGCTTTGCGACCGGCCGCGAGCCTGTGCGCATTCAGGCCAGCATAGAGCGCGACGCCATATTCGGCACCGATATCTATTCCTCGGTGCGCGCCGATTTCGGCTCCTTCGAGCTGTCCTTCTATCTGTCGACGCAGATGGCCGCGCGCCAGACCATGGTTTTCCACGGCGACAAGGGGTTCATCGAGGTTGCATCGCCCTTCAATGCCGGGCTCTATGACGACCATGTGGTGACGCTCCACAATCAGCATCACGATGCGGCTAAGCAGTTCCGCTTCCCCGGCGCGCAGCAATATCGCTTGCAAGTCGAGGCTTTCGTGCGGGCCGCTGGCGGAGGGACGGACCGCATCTTCACGCTGGAGGAATCGGTGCTGAACCAGAAAATCATCGACGCCATCTTCCGTGCTGGCGAACATGACGGCTGGGAGCCGGTCTGACCCCCCGATGAGCGAATTTTCGCTGCCGGAGCTTCCGGTCTCCGCCATTCTGGCCGATCTGGTCACGGCGCTCGAACGCGGCAACAAGGCGGTGCTGGTTGCCCCGCCGGGCGCCGGCAAGACGACGCTGGTGCCGCTCACCCTGCTCGATGCCGGCTGGCGCGAGGGCGGCGCCATCGTGCTTCTGGAGCCGCGCCGGCTGGCCGCCCGCGCTGCGGCGCGGCGCATGGCTTCCCTTTTGGGCGAGGAGCCGGGCGGTGTGGTCGGCTATGCCATGCGCATGGAAAAGCGCATGTCGGAGCGCACCCGCATCATGGTCGTCACCGAAGGCGTGCTGGCGCGCATGATCCTCGACGATCCCGAATTGCCGGGCATCAGGGCGGTGATCTTCGACGAATTCCACGAACGCTCGCTGGACGGCGATTTCGGGCTGGCGCTGGCGCTCGACGTGCAGGGCGCGCTGCGCCCGGATCTGCGCCTTCTGGTCATGTCCGCGACGCTGGACGGCGCGCGCGTGGCGAAGCTGCTGGGCGGCGCGCCGGTGATCGAGAGCCAGGGCCGGTCTTTCCCCGTGGAGATCCGCTATCGGGAGCGTCCGGCCGGCATGCCGGTCGAAGACGCCATGGCCGCCGCCATCCGCGCGGCCCTGTCGGACGAGACCGGCAGCGTGCTCGCCTTCCTGCCCGGCCAGCGTGAGATCGGGCGCACCGCCGAGCGGCTGGAAGGGCGCGTCGCCGCAGGCATCGACATCGTGCGGCTTTACGGCATGATGGATGCAAAGGCGCAGGATGCCGCCATCCGCCCGCCGCTGGCCGGCCGGCGCAAGGTCGTGCTGGCCACCGCCATTGCCGAAACCTCGATCACCATCGACGGCGTGCGCGTCGTCATCGACAGCGGGCTGGCGCGCCTGCCTGCCTATGAGCCGGCCAGCGGGTTGACGCGGCTGGAGACGGTGCGCGTGTCGCGCGCCTCGGCCGATCAGCGCGCCGGCCGCGCCGGGCGTACGGAACCCGGCGTCGCGATCCGGCTCTGGCGCGCCGCGCAGATGGCGGCGCTGCCTGCCTTCACGCCGCCCGAAATCCTCGCCGCCGATCTTTCCGGCCTGTTGCTCGATTGCGCGGCCTTCGGCGTTGCCGATCCCGCCAGCCTTGCCTTTCTCGATCCGCCGCCCGCGCCGGCGCTCAACGAGGCGCGCAACCTGCTGCGCACGCTGGACGCCATCGATGCCGATGGCCGCCTCACGCAAGCCGGGCAGGCGATGCGGCGGCTCGCTCTGCCGGTGCGGCTCGCGCATATGGTGGCCGAAGCCGCCCATGCCGGCCATCAAGGGCAGGCGGCACTTCTGGCCGTGCTTCTGACCGAACGCGGGCTGGGCGGCGACAGCGCCGATCTGGAACGGCGGCTGACGCGCTTTGCCGGCGAACGGTCGCCGCGCGCTGTTGCGGCGCGGCAACTGGCAGACCGGCTGGCGCGCGACGCGGGCAAGGCTGAGAAGAGCGGCGACCCCTGCACCCCCGGAACCCTGCTCTTGCGCGCATGGCCGGATCGCGTCGCCAGGGCGCGCGGCGAACGCGGGCGCTTCGTGCTCGCCAATGGCTCCGGCGCGATGCTCGATGCCGCCGATCCGCTGGCCGGAGAGCCTTTTCTCGTCGTCGCCGACCTTCAGGGCAAGGCGCAGAATGCACGCATCACCGCCGCGGCCGCCATCGGCGAGGACGACATCCGCGCCATGCTCGGCCATGCCATCGAAAGCCGCCGCGAGACGCTGTTCGATCTGGAGCGCCGCAGCGTGCGGGTGCGCGAGCGGAGCCGGCTCGGCGCCATCGTGCTTGCCGAGCGCATGCTGCCCGCCCCTTCAGGCGACGCGGCGAATCAGGCCGTGCTCGATGCGGTGCGCGCCCATGGGCCTTCCATCCTGCCATGGGACAAAGGGGCGACGACACTGCGCCAGCGCCTGTCATGGCTGCACAAGGGGCTTGGCGAGCCATGGCCGGACATGAGCGACGAGGCGCTGGTCGCCCGGCTGGAGGAGTGGCTGCTGCCCTTCCTCACCGGCTCGGCTTCGCTTGGCGCTATCGGCGGCGGCGCGCTGGCCGCGGGGCTCACCGCACTGGTGCCGCATGATCTTCAGCGGCGCATCGATGCGCTCGCTCCCACCCATTTCGATGCGCCGTCGGGCAGCCGCGCGCCGATCCGCTATGACGGCGAGCAGCCGGTGCTGGCCATCCGCGTGCAGGAGCTGTTCGGCCTCGCCAGCCATCCCGCCATTGCCGGCGGCGCCGTGCCGCTGACGCTGGAGCTTCTGTCGCCCGCGCACCGCCCGATCCAGACGACGCGCGACCTGCCGGGTTTCTGGCACGGCTCATGGGCCGATGTGCGCTCCGACATGCGCGGACGCTACCCCCGGCACGTCTGGCCGGAAAACCCGCTGCTGGCGCAAGCCACGAACAGGGCAAAACCGCGCGGAACGTGAGTGATCCCCTTTTCCCCGGCGCGTGATGAGAGGCAGCCACAGGAACGTCTGTTCCGCTTTTGCAATTGTCTGCAACCTGAATGCAGCCGGAATTGGCATTTGTTCCTGTATTGTTCTTGCGTGCGGCAAAAAATCGTGCTTTCCTGTTTGCATGACCGGGGGGAGGTCCAGCCAGCCTGACGAGCAAGGCCGGATATCGGACATCGGGTGATGCCGGGGAGGCAGGGCATGGTTTCACGCGTGCGAACGGTGGCCTTTCAGGGTATCGAGGCCGTGCCCGTCGATGTGCAGATCATGGTGGCGCCGGGAAAGGTTGGCATGTCCATTGTCGGCCTTCCGGACAAGGCGGTTGCGGAAAGCCGCGAGCGCGTTCAGGCAGCCCTTCATGCCTCCGGCCTGTCGATGCCCGCCAGGCGCGTGACGGTCAATCTGGCGCCTGCCGATCTGCCCAAGGAGGGCAGCCACTACGACCTGCCGATCGCGCTGGGGCTGATGGCGGCCATCGGCGTCATTCCGGGCGAGGCGCTGAGCGCCTATGTGGTTCTGGGAGAACTGTCGCTGGATGGCGCCATCGCTTCGGTCGCCGGGGCGTTGCCGGCGGCAATTGCCGCCACTGGCGCAGGCCGGGGGCTGATCTGCCCGCATGATTGCGGCGCCGAGGCCGCATGGGCCGGCAGCGAATTCGACCTTCTGGCGCCGCGCAGCCTCATCGCGCTTGCCAACCATTTTCGGGGCACGCAGGTGCTTACGCGTCCAGAGCCTGGCGTGCGTGCCGGCAGCGCCGATCTTCCGGATCTGGCCGATATCAAGGGACAGGAAAGCGCGCGCCGGGCACTGGAAGTGGCGGCTGCCGGCGGCCACAATCTGCTGATGACGGGTCCGCCGGGGTCGGGAAAATCCATGCTGGCCCAGCGGCTGCCTTCGATCCTGCCGCCGCTTTCCCCGCGCGAATTGCTGGACGTGTCGATGATCGCATCCATCGCCGGGGAATTGGCGGGCGGGCGGCTCACCGATCGCCGGCCGTTTCGCGCCCCGCATCATTCCGCATCCATGGCGGCTCTTGTCGGCGGCGGTTTCAGGGCGCGCCCCGGCGAAATTTCGCTGGCCCATCACGGCGTGCTGTTTCTGGACGAGTTTCCCGAATTCTCGCCGCAGACGCTCGATGCCCTGCGCCAGCCGCTCGAAACCGGTTCCTGCATGATCGCCCGCGCCAATCACCGCATCAGCTATCCGGCACGGATCCAGCTCGTCGCCGCCATGAACCCCTGCCGCTGCGGCATGGCGGGCGAGCCCGGCTATCGCTGCGCGCGCGGCGAGCGCTGTCGCACGGACTATCAGGCGCGTATTTCGGGGCCGCTTCTGGATCGCATCGATCTCAGGATCGAGGTGCCGGCGGTTTCGGCAGCCGACCTGATCCGCCCTGGAAAGTCGGAAGCCAGCGCTGCCGTTGCCGCGCGCGTGGCGCGTGCGCGCGATATCCAGCACGCTCGTTTCGGGGAGCTTGGCGCGGATGCCGCCCTTACCAACGCCCAGTGCCCGCCGTCGCTGATCGAGGCAATCGCCACACCCGACCAGGCCGGAATGGCGCTTTTGCAGGACGCCAGCGAAAAGCTCGGCTTTTCAGGCCGCGCCTATCACCGGGTGCTGAAAGTTGCGCGCACGCTTGCCGATCTCGACGGCAGCGACGGCATCGGCCGCATCCATCTGGCCGAGGCGATCTCCTATCGGATGGAGGGCGGGCAGATGGCGAAAGCGGCATAGTTTAGAGCGTTTCCAAACCGGAAAAGTGGAAACACTTTTCCGGTTTGGAAACGCGACAAAACAAAGACCTGGAGCCGTTCGGCGATTCCGTGAAACATGCTTTGACCGCGGAACTGCTTGGCGCTTCCGCTGGAACTGCGGTAGCGTGTGGAACATGGGATGCGGGCGCGAATGGAAAAAGCCGGCGACGCGCCGGCTTTTGTCGGTTTCATGCGGCCGGCGCGCGGTCAGATGCGCCCCTTCCATGGAATGAAGACCTTCTCCAGGTAGCGGATGAGCAGGTCGAAGGCGAAGGCGAAGACGCCGATCACGATGATGCCCATGATGACGGTGTCGCTGGCCAGATATTCGGCGGCATTCAGCACCATGAAGCCGAGGCCGCGGCTTGCCGCCACCATTTCGGCGGCCACCAGCGTCGTCCAGCCGACGCCGATGCCGATGCGCATGCCGGTGAAGATTTCCGGCAGCGCCGCCTTCATGATGACCTGCGTGATCACCTGCTGGCTGGTTGCGCCCATCGCATAGGCGGCATGGATCTGCTCGGTGGAAACCGAACGCACGCCGGCGCGGGCGGCGATCGCCATCGGCGCGAAGATCGCGAGGAAAATCAGGAAAACCTTCGGGAATTCGCCGATGCCAAGCCAGATGATGACCAGCGGCAGATAGGCGAGCGGCGGCAGCGGACGATAGAACTCGATGATCGGATCGAGCACGCCGCGCACGATGCGATTGACGCCCATCAGTATGCCGACCGGGATGGCCGTCGCGCAGGCCAGCGCGAAGGCGCCGAACACGCGGCCGAGGCTGGCAAGCGTGTGCTCCATGAGCGTGGAATTGGCGACACCATCGGTCATGGCGAGGATGAACTTGTTGTAGACGGCGACCGGTGAGGGCAGAAACAGCGGCCTGACCCAGCCCATCGAGGTGATCAGGAACCACAGGGCAAGCAGCACCAGCGCTGTGATCAGGCTGATATGGCCGCTGTAGCCTTCGCCCGGCGCCCCGTACACCTTGCCGGGTTTTGCCGATTTCGCCTTCGACAGCCCCTCAAGCATGGGCCAGTTCCGGATTTCCTGATGCTCGCTCGTCGCCATAGATGATCCCCAATATGGTTTCCCGCATTTCGATGAAGTCGGGGCTGGACTTGATTGCGCGCGCATTCCCGCTTTCGAGGAAGCGGCGGTTGAAATCGAGGTCGTAGCTGTGGGTGATGCGGCCGGGGCGCGGCGACATGACGATGAGCCGCGAACCGAGGAACAGCGCTTCCTCGACGCTGTGGGTGATGAAGAAGAACATCTTGCTGGTGTGCTGCCAGACCCTCAGCAGCAGTTCCTGGATGGTCTCGCGCGTCAGCGCGTCGAGTGCAGCCATCGGTTCGTCCATCAAGAGCATGGCCGGGTCGCAGGTCAGCGCCCTTGCAATGCCCACGCGCTGCTGCATGCCGCCGGAAAGCTGGTAGATCATGTGCTTGTGGAAGTCCTGCAGGCCGACCAGCGCCAGATTGCGCACGGCGCGCTCGCGCCTCTGGTCCTTCGGCACGCCCTGAAGCCTGAGGCCGAACTCGGTGTTGTCGATGACGTTCAGCCAGGGCAGCAGGGCATGTTTCTGGAACACCACGCCGCGGTCGGCGCCCGGCCCGGTGACGCGGCGCCCTCCCAGTGTGATCTCTCCGGCAGTGGGCGCCATGAAGCCTGCCATGAGGTTCAGCAGCGTGGTCTTGCCGCAGCCGGAGGCTCCCAGCGCCACCATGAAATCGCCGCTGTTGATCGTCAGGTTGACGCCCTTCAGCGCAATCACCGCTTCGTCCGAGTGAAGACCCGGATAGGTCAGGTTCACATTGCTTACGTTGAGCGTTTCCATGTCCAGCCTTTTTGCATCATGTCCGCGGGGCATGCGCCACCCGCTACAGGTCCGTGACGGACCCGTAGGGGAAGAAACCGGCGGGGCCGGAGCATCGGACCGAAAAGTGGAACCCGGATTTCGGTGATTCCGATGCTCCGGCAATAATCCGGATCGTCCTTTGTGCGTCCGAATAAACGCACCGCCCTCTCGCCGCCGGCAGGACGTTCAGGCCTTACTTCGCAGCCGCCGTCGCGAAATCCGCGTTCACGAAGGGGCTGTAGTCATCGAGCGCGTGGTCGATCTGCTTCTGCTCGACAAGGAATTTAGCACTTTCCGTGAAGGCGCGCACCGCGCCCCCTTCCGCGCCGCCACCCAGCCAGACATTGGACGCCTGTTCCGCCGCGGTCGGGAAGACAAGCAGGTCGAGCGCCTCGACCACACCTTCCGGCGTGCCGCCGATCATCTTGACGATGCCCTGCACTTCAGCCGAATCCGCGGTCCATTTGTCCTTGTTCTGGCCGTAATCGGCATAGGCGTCCGCCAGAACCCTGGTGAAGGCGTTCATGAAATCGGCATTTTCGGCAGCGAATTTGCGGTCCACGACGATGCCGTCGAATGTGGGCACGCTTTCCTTGCCGATCACCTCGGAATCGGAGATGACCTTGCCGGTCTTCAGGATTTCCGAGAGCGCGGGCGGCCAGACATAGGCGGCGTCGATGTCGCCGCGCTGCCAGGCGGCCACGATCTGCGGCGGCTTCATGTTCAGAATGTCGACCTCGCGCGGATCGATTTTCCAGACCTTTTCCAGACCGACGAGCAGATGGAAGTGAGAGGTCGAAACGAACGGCACGCCCACTTTCTTGCCCTTCAGGTCCTCGGGTTTTTCGATGCCGGAGCCTTCGCGGGCCACCAGGGCTTCCGATTTGCCGATATTGTCGAGAATCCAGAACAGCTGCATGTCGACGCCGCGCGTGGCGGCTGCCGCCGCACCTGTCGAGCCGATCACGCCGATCGGCACGTTGCCGGAGGCGAGCGCGGTGGAAATATCGCCGGCGGATGAAAACTGGCGCCAGTCGACCTTGTAGCCCGTATCCTTCAGCGCCTCGTCGAAGCGCCCGTCGGCGATCGCTGTCACGAACGGGCCGACGATCTGCTGGTAGCCGACGACGATCGTCGTCTGGGCGAAGGCAGCTCCCGCATAGAGGACAGATGCCGTCACAGTGGCGATACGCGCCAGTCCCTTCAGTGCCTGAAATGGTTTCATTGCTCTTCTCCCATTGAAACTGCGGAACCGTCGGCTCCGCCCCGGGGCCGCAACCGTTTGCCGGTCGTTCTTCTGGCCTGTCTGACTGTAGGTGAGCCTATCTTCTCACCTTATATCCAATTCAAAACTTCAATGAGTCCAAATGCCGCCGGCGGATCCCGGTCCTGCACTTGAATTTGCCGGTTTCGTGCTAAATCTCCCCCTGTGCCCGCAGATCCGGCCGGTTTGTTCGTGTATCGCGCATGCGAAAGCGGCTACATGAATTTTAACCACTGGTCTGGAATGGTGATGTGGCGTTCGAGACGGTCGAAACAGGCGGCGCAATGCGCCGAACCGGCAAGAAAACAGGATCGGGAATGGGTACGCCATCATTGTCTCCACGCTTTTGCCTGACTTTGCTTGCTGCTTTTGCGGCATGCAGTCCGCTGAGCGTCGTCCATGCTGAAAATCTCGCCGTGGCGGTGCAGAAGGTCGGCTATGGAAGCTACAGCCAGCCGCTGGAAATCTCCGGCGACATTCATGCCCGCCTCACTGTCGATCTTTCATTCCGGGTCAGCGGCCAGATCGTGGAGCGCAGCGCCGATGTCGGCACCCATGTGAAGCCGGGCGAGGTGCTGGCGAAGCTTGACGATGCCGAGCAGCAGACCAATCTGCGCGCCGCGCAGGCTTCGCGCGATGCCGCGCAGGCCTTGCTGGTGGAGGCGCAGGCCACCTATCGGCGCCAGCGGCAGTTGCTGGATCAGGGTTTCACCACCCGCAGCCGTTTCGATCAGGTCGAGCAGCAATGGCTGACCGCGAAGAACACGTTGACCAGTGCGGAGAGCGCGCTGGAAAATGCCCGCGACGAGCTTTCCTACACCGAATTGCGCGCGCCGTCGGCCGGTATCGTCACCGCGCGCAACATCGAGGTGGGGCAGGTGGTGCAGGCCGCGCAGACCGCGTTCTCGCTGGCCGAGGACGGGGGGCGCGACGTGGTGCTGGACGTGCAGGAAACGCTCGTCAACCATGGCCCGCCGGGAACGCCGGTCACGCTTGCGCTTCTGTCCGATCCGTCGGTCAGGGCGCGGGGGCGCATCCGCGAGGTTTCACCGGTCGTCGATGCGCGCACCGGCACCGTGCGGGTGAAGGTGGAAATCATCGATCCGCCGCCGCAGATGGCGCTCGGCGCGGTGGCGACCGCCGCCGTGCATCTGCCCGTCAACGACGTGGTTGTCCTGCCGTGGAGTTCGCTGACTTCCGATCGCGGCCGCCCGGCTGTCTGGCGGGTGGAGCCCGATACGGGAACCGTGTCGCTCGCGCCGGTTGACGTGCTTGCCTATGAGAGCGAGCGCCTGATCCTGCGCTCGGGGCTGGAGGAGGGCGCGACGGTTGTGGTGAAGGGCGGCCAGATGCTGCATGAGGGCCAGGCCGTCGACATGCTGAGCGAGCCCGCCGCCAGCGGCGAGGGGAAGCGACCATGACGCGATCCGTGTTGCTGCGCATGCTTCTGGCATCGGCCCCGCTTGTGTTGCTTTCGGCTTGCAGCGAGGTCGGGGCGCCCGCGCCCGAAACCCGGCCCCGGCCGGTGATCTACACGGTGGTGGAGCCCAATCCAGCCGCGGAAACGGGCTTCACCGGCACCATCGAGCCCCGCTACAGCACCGCGCTCGCGTTCCGGGTGCTCGGCCGGCTCATCAGCCGCCCGGTCAATGTCGGCGACCTTGTGAAAAAGGGCGACACGGTTGCGGCCATCGACCCCGCTGCTCTCGATCTGGCGGTGCAGTCGGCGAAGGCCGACCTCGCCAGCGCCGAAGCGCAATTTGCGACTGCGGCGGCGAGCGAGGAGCGGCAGAGCGCGCTGCTGGCTTCCCGAAGCGTGTCG
This sequence comes from Alphaproteobacteria bacterium, assembly GCA_036678505.1. Taxonomy (GTDB): domain Bacteria; phylum Pseudomonadota; class Alphaproteobacteria; order Rhizobiales; family Rhizobiaceae; genus Mesorhizobium. The sequence goes on from JAZIHP010000031.1 coordinate 26,918, forward strand.
CAGGCGGTCTACGATGCCGCGCGTCAGGCGCGCGACAGCGCGGCCGCCGGGCTTGAAAAGGCGCGCGCCGGGCTGAACAAGGCCGAGGACCAGCGCAGCTATGCCGGGCTCCGTCCCGATTTCGATGGCGTCGTGTCCGAAGTCCACGCCGAGGTGGGCGAGACGGTCGCGGCGGGCCAGCCGGTGCTGACGGTGGCGCGTCCCGACATCCGCGAAGCGGTTGTCGACGTTCCCGACATGCTGGACGGGCTGCTCAGCCCCGGCACCGAATTCGAGGTGCGATTGCAGGCCGATCCTTCCGTCACCGGCAAGGGCAGGGTTCGCGAGGTGGCGCCGCAGGCCGATCCGCAAACGCGCCTGCGCCGCGTGCGCATCGAACTTCAGGACCCGGCGCCCGGCTTCCGGCTTGGGGCCACCGTGCGCGTGGCGCACCGGGCGGCTGCGGAAGCACCCGTGGTGCTGCCGGCCAGCGCTCTTTACGAGAAGGATGGCGCAACGTCCGTCTGGCTGGTCGACCCGCAAAGCCTTCAGGTGACGCGCCGCCCGGTCAGTGTCGCCCGGCGCACGCCTGCCGGCTTCGTGACCGCGGACGTGCCGGTGGGCAGCCATGTGGTGACGGCTGGCGTGCATGAGCTGACAGAGGGCCAGAAGGTCCGGCTCGCGGAAGAAGGAAAGCGCAATTGAAGGGCTTCAATCTTTCCGACTGGGCTTTGAACCACCGGTCCCTCGTCTGGTATTTCATGGCCGTATTCCTGATCGCGGGGGTGGCTTCCTATGTGAAGCTGGGCCGCGAGGAAGACCCCAATTTCACCATCAAGACCATGGTGGTGCAGGCCAACTGGCCGGGCGCTTCGGTCGAGGAAACCCTCAACCAGATCACCGATCGCATCGAAAAGAAGCTGGAGGAGCTGGACGGGCTGGATTTCACCCGTTCGGTGACGACCGCCGGCCAGTCGGTCGTGTTCGTCAATCTGAAATCCACGGTAAGGACGAAGGACGTGGAGCCGAGCTGGGTGCGCGTGCGCAACATGCTCGAAGACATCGGCTCGTCGCTGCCGGAAGGCGTCTACGGCCCTTACTACAATGACCGCTTCGGCGACGTGTTCGGCAACATCTACGCCTTCACGTCCGATGGCCTGTCGATGCGCCAGTTGCGCGATTATGTCGAGGATGTGCGCTCGCGCATCCTCACCATCGGCAACGCCGGCAAGGTGGAGCTGATCGGCGCGCAGGACGAGGCGATCTATCTGGAGTTCTCGACGCGGCAGATCGCGGCGCTCGGCCTCGACCAGCAGGCCATTCTGAGCAGCCTCCAGGCACAGAACGCCATCACGCCCTCGGGCGTGGTGCAGGCAGGGCCCGAGCGCATCAGCGTGCAGGTCAGCGGCCAGTTCAACTCGGAGGAGGACCTGCGCGCGGTGAACCTGCGCGTCAACGACCGCTTCTTTCGCCTCTCGGATGTCGCCACCATCACGCGCGGTTATGTCGATCCGCCGAAATCCCTGTTCCGGGTCAACGGTGAAAACGCCATCGGGCTTGCCATCGGCATGAAGCCGAACGGCAATCTGCTTGAGTTCGGCAAGGCTCTGGAAGAACTGATGCAGAAGACGATGAACGACCTGCCGGTCGGCATCGGCGTCACCAAGGTGGCGGATCAGCCGGAGGTGGTCGATCATGCGGTCTCGGGCTTCACCAAAGCCCTGTTCGAGGCGGTCGCCATCGTTCTGGCCGTCAGCTTCGTCAGCCTCGGGGTCCGGGCCGGCCTCGTCGTTTCGCTGTCCATTCCGCTGGTGCTGGCGATCACCTTCCTGTCCATGTCCTACATGGACATTTCACTCCAGCGCGTGTCGCTGGGCGCGCTCATCATCGCGCTCGGTCTGCTGGTCGATGACGCGATGATCGCCGTGGAGATGATGGTGGCGCGGCTGGAAAAGGGCGACCCGCTCAACAAGGCGGCCACCTATGTCTATTCCCACACCGCCTTTCCGATGCTGACCGGAACGCTGGTGACGATCGCCGGTTTCATTCCCATCGGGCTCAATTCCAGCCAGGCCGGCGAATATACCTACACGCTGTTCATCGTCATCGGCGTCTCGCTGCTGGTGTCGTGGATCGTGGCGGTGCTGTTTGCGCCATTGCTCGGGGTGACGCTGCTGCCCGCGACCATGAAGCACAAGACGGCAGAGGAGCCCGGGCCGGTGATGCGCGTCTTCGGTCGCGCCCTGCTTGCCGCCATGCGCTTCCGCTGGCTGACGATCATCGTCACGGTCGCATTGTTTGTGGCGGCGCTCTTCGGCATGACCTTCGTCGAGCGGCAATTCTTCCCGGCCTCCGACCGGCCCGAACTGGTGATCGACTGGCGGCTGCCCGAAAACAGCTCCATTGCCGACACCGGCGGGCAGATGGTGCGTTTCGAGGAAACGGTGCTGAAGGACAATCCCGATGTCGATCACTGGAGCAGCTATATCGGGCAGGGCGCGGTGCGCTTCGTTCTGGCCTTCGACGTGCAGCTTTCAAACCCCTATTACGGACAGATGGTGATCGTCGCCAGGGACATCGAGGCGCGCGACCGGCTGCGCCGGCAGTTCAACGAAGTGCTGCGGCGCGAATTCGTCGGCACCGACGCCTTCGTCAAATATCTGGAACTCGGACCGCCGGTGGGCCGCCCGATCCAGTATCGCGTCTCCGGTCCCGATATCCAGACGCTGCGCGGCTATGCCCGCCAGCTGTCGGCCATTCTCGACAAAGACGACCGGCTGGGCGTCGCCGCCTATGACTGGAACGAGCCCGGCCGCGTCGTGCGCGTGGACGTGTTGCAGGACAAGGCGCGCAAGCTCGGCATTTCGTCGAAGGATATTGCCACCACCCTGAACGGCGTGGTCGGCGGCATCGCCATCACGCAGGTGCGCGACGCCACCTATCTGGTCAATGTGGTGGTCAGGGCGCGTGAAGCCGAGCGCAACTCGATCGAGACGCTGCAAAATCTCCAGATCGCCACCGGCGCCGGATCGTCCGTTCCGCTCGCCGCCATCGCCGATTTCCGCTACGAACTGGAGCAGCCGGTGGTGTGGCGGCGCGGGCGCATACCCACCATCACGGTTTCCGCCGGCATCGTCGACAAGACCATGCCCGACACCATCGTGAAGGATATTTCGCCGAAGATCGATGCTTTCGCCGCGGAACTGCCGGCGGGATACAAGGTCGAAACTTCGGGCACGGTGGAGGAAAGCACCAAGAGCCAGGGGCCGATCGCAGCCGTGGTGCCGCTGATGCTGTTCGTGATGGCCACCATCCTGATGCTGCAATTGCAGAGCTTCCAGAGCCTGTTCCTCGTGGTGGCGGTGGCGCCGCTCGGCATCATCGGCGTGTCTGTCGCCATGCTGCTCAGCCACAAGCCGCTCGGCTTCGTCGCCATTCTGGGCGTGCTGGCGCTGATCGGCATCCTGATCCGCAACTCCGTGATCCTCATCGTGCAGGTCGAGGACCATATCCGCGAGGGCCAGCATCCGTGGGATGCGGTGGTGGACGCTTCCACCCACCGCATGCGCCCCATCGCGCTCACCGCGGCCGCCGCCAGCCTGGCGCTGATCCCGATCTCGCGCGAGGTGTTCTGGGGGCCGATGGCCTTTGCCATGATGGGCGGCATCATTGCCGGAACCGCGATCACGCTTTTGTTCCTGCCAGCGCTTTACGTGACGTGGCACCGGGTGAAGGAACCGGCAGCGGGACCCGCCGGCGAAGCATGAGGCGACAGGGGCGCGAAAACTAGTCTTCCGCGTCCCGCGCCTCCGCGCCGGTCGCCATCGAAATCGGGATTTCGCCGGCCAGCAGCTTTTCGCGTGACAACAGGCCGGCATCTTCGAGCGCTTCGAAGTCGGGCAGGTCGCGCAGCGTCTCCAGCCCGAAATGGGACAGGAAGGTCTTCGTCGTCACATAGGTGTAGGGCGCGCCGGGCGTGGGGCTGCGCGGGCCCGAGGCGATGAAGTCCTGCCCGCGCAGCACGCCGATCAGGTCGCGGCTGATCTCCCTGGCGAAGAAGGAGGAAAGCTCGGCCCGGGTGATCGGCTGGAAATAGGCGATCGTCATCAGCACCAGCGCCTCCGTCTGCGACAGGGGACGCCCGGCTCTTGCCGCGGCCTGACCGGAAGCGGTGCGGATCGCCTCGGCGAAGGCTGGCCGGGTGCGGTGCTGCACGCCGCCCGCCACCTTGACCAGATCGTAGGGTCTGCCGCGCAGCTCCTCGCGGATGTCGTCGATGATGAGGTCGAGATTGCAGTCGCGCCCGACCACCTTTGCCAGCACTTCGCGAGGCACCGGCTCGGATGCGGCGAAGATCACCGCCTCCACGCGGCCCATCCATTCGCGCCAGCGCAATTCCGGCGGAAGATGCTCAAGCTCGGTGTCGAGCAGGGGCGGCTGCTTCGATGCGCGGGAACGGTCCTCTTCCTGCGGGCGGTCCGTCACGGTCACAGCCCGTAAATCCTGAAGGTAGCCCGGCCGCTCAGCTCCCGCACCGCCGCGAATTGCTCCAGCCGGGCGAAAAGACGCCGCGAGGCAAAGCGCGACAGCCGACGCGAGGAAAAGGTGCCCGCCAGCGCGTCGTCGCCGAGCAGGATGTCCAGCGCGTCGGCAGCGCCCTTGGCCCTCAGCTTCGGCGCCACTTCCAATAGATGCGCGGCGCGGCGCGACAGGGTGGTGGCCTCGCGCAAGGCGGATGCAACCGCCTCGACCAGCGCCAGGCACAGAACCTGACCGAATTTCGGATCGTCCGGCCTGATGCGCTTTGAACGCCCGCCTTCGACACGGAAGATGGGCGTGAACGCCGTTGTCATGGCAAGCGGCACCGCATGCTGCCAGCCAAGGCAGCGCGCCAGCACCAGATCGGCGAGCCACCAGCACAGAAGCTCGGTGCGCGGTTCGAGCGCCATGATGGCGGCGGTCGCGGCAGCCGCCGCCAGCGGGGCCGGCTTGTCGGATGTCGCGGCCTTCTCCACCACATCGGCCAGCGCCTGCCAGTCCATGTCGCCCGGCAGCCCCATCAGGTCCGCCACCGCGGCCAGTTCTTCGGCGCTGCCCTGCGGCCGCTGCCCGGCCAGCCTGCGCCATGCCGCGAACAGATTTCCGGCGGGGCCGGGGTCGCTGTCTTTGGGGCACAGATACCAGGCATCGCGAAGGGCGGCCTGCGTTTCCGTCCGCCCCGCCATGCGGCAGGCCTGCCCGGCGCAGTCGAGCGCCAGCCGGTGCCGCCATGCGCCTGCCCATACGGGCTCCTTCCGCACGAGGCTGTCGAGCGCGTGAAGGGCGGCGCCGGCGGCAAAGGCAGCACTGACCGGATCGTCGCTATCGGCGCGCGCCGTTGCCCAGCCCGGCAGGCGCGGGACGACATCAGGGATGACTGGGGGCGAATCGGAACGTCTGGCCATTGCCTGAATCTATCCCGCAGGTGCGCATGAAACCAGATTCCCGATTGCAATCCGCACAGCTTGTGAGGCGGGCCTGTTCAGGCGGTTTCCATGCGCAGCATATGATTGTCCCAGACGCGGTCGGCATCGTTGAGCGTCGCGCCATCGGGTCCGACGATGGCGCCGGCGCCGGTGGCGGACAAATAGCCCTTGCCGTCCGGGGCGGTGCCGCACATTTCGGTCGGATCCTGTGCCGACGGCACCTTGCCGGCCGCCGCCTCGATCACGGCAAGCCGGTTGCCTTGCCGACCAGCGGCGGCCGCTCCGTCACCGGCCCGCGATACTGGCAGCCGAACCACACATTGCCGTCGCCCCCCCTGTCCATATGGCGGATCGACAGCTTGTGCAGCTCGGCGCGCACGCCGGCGGTTTCTGCGCGGCGGCGGGGACAAGAAGCGCGAAAACCCCGAGCGCCGCTATGCAGAGCGCGGATGCGCCGGCGTTATTGACGCCGGAATTGTCTGAGAGGAGAGAAAAATGCGGCGCATCGGAGCCGGAGCCGGAGCGCGGATGGCGCAGAAGGTCCAGGATGCGCCGCATTCCCACATGTCCTATTCGGCCTCGTTTGCCGCGGCGGCGTTGAGAAGGCCGTATTTCTCCTCACCCAGCGAAGCCAGGAGGTCGAGCTGCGTTTCGAGGAAGTCGATATGCCCTTCCTCGTCGATCAGCAGTTCCTCGAACAGCTTCATGGTGACGTAGTCGCCCAGTTCGTTGCAGATTTCGCGCGAGCGCTTGTAGGAGGTGCGCGCGTCGTATTCTCCGGCCAAATCCGATTCCAGCACTTCCTTGACGTTCTGCCCGATGCGCAAAGGCGCCACGGACTGAAGGTTCGGATGGCCTTCCAGGAAGATGATGCGCGCCACCAGCCTGTCGGCATGGTGCATCTCCTCGATGGATTCCTCGCGTTCCTTCTTTGCAAGCTTCACGTAGCCCCAGTCTTCCAGAAGGCGGTAATGCAGCCAGTATTGATTGACTGCGCCGAGTTCCAGAAAAAGAGCTTCGTTAAGCCGCTCGATGATTTGTGGATCGCCTTTCATGGGTCCTGCTCCCGTACTGGTCGCGCAATTCTCTCACGCGGGCCAAGTGTGAAACGATATCCACGCCGCCCGCCTTCGAGCGGACGTGGTAGTCTTCGGTTACCCGAATGATCGTTTCGACCACATTTGGGAAGCAGCCGCAACAGCGACCGCGCTTCTTCATATGGTGATAGACCTTCGCCGGCACGATCAGCTGCCACGGATCGCTATCCAGCAGATCGACGATCGCTTTCTCGATCTCCTTTTCAGTGATGATGTTGCAATGGCAGATCAGCATGTCGTTCCCGGCCTGGCTGGGCGACGCCTTTCCCCGGCGTCGCTATTGCTGGAATGAAAGAGCGGCGACGGCCCTTGTTCGAAGACCCTGTCGGGCGCATCGAGACTGTCGGAGCCTTCGAAGGCGATGACGTCGAGCTTCAGGGCGGCGACGGCTTCCATTCTGGCGACCGTGGCGTCCAGCTTGCCGGTCAGTTCGATGTCGAGCGCCGGATCGGTTTCCCTGATCAGACCGGACAGCGAGGGGCCGGCGACGGAAGAGCCGTCGAGGCGCTTGTAGCTGCCCGGATAGGCCCCGCGGATGCCGGCCGCATCATGGAGATGGGAGATATGGGCGTTGTCGGAGAAGCAGTCGTGCTCTTCCTCCGGATCGTGCAGCGGAAGCCCGAGCTTCATGCGCTCGCCCGCCAGCTCGCCATAGGAAAGCGAGCCCATGCCGATCAGGATGGTCGACAGTCCGGCCTTGCCGTCGTCCAGCGCCTTGCGGGCTTCGCCGCCTTCCTGCCGGTTGCCGACCATCTCCTGAAGATCGGCAACCAGCAGGGTGGAGGCCGACTTCAGATATTCGGCGCGGCGCGCGCAATTGCCGCCGGTGCAGTTGGCCTCGTCGTGATCGGTGAAGGGGCGGACGCCGGCGCCCGGACCCGTGCCGTTGAGGTCCCGACCCCACAGCAGGAATTCGATGGCGTGATAGCCGGTGGCCACAACATTGGCCTCGATATCGCCGGCTTCCTGCAAGGTTTCGGAGAGGAATTGCGGCGCCAGGCGGGAAGCGTCGACCTTCTGCCCGCCGATCTCGATCTTCGTGCTGGCGATGACGTTGGCCGTGTAAAGGCTGTTCTCGTCGAGTTCCGCGCCATAGCCGGCGTCGACATGATCGATCAGGCCTTCGTCCGGCGGCCATGCATTCACGCGGCCTTCCCACTCGTCCACGATGGCGTTGCCGAAACCGTAGACTTCCGTGCGCTGATAGGGAATGCGCGCCGCTTTCCACGCCGCTTTCGCCGCATCCAGCGTCTGGGCCGACGGGGTGGCGATGAGGGCGTCGATCGCAGCGTCCAGCGCGTGGGCGGCGTTCAGCGAATCCCCGTATTTGGCAAGCGCGATGCCGGCATAGGTCCGCACCACAGCCTTCGGATCGGTATCGGCTTTCGCCGGCAGAACGAAAATGGCTGCGGCCAGCGCCGCGGTGGCGCCGATCGCCGCCATTTTGCCCATCGAGCGGGGCGCGGCCCGGCTTCTGATCATCGCCCCTAATCTCCCCACAGGCACCAGATGTCCGCCAGACAGCGCCGGTAAGGCGGCCGGCGCCGGGAAGACGGATTTTGCGACAGAAGGAGATGATGCGCCGGTCGACCCGGCATCCGACCGTGGACGGGGCAGGAAAAATCCACGGCGGACCTTGCCGGAACGAAACAACATCAATGCCTCCAATCGAAAGGGTTCAAGGCCCTCACATCAAAGGAATGCGCCAGAATGCTTTTTCATAAAGCTCCGCATTCGCTGAAAGTCAACTTGAATCTGGGAAAATAGCAATTAAAACAATAGTTTGGAACTATTCTAAACTACTAAAGTCATGTTTGTGCGAGGCAATTTTTCCGTCGTCTTGCGATTGACAGCCGCTGGCGGCGGGTGCGACGCCGGACAGGCCCTCTTGAGATATGGAAAAACAATATCCAACTGGCGGGGACCTCGCCTTGAGAGGCCGAAACAGGGAAAGCAGGCGCCATGAAGAACGGTACGATCATCGTTGGAGCCGGACATGCCGGCGTACAGGCCGCGGCCAGCCTGCGCGAGGAGGGCTATGACGGGCCGGTTGTGCTGATCGCAGAGGAACAGGAGCTTCCCTATCACAAGCCGCCCCTGTCCAAGACCTTCATCAAGGATGCTGCGGCAAGGCCTCAGCCTCTGCGCGGCGAGAGTTTCTATGCAAGCAATTCGATCGACTACCGGCCGGGCCTGCATGTCGAAAGCCTGGACCTTGCCGGGCGTCGCCTCGTGCTGACCCAGGGCGCGCCGCTTGCCTTCGACAGGCTGATCCTGGCGACGGGTTCGCGGCCGCGCCGCTTGCCGGTCGACGGCGCCGGGCTTTCGGGCGTGATTTCCCTGCGCGAGGTGGCCGATGCGCGTCTCATCCGGGAGCTGAGCGCCGCCTGCACCGATGTGGTGGTGCTTGGCGGCGGTTTCATCGGGCTGGAAATCGCAGCGACCCTGCGCGCCGCGGGCCGCGACGTCACCGTCGTCGAGGCGGCGGACCGGCTGCTCGGCCGGGCGGTGGCGGCGCCTATCGGCCGGCATGTCCGCCAGCGTCTGGCCGATCTTGGCGTGCGCATCCTCACCGATGCGACCATCGACCGTCTGGAGGGTGAAAGCGGACAGGTATCGGCCGTCGTTACATCGGCGGGCGAGCGCATTGCGGCTCGGCTTGTCATCGTCGGCATCGGTGTCGTGCCCAATGCCGAACTGGCCGAGGAGGCCGGCATCGCCGTCTCGAACGGGATCAGGGTCGATCGCCAGATGCGCACATCCGTGCCCGAAGTTCTTTCGGTGGGGGATGTCGCTTCCTACCGGCACTGGTTCACCGGGGGCGACGTGCGGCTGGAATCGGTGCAGAACGCCACCGATCAGGCGCGGCTTGCGGCTCGCACCGTCACCGGCGGCTCGGATGCCTATCGGGCCGTCCCGTGGTTCTGGTCGGATATCGGCGACATGAAGCTACAGATGGCGGGGCTGACCGCAGGCGCGGAGAGCCATCTGATCGTTGGCGAGCCGCAGGATAACAAATTCTCCGTCTACCACTTCCTGGGCGAGCGGTTCATGGCTGTGGAATCGGTCAATCGCCCGGCCGACCATATGCTGGGTCGCAAGATGCTGGGCGCCGGCTTTTCGCCGTCCCGCGAGACGGTGATGGAGGGCCCCGACGCCCTCAAGGCCGCATTTGCGGCTGCCGGCTAGAGCATGTCGCCCGAAAGCGGGAACCGGTTTCGGGGCAACGACATGCGTAAAACAAGGACTTAAAGCGCAGGGAGTGAATCTGAAAGATCGCGACAAGACCAAGATCTGGAGCCGTTCGGCGATTGCGTGAAACCATGAACGGTTCAAAAAAACAGGCCCCGGCTCCTGATCTGGAGCCGGGGCCTTGCCATGGTCCGCGCCGGACTTACTTGCGGGCCAGAAGATCGCGGATTTCCGTCAGCAGCGCCACATCGGCGGGCGGCGGGGCATCTTCGGCGGCAGCCGGCTGGGCTTCCAGGCGGCGGCGCACATTGTTGACGGCCTTGACCATCAGGAAGATGATCCAGGCAAGGATCAGGAAGTTGAGCAGAACGGTGATGAAGGAGCCGTAGGCGAACACCGCGCCCTGCTCCTTGGCCGCCTCAAGAGAGGTGGCCGTCACGTTCGACGACAACGCCACGAAGTAGTTGTTGAAGTCGAGCCCGCCGAAGATGGCGCCGATGATCGGCATGATGATATCGTTGACCAGTGAATCGACGATCTTTCCGAATGCGCCGCCGATGATCACGCCGACCGCGAGATCCATCACGTTGCCTCTGGAAATAAACTCCTGAAATTCCTTCAGCATTTCCCTCTCCAATAATTGCCTTGCGCGCAGTTGATAACGAGGCCCACCCGTCCGTAACCCGGGTGACCATAGCAGAAACGATGGGTTGAAAAACCGGAAATCGCATCCGGCCGCCTCTCCCCGCACAAGTCTAAGGTTGCAGTGGACAAGCCCCGGCGGGCTGTGCTTGCCTTCGTGCGACAGGAAGCCATGAGAGGCGCGCCGTGCTGGGCTGGTTGATCGTCATTGCCGCAATCTTGTATGTGACGATGCTGTTCGCCGTCGCAGCCTTCGGCGACCGCCATGCAGAGCGCCGGGGACCGATCGCTTCCCGGCCTTATATCTATTCGCTCAGCCTTGCGGTTTACTGCACGTCATGGACGTTTTTCGGCTCCGTCGGTCTGGCTTCGGAGCGCGGTCTCGAATTCCTTACCATCTATGTCGGGCCGATCCTGATCTTCATCTTCGGCTATCCGTTTCTGAAGCGCATCATCACGCTCAGCAAGGCGGAAAAGATCACCTCCATCGCCGACTTCCTTGCCGCCCGCTATGGCAAGAGCTTTGCGGTCGCCTCCATCGCCACCATCATCGCCACCGTCGGCATCATTCCCTATATGGCTCTGCAACTGCGCTCCATCGCCGGTTCGATAGGGCTGATGGTGGCCTTCTATTCGCCGGATGCGATTTCCGCCGATTTCGTCTATCGCGATGTGGCCTTCCTGGTCGCTTTCCTGCTGGCCGTGTTCGCCGTTCTGTTCGGCACCCGCCATGCCGACGCGACCGAGCATCAGGACGGGCTGGTGCTGGCCATGGCGGTGGAATCGGTCATCAAGCTGGCCGCGTTCCTTGCCGTGGGCGTGGCCATCACGCTGTTTCTTTTCCAGCGTCACGGCAATCCGCTGGAACTCATGCAGGCCAATGAAATGGCCCAGGCCTCGATGGCCTACGAAACCTCGCTGGCGACATGGGTGGTGATGATCCTTCTGGCCGCGTCCGCCATCATCATGCTGCCCCGGCAATTCTACATGACCATCGTGGAGAACCGCTCGGATCAGGAACTGAAGACGGCCGGCTGGCTGTTTCCGCTTTATCTGGTGCTCATCAACGTGTTCGTGGTGGTGATCGCGTTCGGGGGGCTGGCCGTCATCGGCCGCGAAGTCAGCGCCGATCTTTATGTGCTGGCGCTTCCGCTGTTCTATGGTCACGATGCGATCGCCATGATCGCCTTTATCGGCGGGCTTTCAGCGGCCACCGCCATGGTGATCGTGGAGAGCGTCGCGCTTTCGATCATGATTTCCAACGATCTGGTGATCCCGCTGGTGCTGCGCCGCCTGCTGCGCTCGGCTTCCGGCGAGCGGGAGGACTGGTCGAAGGTCATCATCGTCATCCGCCGCGCCGCGATCTTCAGCATCCTGTTCGCCTCGTTCCTCTATTATCTGGAGATGGCCGACAATGTGCGCCTCGTCGCCTTCGGCCTGATTTCCTTCGCCGCCGTCGCCCAGTTCGCGCCGGCCTTCGTCGGCGGGCTCATCTGGCGGGGCGCCAATGCGCGCGGGGCGGTGCTGGGCATGATCGCCGGCATTCTGACATGGGCCTACACGCTCTTCATTCCTTCGCTGTTCCCGGCCGACACGGCTTTTCTTTTGGAAGGGCCGCTCGGGATCGCGGCGTTGCGCCCGCAGTCGCTGTTCGGCACCAGCGGCGAACCGCTGACCCACGGGGTCTTGTGGAGCCTTTCCCTCAATCTCGTTTTCTACATATTGGGCTCCCTGTCACGCGCTTCCTATCCGCGCGAGCGCATCCAGGCGGCAGTCTTCGTGCCTCGCGAGACGGGGCCGATGCCGGGGCTCAGGCGCATGCGCACCAGCGTCACCATCAACGAGATGAAGGACACGATAGCGCGCTATCTCGGCGCCGAGCGCACCGAGCGTTCCTTCCAGTCGTTCGAGCAGCGCGAGGGGCGCAGCTTCCCCGGCCATTCGCCCGCGACGGATGAAACGCTGCGATTTGGCGAGCAGCTTCTGGCCAGCGCCGTCGGCTCGTCTTCGGCGCGCCTTGTCCTGTCCTTGCTGGTGCAGCGCCACGACCGCTCGGCAAAGCACGCTTTCCGCCTGCTCGACGACGCGTCCGATGCGCTGCAACAGAACCGTGACCTGCTCCAGATCGCGCTGGATCAGATGGAGCAGGGCATCACCGTCTTCGACAAGGATCTGCGGCTGACTTGCTGGAACCGGCAATATCGCCTGTTGTTCGATCTGCCGGAGGAAATGGGGCAGATGGGCATTTCCCTGACCCGGATCCTCGGCTTCCTGGGAGATCGCGGCGAGATTTCCCGAGCCGAGGAGATGGCTGCGCTCGATCGTCTGACCCGCTTTGGCGAGCCGTGGCAACTGGAACTGAGAACCAGCGGCCGCATCCTCGAACTGCGCTCAAATCCCATGCCCGACGGCGGCATCGTCGCCACCTATGCCGATATCACCCGGCGCATGCAGGCGGATCTTGCGCTGAAACGGGTGAACGAGACGCTGGAGCAGCGGGTGGCCCGGCGCACGGCCGAGCTGACCCAGGTGAACGAGGAGCTGGCGCAGGCGCAGAAAATCGCCGAGGAAGCAAATCTCGGCAAGACACGTTTTCTTGCCGCCGTTGGCCATGACATTCTCCAGCCGCTCAACGCGGCGCGTCTCTATTGCTCGTCGCTGATCGAAAGGGTGTCCGGCGGGCCGCTGGGGGATGCCGCCGTCAACATCGAATCCTCGCTGGAATCGGTGGAGACCATCCTCGGCGCCGTGCTCGACATATCGCGCCTTGATGCGGGCGCGATGAAACCGGACGAGACCGTCTTCAGCCTCGACGGGTTGTTGCGGCAGATCGCCACCGATTTCCAGCCCATGGCCCTGGCCAAGGGCTTGCGCCTGCGCATCGTGCCTTCGAAAATCAATGTGCGCACCGACCGCAACCTGTTGCGCCGGCTGATCCAGAATCTGGTGTCGAACGCCATCAAATACACGCGCGACGGCAGCGTGCTGGTCGGTGCGCGCCGGCGCGGCTATCTGGTCGAGATCCAGGTGACCGATACCGGCATCGGTATCGGTGCAGACAAGCTCGACACCGTGTTCAGGGAGTTCATGCGTCTCGACGAGGGGGTCCGGGAGGCGGACGGGCTGGGGCTCGGCCTTTCCATCGTCGACCGCATCGCGCGGGTTCTGCATCTGGAAATCCGGATCTTTTCACTGCCCGGCAAAGGCACCCGCTTTTCCGTGATTCTGCCTGCCGTCAGCGGTGCGATCGCCCGGCCGCCCCCGCGCGGGACCCTGCCGCAAAGGCCATTTTCCACGCTGGCCGGCTTGCAGGTCCTGTGCATCGACAACGATCCTCGTATTCTGGAAGGCATGCGCCTTCTGCTGGAGGGCTGGGGGTGCGAGGTGACGGCCTTTTCGGGATTGCGCGCTTTCCTGAACGCCCCGGAGCGCGGCCCGCCGCCGGACATCGTTCTGGCCGATTATCATCTCGACAATGAAAACGGGCTCGATGTCATCGATCGCCTGCGCGGAATTCATGGTCCCGAAACCCCTGCCGTGCTGGTGACCGCCGACCGCTCGACCGAAGTGCGCGCGCAGGCGCAGATGCGCGGTGTTGCCCTCATCAACAAGCCGGTGAAGCCGGCCGCCCTGCGCACCGTTCTCTCGCGCGTGCGGCCGCTGGCCGTGGAGTGAGTGGCGGTGGAGTGAGTGGCCGGGGGGTGAGTGGCCG
>JAZIHP010000032.1:0-40196 GCA_036678505.1 Alphaproteobacteria bacterium
CCCCGCCGCGGGCGCGTGAAGGATTACTCCTGCCAGCTCGTAACCAGTTCGTCATAATTGACGGTGAGCGGCTTTTCCTTCTCGTTCTCGATCTTGAGCTGAGGCGCGAGGTTGCCCTTCGCCACCGCATCCTTGTTCCAGTATTCGAGGTCATGCTCCTCGGCCATCTTCGGACCGATGTCGCCCTGAACGCCGGAACGCTCGATGCGCTCCATCACCTTTTCCTGCTCAGCGCAGAGCGAGTCCATCGCTTCCTGAGCCGTCTTGGCGCCGGAGGAGGCATCGCCGATGGCCTGCCACCACAGCTGCGCCAGCTTCGGATAGTCCGGAACGTTGGTGCCCGTGGGCGACCACTGGATGCGGGCCGGCGAGCGGTAGAACTCGATCAGGCCGCCCAGCTTCGGCGCGCGCTCGGTGAAGCTTTCATGGCGGATCGTGCTCTCACGGATGAAGGTGAGGCCGACATGCGCCTTCTTCACGTCCACGGTCTTGGAGGTGACGAACTGCGCATAGAGCCATGCAGCCTTGGCGCGGTCGTCCGGCGTCGACTTCATGAGCGTCCACGAACCGACGTCCTGATAGCCGAGCTTCATGCCTTCCTTCCAGTAGACGCCATGCGGCGAGGGGGCAAAACGCCACTTCGGCGTGCCGTCCTCGTTCACCACCGGCAGGCCTTCCTTGACCAGATCGGCCGTGAAGCCGGTGTACATGAACATCTGCTGGGCGACCTCGCCCTGCCCCGGAACCGGGCCGGATTCGGAGAAGGTCATGCCCTGCGCGGCGGGCGGAGCGTAGGCCTTCAGCCAGTCCAGATATTTCTGGATGGCATAGACCGCCGCCGGGCCGTTGGTGTCGCCGCCACGGGCGACGCACGAACCGACCGGGCGGCTGTTCTCGTCGACCTTGATGCCCCATTCGTCGACCGGCAGACCGTTCGGCAGGCCCTTGTCGCCATTGCCGGCCATGGAGAGCCAGGCGTCGGTGAAGCGCCAGCCGAGCGACGGGTCCTTCTTGCCGTAGTCCATGTGGCCATAGACCTTCTGGCCGTTGACTTCGCGGCCGGTGAAGAATTCGGCAATGTCCTCATAGGCCGACCAGTTGACCGGAACGCCGAGGTCGTAGCCATACTTCTCCTTGAAGTCGGCCTTGTTCTTCTCGTCGTTGAACCAGTCGTACCGGAACCAGTAGACATTGGCGAACTGCTGGTCGGGAAGCTGGTAGAGCTTCTTGTCCGGAGCGGTGGTGAACGAAAGACCGATGAAGTCGTCGAGGTCGAGGTTCGGGTTGGTGACGTCCTTGCCCTCATTGGCCATGAAGTCGGTCAGGTTGCGCACCTGCTGGTAGCGCCAGTGGGTGCCGATCAGGTCGGAATCGTTGACCCAGCCGTCATAGAGGTTCTGGCCGGTCTGCATCTGGGTCTGAATCTTTTCAACGACATCGCCTTCCTGGATGATGTCATGCGTGACCTTGATGCCGGTGATGGCCGCGAATGCGGGCGCCAGCACCTCGGATTCGTAGGAGTGGGTGGTCATCGCTTCCGAAACCACCTTGATCTCCATGCCCGCGAAAGGCTTGGCGGCGTCGATGAACCACTGCATCTCGGATTCCTGATCGGCACGGTTCAATGTCGACAGGTCGCCGATTTCCTTGTCCAGGAACGCCTTTGCCTCGTCCATGCCCGCATAGGCGCTGCTCGCCCCCAGCAGGAGGACGAGCGCTGTCGTCGATGTCAAAAGCTGCCGTCGCATGAAATTTCCTCCAATGTTAAGGTTTATGCGTAAGCCCGACGCTTCCGTCACCTGACGGATGCGCCACCCGTTCCCTCCCTAGACGTAGCGGAACACCGCAATGGCGTAGGCTACGGACAGGGCGAGAGCCCACCACAGGCCGGGGCCGACGAGCCCCAGCCATGCGAGATGGATGAATGCGCTGCCAAGCAGCGATATGAACAGGCGGTCGCCGCGCGTCGTCTCGAAGCGCAGCACGCCCACACGCGGATTTCCGCCCGGCGAAACATATTCCCAGACGCCCATGCTGAAGATCAGCAGCGCGATGACGATGAAGAAGGTGGCGGTCGGCCACGTCCACGCCATCCACGACATATCGATGCCCATGATCAGACCCTCCCCAGGGCAAAGCCCTTGGCGATGTAATTGCGGACGAACCAGATGACGAGCGCGCCGGGGATCAGCGTCAGCACGCCGGCGGCGGCGAGCAGCCCCCAGTCCATGCCGGCCGCCGAGACGGTGCGCGTCATGGTGGCGGCGATCGGCTTGGCGTCGGTCGTCGTCAGCGTGCGCGCGATCAGCAGTTCCACCCACGAGAACATGAAGCAGAAGAAGCAGGCCACGCCGATGCCCGACGCAATCAGCGGCATGAAGATCTTCACGAAGAAGCGCGGGAAGGAATAGCCGTCGATATAGGCGGTTTCATCGATCTCCTTCGGCACGCCGGACATGAAGCCTTCGAGGATCCAGACGGCCAGCGGCACGTTGAACAGGCAGTGCGCAAGCGCCACCGCGATGTGGGTGTCGATCAGCCCGAAAGCGGAATAGAGCTGGAAGAAGGGCAGCGCGAACACGGCCGGCGGGGCCATGCGGTTCGTCAGCAGCCAGAAGAACAGATGCTTGTCGCCCAGGAAGCGATAACGCGAGAAAGCATAGGCCGCCGGCAAGGCCACGGAGACTGAAATCACCATGTTCATAACGACATAGATGATCGAGTTGATGTAGCCAGAATACCATGACGGATCGGTGAATATGATCCGGTAATTGCGCAGCGTCGGCTCATGCGGATAGAGCGTCAGCGACGAGATGATCTCGTTGTTGGTCTTGAAGCTCATATTGACGAGCCAGTAGATCGGCAGCATCAGGAACACGATGTAGAGGGTGGGAACCACCCACCACCATCTCGATTCCTCGCCGCGGCGCTTCATGAGGCGGGCGAGCGCCTCCTGCGACATGCCGGATGAGACCAGGCCGGCGCCGCTTGCCGGCGCCTGTTTCGTGCGTTCGTTGACACCGGCCATATCAGCGCTCCGCGTCGTAGTTGGTCATCACGGTGTAGAACACCCACGACAGCAACAGCACGATCAGGAAGTAGACCAGCGACATCGCCGCCGCCGGCCCCAGATCGAACTGGCCCAGCGCCATCTTGACGAGGTCGATGGACATGAATGTCGTGGAGTTGCCGGGCCCGCCGCCGGTGACGACGAAGGGTTCCGTGTAGATCATGAACGAGTCCATGAAACGCAGCAGCACGGCGATGAGCAGCACGCGCTGCATCTTCGGCAACTGAATGTAGCGGAACACGGACCAGCGCGAGGCGCCGTCGATCTTCGCGGCCTGATAGAAGGCGTCCGGAATGGAGACCAGACCGGCATAGCAAAGCAGAACCACAAGGCTGGTCCAGTGCCACACATCCATGACGATGACCGTCATCCATGCGTCGAACGGATCGCGCACATAGTTGTAGTCGAAGCCCATGGAATTGAGCGTATAGCCAAGCAGACCGATATCGGTGCGGCCGAACACCTGCCAGATGGTGCCCACCACGTTCCACGGAACCAGCAGCGGCAACGCCATCAGCACCAGGCACAGCGGCACGCCCCACCCCTTGCGCGGCATGTTGAGCGCGATGAAAATGCCCAGCGGCACCTCGATGGCGAGGATGACGAAGGAGAAAACGAGGTTGCGGCCCATGGCCGCCCAGAAGCGGTCGGAATGCAGCAGTTCCTCGAACCACTCGGTTCCGGCCCAGAAGAACTGATTGTTGCCGAAGGTGTCCTGAACCGAATAGTTCACCACCGTCATCAGCGGAATGACCGCCGAGAAAGCCACCAGAACCAGCACCGGCAGCACCAGGAACCATGCCTTGTTGTTCCAGGTCTTTTCCATGTCAGCCCCCCTTGCCGCCGCGGCCGTTTCCGGCGCGGGCCGCGTCTGCCCGCCCCATCTCCACCCGCCATGAATCGGCATAAATATTGATGCCGGCCGGATCGAACAGAATGTGAGGTTCGGCCGGTATCCGCGCATCCTCGTCAACGATGGCCGCAATGTCCTGACCTTCGAGCGTGGCGCGCAGCACCTTGTGACGGCCGACATCATCGACGCGGGTGACGGAAACCGGCATGCCCTTTGTGCCCACGCGCACATATTCGGGCCGGATGCCCAGTTCGATCTTTCCGGTTGCGACTGACGGCGCGGCGGGCAGTTCTATGACCTGGCTGCCCAGGCGGGCGGCATTGCCGTCGATTTCCGCGGCAAGAAAATTCATGCCCGGAGAACCGATGAAATAACCGACAAACGTATGCTTCGGCCGCTCGAACAGTTCGGCCGGCGTGCCGATCTGCACGATCTGGCCATCATACATGACCACCACATGTTCGGCAAAGGTCAGCGCCTCGGTCTGGTCATGGGTCACATAGATCATGGTGTGGCCGTAGCGCCGGTGAAGCTGCTTCAGTTGCGAGCGCAGCACCCATTTCATGTGCGGATCGATGACGGTGAGCGGCTCGTCGAACAGGATGGCGTTCACGTCGGAGCGCACCAGCCCGCGGCCGAGCGAAATCTTCTGCTTCTGGTCGGCGGTCAGGCCCCGCGCCTTGCGCTTCGCCCAGTCGGTCAGATCGATCATGGCCAGCGTTTCGCGCACCTTGCGGTCAACCTCGGGCTCGGATACGCCGCGATTGCGCAGCGGGAAGGCCAGATTGTCGTACACCGTCATGGTGTCGTAGATGACCGGGAACTGGAACACCTGAGCGATGTTGCGCTCCTGCGTCGACAGGCTGGTGATGTCCCGGCCATCGAACAAAAGCTTGCCGTGCGAAGGCTTCAGAAGTCCCGATATGATGTTGAGCAGCGTGGTTTTTCCGCAGCCGGAAGGTCCCAGAAGCGCGTAGGCGCCTCCATCCTCGAAGGTGTGATGCACTTCACGCAGCGCGAAATGCTCATCCCGCGTCGGGTTGGGCAGATATGAGTGGCGGATATGGTCGAGATCGATGCGTGCCATGTTTCCCGCTCCTATGCCGCCTGCCCGGGCACCGCGACCGACCGGCCGGCGGCATCGAACACCATGATATGGCGGGGATCGATGAAGACCCCGATCTCCTCGTCCGGCTCGAACCGATGAATGCCACGGGCCAGCATCACCCAGCGCACATCGGCGAAATCCAGATGCACGAAGCTTTCCGAACCGGTGATTTCGGTGACCGAAACCCTGGCCCGCACCAGCACGGATGCGGCGTCGGTACGCTCAAGCGACAGATGATGCGGCTGGAAACCGATCGTGTAATCGCCATCGGCAATGGATGCGATCGCCGGGGGAACCGGCAGGTCGATCGCACCGTCAAGAAGGAAGGAGCTTCCTTTCTTGGGCAGCACGATGGTGTTCAGCGGCGGATCGGCGAATGTGCGCGCGGTCAGCAGATCGACTGGCTCGCGGAAAATTCCGACGGTCGGCCCGAACTGGGTGACGCGCCCTTCCGAAAGCGTCGCCGTGTTGCCGCCCAGCAGCAGCGCCTCATGCGGTTCGGTGGTCGCGTAAACGAAAATGGTGCCGGCTTCAGCGAAGATGCGCGGCAATTCCAGCCGCAGTTCCTCGCGCAGCTTGTAGTCGAGATTGGCCAATGGCTCGTCGAGCAGCACGAGGCTGGCATTCTTGACGATGGCGCGGGCAAGCGCCGTGCGCTGCTGCTGGCCGCCGGAGAGATTGAGCGGGGTGCGATCCAGATAGGGGGTGAGCTTGAGCAATTCGGCGGCGCGGCGCACCTCGTGATCGATCTTCGCCTTGCCGATGCCGGCCACCCGCAACGGCGAGGCGATGTTCTCGTAAACCGTCATCGCGGGATAGTTGATGAACTGCTGGTAGACCATGGCGACGTTGCGCTTCTGCACCGGCATGCCGGTCACGTCCCTGCCGTCGAACCAGACCGATCCGGAACTCGGCACGTCGAGGCCGGCCATCAGGCGCATCAGGCTGGTCTTGCCCGAAAGCGTGGGACCAAGCAGAACGTTCAGCGATCCATGCCGAAGCGCAAGCGAGACATCGGCAATGTGCGTCTCGCCACCCACGACCTTGGAAACATTTCGCAACTCAAGCACAGGACCTCTCCCCCTATTCCGCCGCAGCCGTTTCCCGGCGGCTCAGGCCCTTCATGAATTCATCCAGAGCGGAAGCTTCCCGCGGCGACAGCCTCAGACCGCGCTTGGTCCTGCGCCACAGCACATCTTCCGCCGTCATCGCCCATTCATGATCGACAAGATAGCGCACTTCCGCCTCATGGAGGTCGGCGCCGAAATTCCGGCCGAGTTCAGCCAGGGATTTCGCATCGCCCAGCAGGACGCGGGCCTTCGTGCCGTAAAGACGCACCAGCCGCCGGGCATGATGAAGATCGAGGAAGGGATAGGCATTGCGCAGCTTCTCCACTTCGGCCTCATAGCCGGCCGGGGGAAAATCACCGCCGGGCAAGGCTGCGTCCGCGGTCCATGGCCGGCCCTTCGTGCCAAGCACGTCCCCGATCTTTTCGAGCATGGCTTCGGCGAGACGGCGATAGGTCGTGATCTTGCCGCCGAACGCATTGATGATCGGCCCTTCGCCCGGCTCGGCTCTCAGCACATAGTCGCGGGTCGCTTCCTGCGCCCTGGAGGCGCCATCGTCGTAAAGCGGGCGCACCGCCGAATAGGTCCACACGATATCGGAGCGCTGCACCGGCTCGATGAAATATTCGCTCGCCGCAGCGCAGAGATAATCGATCTCCGCATCGGTGATCTTCACGTCATGCGGATCGCCCGCATAATCCTGATCGGTGGTGCCGATCAGCGTGAATTCCTCCTCATAGGGAATCGCAAAAATGATGCGCCCGTCCGCGTTCTGGAAGAAATAGGCGCGCGGGTCCGCAAACTTCCCGCGCACGACAATATGGCTGCCCTGCACGAGGCGCACATTATGGGCGCCGTTGTGGCCAAGGGCGCTGGACAGGACGTGATCGACCCATGGCCCGGCGGCATTGACGATCAGGCGCGCCCTGACTTCGCGATGCTCTTCCTTCGACCTGTCATGCACAAGAACGCTCCACAGCCCGTTCTCGAAACGGGCATCCTCGACCTTGGTGCGGGTGTGGATCTCAGCGCCCCGCGCCGCGGCATCGGCAGCGTTGAGCACGACCAGGCGGGCGTCGTTCACCCAGCCATCGGAATATTCGAAGGCTTTCGCAAAGCCTGCTTTCAGCGGCTTGCCGGCCGGATCGCGGCGCATGTCGAGCGTGCGCGTCGGCGGCAGCAGCTTCCGGCCGCCGATGTAATCGTAGATGAACAGGCCAAGCCGCAGCATCCATGCGGGCCGCAGGCCCTTCGCATAGGGCAGAACGAACCGCATCGGCCAGATGATATGGGGCGCATTGCGCCAGAGAACCTCGCGCTCCATGAGCGCTTCGCGCACCAGCCGGAATTCGTAATATTCCAGATAACGAAGGCCGCCATGAATGAGCTTGGTGGAGCCGGAGGAGGTGCCGCTGGCCAGATCGTCCATTTCGGCGAGGAAGACCGAATATCCCCGGCCCACGGCGTCGCGGGCGATGCCGCATCCGTTGATGCCGCCGCCGACGACAAGAATGTCATAGACCGGGGAATTGTCCACCAAATGCCTCCCATGGTTTCGCAGCGCAGCAAATTCGCCGGCATCCAAACCATAAGAGAATTATTACGAACTAAATACGAATGTCAAACGAAACATGACGAAAATCCGACGCTCATCCACCGGCGACCGACGTCTCGATCAGCGTCACGCCTGCGTCGGCACAGATTTTACGCACGGATTCGATCTCGCAGCGGTCGGTGATCATGGTGTCGACCTGCGACAGATGCCCGATGCGCACCGGGGCCGTGCGCTCGAACTTCGTCCTGTCTGAAACAAGGATGACATGGCGCGCATTGGCGATGATCGCCTGCGCCACCTTCACCTCGCGAAAATCGAAATCGAGCAAAGCCCCGTCATGGTCGATCGCGGAAGCGCCGATCACCGCGTAATCCACCTTGAACTGGCGGATGAAATCGACCGCGGCTTCACCGACGACACCACCGTCGGAACCGCGCACGACGCCGCCTGCAATCACCACCTCGATTGAAGGATAAACCCGCATCCTGTTGGCGACATTGATGTTATTGGTGATGACCATAAGGCCGGAATGGTCAAGAAGAGCTTTGCTGACCGCCTCGGTCGTGGTGCCGATATTGATGAACAGAGAGGCGTTGTCGGGGATGAGCTCCGCAGCCGCCTTGCCGATCGCATCCTTTTCTTCGGCCGCGATCTTGCGACGCGCCTCATATTCCATGTTCTCGATGCCGGAAGGAAAAAGCGCCCCTCCATGGATGCGGCTCAGCAGGCGCCGATCGCACAGATCGTTGAGATCCTTGCGTATGGTCTGCGGCGTGACGGCGAAATGGGCGGCAAGGTCATCGACCAGCACCCTGCCCTTGTCCTTGGCCATCTGGAGAATTTCGGCGTGGCGTGGCGGCAGATACATATCCGGCATGCTGGGCGGCTCCCTTTTCGTTTTTTTCGCTTTTTAGACGAAAACGAAAGCCATGAACAGCACAAACACGCCCGGCGGCATAGGGAGGACCGGCGCGCGAAACCGCGCGGCCACATATCTTGCGAAGAGACCGCTTTGCCCGACGGCTTTTCGCCGGGCCGGTAAAAACCGGAGAAAAGGCGCTTTCCGCCCGTCGCCTCTCAGAAAGCGCGGAAGGTCACCATCGTAAAGGTGTCCTTGATGCCGGGAATGATCTGCACCCGCTGATTGACGAAGTGGCCGACGTCCTCGTCATCATCGACATAGAATTTGGCGAGCAGATCGAACTGGCCGGCGGTCGAATAGATCTCGGAAGCGATCTCGGCATCGGCCAGTTCGCTGGCAACCTCATAGGACTTGCCGAGTTCGCATTTGATCTGCACGAAAAACGTCTTCATTGCCTGTCCAGTCCGCATTCCGATGTGTCGATGCCGTTGTCGCAGTTTGGCGCGCCGGTTTCAAGTTGTGCGGCCGATAACGCTAAAGCGCCGGAATATCGCCTCTCGCCCAGCCTTCCGAAATCAGGGCCGCGCGCTCCGAAAACTGTCCGGCCTCGATGGCGTCGCGGATGTCCTGCATCAGGCGCTGGTAATAAGCGAGGTTGTTCCAGGTCAGCAGCATGGCGCCCAGCGCTTCCTGCGAGCGCACGAGGTGATGCAGATAGGCGCGGGAATAGTCGCGCGAAGCGGGGCAATCACTTTCCTCGTCCAGCGGGCGGTGATCGTCGGCATGGCGGGCATTGCGCAGATTGACCTTGCCGCGACGGGTATAGGCCAGTCCGTGCCGCCCTGCACGCGTCGGCATCACGCAATCGAACATGTCGATGCCGCGCGCCACCGACTTCAATATGTCGTCAGGCGTGCCGACGCCCATCAGATAGCGAGGCTTGTCCACGGGCAGTTCCGGGCAGGTGATGTCGAGCATATCCAGCATCACCGCCTGCGGCTCGCCGACGGCAAGTCCGCCGACCGCGTAGCCCTTCAGGTCCATTGCCTTCAGCGCCTGCGCCGAGCGCACGCGCAATCCGGGATCGTCGCCCCCCTGCACGATCCCGAACATGGCCTTGCCCGGCTGGTCGCCGAAGGCCGCCTTGCAGCGCTCCGCCCAGCGCAGCGACAGCTCCATGGCCCGCTCGATCCCGGCATGTTCGGCCGGCAACGCGGTGCATTCGTCGAGCTGCATCTGAATGTCGGAATCGAGCAGCCCCTGGATTTCGATCGAGCGCTCCGGCGTCATTTCATAGGGCGCGCCGTCGATATGCGAGCGGAAGGTGACGCCATGCTCGGTCAGCTTGCGCAGCTTCGACAGGGACATGACCTGAAAGCCGCCGGAATCGGTGAGAATCGGCCACGGCCAGCGCGCCAGCTCGTGCAGGCCGCCAAGCCGGGCTACGCGCTCGGCGCCAGGCCGCAACATGAGGTGGTAGGTGTTGCCCAAAATGATGTCGGCGCCGGTGCCGCGAACCTGGTCCATATACATGGCCTTGACGGTCCCGCCCGTGCCGACAGGCATGAATGCGGGCGTGCGCACGGTGCCCCGCGGCATCGCAACCTCGCCGCGACGCGCCTTGGCGTCCGTCGCGAGAACATGAAAGGAAAAACCGGTCGTCATGTCTTGTGCCTGAAAAGAAGGCTGGCATCGCCATAAGAATAGAAACGATAGCCTGCCTGGATCGCATGCTCATAGGCCGCACGCATCGTTTCCATTCCGGCAAAAGCCGAAACCAGCATGAACAGAGTGGAGCGCGGCAGATGAAAATTCGTCATCAGCATGTCGGCGGTGCGGAAGCGATAGCCGGGCGTGATGAAAATATCCGTGGCTCCGGACCATTCCTTGAGGGTGCCGTCTTCTTCCGCGGCACTTTCCAGAAGACGCAGGGAAGTGGTGCCGACGGCGACGATGCGGCTGCCCCGCTCGCGGGCCGCATCGAGCGCGGCGGCCGTTTCGGCCGGCACGACACCGCTTTCGGCATGCATCCTGTGCTGATCGGTATCGTGCGCCTTGACCGGCAGGAAGGTTCCGGCCCCGACATGGAGCGTGACGAAGCGGCGCTCGACCCCCATGGCATCCAGAGCCGCAAACAGCTCCGGCGTGAAATGAAGGCCGGCGGTGGGTGCGGCAACAGCGCCCTCCTCCTTGGCATAGATGGTCTGATAATCGCGCCGGTCGCGCTCGTCATCCGCGCGTTTCGAGGCGATATAAGGCGGCAGCGGAATATGCCCGACCGCATGCAGCGCCTCATCGAGGAAAGGGCCGGAGACATCGAAGGCCAGCAGCACCTCGCCGCCTTCGCGCTTTTCAAGAACCGTGGCGTCGAGCTGGCCGAGGAAACAGGAGGAACCGTCATGGCCGAAATGGATGCGGTCGCCTGTCGCCACCCGTTTGCCCGGCCGCATGAAAGCCAGCCACCGGTCGGACCCGGCGCGCATATGCAGCGTTGCCTCGACCTGTGCCGTTGCCTCGCCACGCCGGCGCATGCCCTTCAGCTGTGCCGGAATCACCCGGGTGTCGTTGAACACAAGCACATCGCCCGCCTGCAACAACGAGGGCAGATCGCGCACCGAAAGATCTTCAAAAGGGTCGCCGGACCGGACCTTCAGCAACCTTGCGGAGTCTCGCGGCTCGGCCGGGCGCAGCGCGATGCGCTCTTCGGGGAGATCGAAATCGAAAAGATCGACACGCATCAGAGATAGCGCACCATCACCGCGCCGAGGATCAGCAAACCGGCCCCGGCCAGCCGGCCGAACGATATTTCGCGTATAGCGACACCGAGGAAGCCGGCGCGGTCGATGATCATGCCGGCAATGAGCTGCCCGGTGATCAGGAAGGCGATCAGCGCCGCCGCGCCGATGCGCGGAATGAGGAGAATGCTCGTCGTCACATAGACGGTGCCGAGCAGGCCGCCCGCCACGAAGAGCCACGCCTGCGGCTCACGCCAGGCAATGGAGCCGCCCTGCACGCGGGTGACGATGACTGTCACCACCCCAAGCACGATGGCTCCGGCAAGGAAGGAGATGGCGGCGGCGGCCAGCGGCGAGCCGAGCCCGCGCGCCAGCTCGGTGTTGATGGGCGCCTGTATGGCAACGAAAGCGCCAGCCACGACACCGAGCAGCGCCCACAACAGAGCCGCCATCTCCATGATCCTTTCAGCCTCGGGCTCAGGCCGCGACGTCGGCCGCAACCTTGAGCGAAACGATCTTGTCGGGGTTCTCCACCGGCTCGCCGCGCTTGATCTTGTCGACATTCTCCATGCCTTCGATCACCTGACCCCAGACCGTGTACTGGCGGTTGAGGAAGGAAGCGTCGCCGAAGCAGATGAAGAACTGCGAATTCGCGGAATTCGGATTCTGGGCGCGGGCCATCGAACAGGCGCCGCGACCGTGATTGGTGTTGGAGAACTCGGCCTTCAGGTCCGGCTTGTCCGATCCGCCCATGCCGGCGCGGCCGGGGTTGAAATCCTTCGAACCGGTCTTGCCGAACTTGACGTCGCCGGTCTGGGCCATGAAGCCATCGATGACGCGGTGGAAGACAACGCCGTCATAAGCGCCTTCACGCGCCAGTTCCTTGATGCGTCCGACATGGCCGGGAGCCAGATCGGGGAACAGTTCGATCACCACCTGCCCCTGCGTGGTTTCCATGATGAGCGCGTTTTCGCGATCCTTGATCTCAGCCATATTCGGAATTCCTCTGTTGAAATATCAGTTGTCGGCCGCGATGCGCGCCTTGACGATGCGATCCGGGCTGGTCACCGCGCCGTTCTGCGCGTTTGAGCCCTTCTTGATCTTGTCCACCAGTTCCATGCCGCTCTCGACCTTGCCAATAACGGTATAGTCGCCATTCAGCGACGGAGCCGGCGCAAACATGATGAAGAACTGGGAGTTGGCGGAGTTCGGATTTTGCGCGCGCGCCATTCCGACCACGCCGCGTTCGAACTTCTCGTTGGAGAATTCCGCCGGCAGGTCGGGAAGATCGGAGCCGCCGGTGCCGACCGCCCGCGGATTGAAGCCGTCTTCCATGTCGCCATATTGCACGTCGCCGGTCTGGGCCATGAAACCGTCGATGACCCGATGGAACGCCACATTGTCATAAGCGCCGTCGCGGACCAGCTTCCTGATCTGCTCGACATGCCTGGGCGCCAGGTCGGGGCGCAACCCGATGGTGACATCGCCATACTTGAGCGTCAGCACAAGGGTGTCTTCCGGTTCGGCAGCCGTTGCGGGAAGCGCAGCGGTGGCAAGGCCGCCAACCACGATGGCAAAGGCCGCGAGCTTCTTGAACATAATGGAATATCTCCAGCTATTTCGCGAATTTGGCTTTCAGCGGTGAAACGACCGCAGCGGGCACGAACGGTTCGATGTTGCCGCCCATCCCCGCGATCTGCCGCACGAGTGTGGCGGTAATGGTTCGCACCGAAGGGCTTGCCGGCAGAAAGATCGTCTGAAGGTCCGGCGCCATCACTTCGTTCATGCCGGCCATCTGCATCTCGTAGTCGAGATCGGTTCCATCGCGCAGACCGCGAATCATGATCGAGGCACCGAGCCGGCGCGCCGCGTCCACCACCAGCCCGTCGAACGAGACCACGGAAATGCGCTCGCTGTCGTCGCCCAGTTCGTTGCGGGCAACGGTGCGGATCAGGCCGACGCGCTCCTCAAACGAGAACAGCGGCTTCTTGCCCGGGTGAATGCCGATGGCGGCATAGACCTTGTCGGCTATGGCAAGCGACGCTTTCAGCACGTCCAGATGACCGTTGGTGAGCGGATCGAAGGAGCCCGCGTAAATGGCGATACGTTCGTTCATGACAAATAGCTTCTAGAGACAGCCGAAGCCGAACGCAACGCACCGGCTGCCTGAATCGGACCTTCTTCAAACGGCTTTCGGCCGGGTGAACATGTGATGAACGGGCATATCAGAAGCCGTTCAACGCAAATCGCCCAACCTGCCTGCACGATCGGCCCCAGAATGATTGGCTCCCGAACGTTCAGGCACGATCAGGCACGATCAGCATGAAACCAAAGCCGCCTTCACGCGTTCAGGTGACAGGAGATACGATCATGATTATCTACATGCTCGCCGCCGCCATGACTATCGCGATGCTGATAGCAACGGTTTTCGGACTGCATCGGGAGGCGGAACGCAGCCGCTGCCAACGCCGCCCGGCCGGTTTCCCGCTGCGCCCGCGCAATCCCTACCAGTTGTAGGGATTGCCAGCTGTAGGGATTGCACGAGGCGATCTCGCGGAAACGCACCGGGCCCTGGCGGATCACTCCGCCTGCGGCGCGCCGCCTTCGGGAGTTACCGTAACACCGCCGCCTGCAACGGCGCTTTCAGCCCCCTCGCCCGCTCCGTTTTCGGCCTCGCCGTTTTCATCGTCGCCGTTTTCATCGCTGTCAGAGCCCGGCTCGGAAATCCGCTCGACCGAAACCACCTTCTCGCCGGCGGCGGTGTTGAAGATGGTGACGCCCTTGGTGGCGCGGCTGGCGAAGCGAATGCCATGAACAGGCACGCGGATCACCGTGCCGCCATCCGAAACCAGCATGATCTGGTCGTCGTCGCCGACGGGGAATGTGGCCACCAGCCTGCCGATTTCATCGACCTTGGAGACATCGGTGGCACGAATGCCCTTGCCGCCACGGTTGGTCAGCCGGAAATCATAGGACGACGAGCGCTTGCCATAGCCGAATTCGGTAACCGTGAGCACGAACTGCTCATGCGCCTTCAGGAACTCATAGCGCTCGTCATCGATCTGCGCATCCTCGCCGATCTCTTCATTGGTGAGCGCGATTTCCTCGTCGTCGCCATTGCCCGACAACAGACGCCGTTCGACGGCAGCGCGCTTGAGATAGGCGGCGCGCTCGGCCGGGCTTGCATCGACATGCTCGATGACCGTCATGGAAATGGCGCTGTCGCCTTCCGTCATCGATATGCCGCGCACGCCAACCGAATTGCGGCCGGCAAACACGCGCACGTCCGAGACGGAGAAGCGGATGCATTGTCCCGACGCCACGGTCAGCAGCACGTCGTCGCCCTCGGTGCAGGTCTCGACGCCCAGAATTTCGTCGCCTTCGTCGAGCTTCATGGCGATCTTGCCATTGCGCTTGACGTCGACGAAATCGGACAGCTTGTTGCGGCGCACGGTG
The DNA here is from genome assembly GCA_036678505.1 of Alphaproteobacteria bacterium. Taxonomy (GTDB): domain Bacteria; phylum Pseudomonadota; class Alphaproteobacteria; order Rhizobiales; family Rhizobiaceae; genus Mesorhizobium. The sequence goes on from JAZIHP010000032.1 coordinate 14,707, forward strand.
CCGCGGGTGGTGGCGAACATCACATCCAGCTCGCCCCAGCTTGCCTCGTCCTCGGGCAGCGGCATGATGGTGGTGATGCGCTCGCCCTGCTGCAATGGCAGCATGTTGATGAGCGCCTTGCCGCGCGATTGCGGGCTGCCGATGGGCAGGCGCCAGACCTTTTCCTTATAGACGATGCCGCGCGAGGAGAAGAACAGCACCGGCGTGTGCGTGTTGGCCACGAACAGCCGGGTGACGAAATCCTCGTTCTTGGTGGACATGCCGGACCGGCCCTTGCCGCCGCGACGCTGCGCCCGGTAGAGCGACAGCGGCACGCGCTTGATATAGCCGGAATGGCTGACGGTAACGACCATATCCTCACGCTGGATGAGGTCTTCGTCATCCATGTCGGCGCCGCCATCGGCAAGCTCGGTGCGGCGCGGCACCCCGAACTCGTCGCGAACGGCGATCAACTCATCCTTGACGATCTGCTGGATGCGGGCCCGCGAGGACAGAATGTCCAGATAGTCGCGGATTTCCTCGCCGATCGTGTTCAGCTCATCGGCGATCTCGTCGCGGCCAAGTGCTGTCAGGCGCTGCAAACGCAGCTCGAGGATGGCGCGCGCCTGTTCCTCGGAGAGGTTGTAGGTGCCGTCCTCGTTGATGCGGTGGCGCGGATCGTCGATCAGATGGATCAGCGATTCCACATCCGCCGCCGGCCAGCGGCGCTCCATCAGCTGCTCACGCGCCGTCTGCGGATCGGGCGCATGGCGGATCAGCTTGATGACTTCATCGATGTTGGCGACGGCAATCGCCAGGCCAACGAGCACATGGGCCCTGTCGCGCGCCTTGCGCAGCAGATATTTGGTGCGGCGGCTGATCACCTCCTCGCGGAATGTCGCGAAGGCCTTCAGCATGTCGATGAGCGTCATGACCTCCGGCTTGCCGCCATTCAGCGCCACCACATTGGCGCCGAACGAGGTTTGCAGAGGCGTGTAGCGGTAAAGCTGGTTGAGGATCACCTCGGCATTGGCGTCGCGCTTCAGCTCGACGACGACGCGATAGCCCTGACGGTCGCTTTCATCGCGGATATCGGAAATGCCCTCGATGCGCTTGTCGCGCACCAGCTCGGCCATCTTCTCGATCATCGAGGCCTTGTTCACCTGATAGGGAACTTCGGTGATGACGATCGCCTCGCGGTCGCCGCGCATAGGCTCGATATCGACCTTGCCGCGCATGACGATGGAGCCGCGGCCCGCCGAATAGGCATTGTAGATGCCCGAACGGCCGAGAATGATACCCCCCGTCGGGAAATCGGGACCGGGAATGATCTCCATCAGGTCGGTCAGATCGATGGCGGGATTGTCGATGATGGCGATGGCGCCGTTGCAGACCTCGGCCAGATTGTGCGGCGGAATATTGGTGGCCATACCGACCGCGATGCCGCCCGAGCCATTGACCAGGAGGTTCGGAAAACGCGCCGGAACGACGCGCGGCTCCCGGCCGGAAGCGTCATAAGTATCCTGAAAGTCGACCGTGTCCTTGTCGATATCCTCAAGCAGCTCGTGGGCGACCCTGGCGAGGCGCGCTTCCGTGTAGCGCATGGCCGCCGGCGGATCGCCGTCGATGGAGCCGAAATTGCCCTGACCGTCGATCAGCGGCACGCTCATCGACCAGTTCTGCGCCATGCGCACCAACGCGTCGTAGATCGAGGCGTCGCCGTGCGGATGGTATTTACCCATCACGTCGGCCACGGGGCGGGCCGACTTCACATATTTGCGGTTCCAGTGGTAACCGCTTTCATGGGACGCATAGAGGATGCGGCGGTGGACAGGCTTGAGGCCGTCGCGAACGTCAGGCAGAGCGCGGCTGACGATCACGCTCATGGCGTAATCGAGATAGGAGCGCTGCATCTCCTCGACGATGGAAATCGGTTCGATGCCGGTCGGATCGCCGCCGGCACCGCGCGGTGTATCTTGGTCGGTCAAATCATGTCACACATTCTGGGAATCATTCCTCTCTTATATAGGAACGACCCTCAATTCTCCAACAGCCAGCGATCTTTTCCAGAACTGATTTTCCACGTTATTTCAAATGGATATGGGTTTTTTGGGAAAATCTGCAAACCAGCCTCACACCGGCACGGCCCCGGCCGCCCGAATAAGCGCTCCCGTCGCTCTCCCATCTCTGGCGCCGGGGATCGTCTTGCGCTAGAGCCGTTCATGGCTTCACGGAATCGACGAACGGCTCCAAGTCTTTGTTTTGACGCGTTTCCGAACCGGAAAAGTGTTTCCACTTTTCCTGAAAAACGCTCTAGCCTGATCGGATCGGGGACCAACGCCAATGCCTAATTTCGACAGTCTTTTCAATGCATTCGTTACGCTGCTCGTAACGATCGACCCGCCGGGACTGGCGCCCCTTTTCCTCGCCGTAACGCGCAACATGAACCGCGCCCAGCGCAAGCAGGTCTCGGTTCGCGCAAGCGTCATCGGCTTTGCGCTATTGGCGCTTTTCGCGGTCGCGGGCTCGGCCATCCTGTCCGTTTTCGGCATCACGCTGGCAGCTTTCCGGGTGGCCGGCGGCTTCCTGCTGTTCTTCATCGCCTTCGAGATGGTTTTCGAGAAGCGCAACGATCGCAAGGAAAAGATTTCCGATGTCGCCATCACGCGCGACCATATCCACAATATCGCCGCCTTCCCGCTTGCCATTCCCCTGATCGCGGGTCCCGGCGCGATCTCCGCCACCGTGCTTCTGTCGAGTTCCTTCCAGGGTTTTGCCGCTCAGGCAGCGCTTGTCGGCATCATCTTCCTGTGTCTTGCCGTTACCTATCTGGTGTTCCTGCTGGCCGAACGCATCGACCGCATTCTGGGCGAGACCGGCCGCTCCATCCTCACCCGCCTGCTGGGCGTCATTCTGGCAGCGCTGGCCGTACAATTCGTGGCCGACGGCGTGATGGCCCTGATCGCCGGCTGAACGCACGGTGCAATGAAATCTTAACCCTCTTTCCCGAGGGCCCGGAAAAATCATGTTTTTTCGGAGAATCGTCATGAGCAGGGTTCTGATCATCGCCCTCGCGGCCGCATCGCTGTCAGGATGCGGCTCCTCGCAAGCCATGCGCACGGCCAGCGGCGCCGCCATCGGTGCGGGCTCGGGCGCTCTGGCCGGCGCAGCCGCAGGCGGAACCGGAGGCGCAGTGGTCGGCGGACTTGGCGGCGCAGCGCTCGGCGCAGTCATCGCGACCGGCAACTGACCAGGAACAAACCGGTGACCAGGAACAAACCGGACGCAAGGCACGCCATACGTCAAATCGGCGCCGCCTGCTTGACCCTCTTCCCCCGCAATGGTGAACATGCGTGCATTGCATCATGAGCAGGAGCCAGACATGCATCATCTTCGCCTCATCGCCGCCGCCGGATTTGCAGCCTGCATGGCTTCCGCTTCCGCATATGCCCAACAGGCACAGCCCCATATCACGCTCTCGCTCGATGCCTCCGGCGAGGCGAGCGTGAACACCGTTACCTACAAATGCGCGGATGAAAGCCTTTCGGTGAGCTATGTGAATGCGGAACCGAATTTTCTGGCCATCCTGCCGGTCGATGGAAAATCCACCGTCTTTGCTTCGGTCATGGCCGCTTCGGGAGCCCGCTACGCATCGGGCCAGTATGAGTGGTGGTCGAAGGGCGACGACGCAACCTTGCGCGATCTCAGCGCCGGTGAAGATGCAAAGCCCGTACTCGAATGCAGCGCGGCTTCCGAATAGCCGAAGATCATCCGAACCGGTTTCCAGGCAGCGACATGCATAAGAACAAGAACTTGAAGCGCAAGGCGCCGATCTGAAAGATCGCGGCGCGCTCAAAAACGGGGCGGTTTCTTCCTTGGCGGGCAACCGATCGATCCGTGGCGGACAGGTCCGCCGACGCCCGGCTCAGTCCAGACTGTCGAGAAGCTTTACCGCACAGAAAAAATCCCGATGCCGTTGCGCGCGCCGCGTCATGGCTTCGGCATCCTGTCCCCACCGGGCGATCTGCCAGTCCTCATCGACATGAGCCGCCAGCCATGCGGCGTCCGCTTCCAGCTCACGGGCCTCCACCGCCAGCGCCAGCAGGGCCGAACCGGTCAGCGATGTCATCACATGCAGAGCGGCCAGACGAAAAGGATCATTGCGCCGCGCCAGCCATGCGCCCAGCACCGCAATCGACTCGCGCGGCTGTTCGACATGCATGATGCCTTCGGCAAGGTTGAACCGCGCGCTCACGCCCGCCTGGACCCAGTCGAGCACCGGATCCCAGTGCTTGTTCTGCTGCTCGACCAGCCCCTGCGGCGCGTCTGCCCGATAGCAAAGCATATCGGTCGAGGCAAAGCGCAGAATATCCTCCAGCACCGCCTGCGGATCGGTTGCCACGCCATCGATTGCAGTGTTGGCCAGCCGCAGGACCGGCATGGTCACCGGATCGATGACTTCGGTCTGGGCCTCGAACTCCTGCGCCACCAGCTGCGCCGCCGCTTCGGTCGGCAATGCGAGCAGGTTTTTGCCGGGCGTGCGCACCGGCTTGCCATCGAGATGAACGGCAAAGCGGTCTCCATCCCGCACAATGGCGGCCTGCTTGTAGAAGCGCTTCGGCAAAGGGGTCCGCATCTGAATTCGGGCGCGTTTGACCGGGTCGGGATCCGACAGCTGAATGCTGTTTTCAACGTCTTTCAGCATATCGCGCCTGTCCGGCTTCCCGCCCTTGTCCGGTGAACCGCTCATTGTTCGTCCTCGGCATTCTGCTCGTCGAAGCCGAGCAAATTCCAGCTCTGGCGCATATGTTGCGGCATGGGCGCGGTGACGTCGATCTTGCCGCCATCGGGATGCGGAATGACGATGCGGCGCGCATGCAGGTGCAACCGGTTCTGCATTCCGCCCGGAAAATCCCAGTTGGTGTCGGCCTCGAAATATTTCGGATCGCCGATGATCGGGCAGCCGATATAGGCTGCATGAACGCGCAACTGATGGGTGCGGCCCGTATAAGGCTCCATTTCCAGCCAGGAGAGCGACTGCGCCGCCTGCTCTATAACGCGGTAGAAGCTCACGGCATGGTCGGAGCCCTTCTCGCCGTGTTTTGCAACCCGCATGCGGTCGCCATCCGGCGTCTGCTCCTTGATCAGCCAGGTGGAAATCTTGTCCTCGCGCTTCGGCGGAACGCCCTTCACCAGCGCCCAGTAGGTCTTCTTCGTCTCGCGGTGGCGGAACGATTCCGAAAGCTTCATCGCCGCCAGCCGCGTGCGCGCCACCACGAGCACGCCGGACGTGTCCCGGTCCAGACGGTGGACGAGGCGCGGTTTCTCGCCCTTCTTGTTGCGCAGGGCCTCCAGCATGTCGTCGACATTGCGGGTCACGCCCGAGCCGCCCTGCACGGCAAGACCGGCCGGCTTGTTGAACACATAGACCTTCGGGTCCTCATGCAGCAGCATGCGGGCCAGCACATCGCCGTCGTCCTGATTGCGGATGGAATGGCCGGTCATGTGCTCGCTGGCCTTGCGGTCCACCTCAAGCGGCGGAATGCGGATGACATGGCCGGGCTCGACGCGCGTATCGGCCTTGGCGCGCCCTCCATTGACCCGAACCTGCCCGGAGCGCAGCAACTTCTGCAAATGTCCGAAACCCAGCCCCGGATAGTGAGCCTTGAACCAGCGGTCGAGCCGCATGCCGGCCTCGCCGGCCTCAACCATTATCTGTTCTACGCCTGCCATGAGCCTGTCCATTGATCCCGGCCGCCAGATAGCACCAAGCGCCCGCTTTTGCGAGCGGCCTTGCCACACCGGGGATTTATCGTATCAGCCGCGTTCCTTGCGCAGCTTCGCCCAGTATTCAAGGCGTTTCCTGATTTCGCGCTCGAAACCACGCTCGGGCGGATCGTAAAAGGTCTTGCGGCCCATCTTTTCCGGAAAGTAGTCCTGCCCGGAAAAAGCGTCCGGCTCGTCATGGTCGTAGCGATAGCCGGCGCCGTAGTTCTCTTGCTTCATCAGCTTCGTCGGCGCATTGAGAATGTGCCGTGGCGGCAGAAGGGAGCCGAACTCCTTCGCCGCCCGCATCGAGGCCTTGTAGGCGGTGTAGACCGCATTCGACTTGGGGGCGGTGGCGAGGTAGACGCAGGCCTGCGCCAGCGCCAGTTCGCCTTCCGGGGACCCCAGAAAATCATAGGCGTCCTTGGCGGCGTTGCACACCGCCAGCGCCTGCGGATCGGCGAGGCCGATGTCTTCCACCGCCATGCGCACCAGCCGGCGGCCGAGAAAGAGCGGGTCTTCGCCGGCATCGAACATGCGGGCAAGATAATAGAGCGCCGCATCGGGATCGGAGCCGCGCACGGATTTGTGCAGGGCGGAAATCAGGTTGTAATGCCCGTCCTGTCCCTTGTCGTAGATCGGAGCGCGCCGCTGCACGACGTTCAGCAGGGTCTCCGCGTCGAAGGTCTCGTCCGGCCCCGCCGCGCGCCACACTTCCTCGGAAAGGGTGAGCGAGGCGCGCCCGTCGCCATCGGCCATGCGGATCAGCGCCGCCCTCGCTTCCTCATCGAGGGGCAGCGGCTTGCCTTCCGTTTCCTCGGCGCGCGAAAGAAGCTTTGCGATGCTGTCCTCATCCAGAGACCGGAAGGTCAGCACACGCGCGCGCGACAGAAGTGCGGCATTCAGCTCGAAAGACGGATTTTCCGTCGTCGCGCCAACCAGAATGACGGTTCCGTCCTCCATCACGGGCAGAAAACTGTCCTGCTGGGCGCGGTTGAAGCGATGAATTTCGTCCACGAAGAGCAGGGTCTGGCGGCCGTTTGCGCGGCGCAGGCGCGCTGTCTCGAATACCTTCTTGAGATCGGCAACCCCGGTGAAAATCGCCGAAATCTGCTCGAAGGCGAGGCTCGTCTCGCCCGCCAGCAGCCGCGCCACGGTGGTCTTGCCGGTGCCGGGAAGTCCCCAGAAGATCATCGAACCCAGCGAACCGGAGCGGATCATGCGCGACAGCGCTCCGTCGGCACCGGTCAGATGCTCCTGCCCGACCACCTCGGCAAGCGCCTTTGGCCGCAGCCTGTCTGCCAGCGGCTGGCCGGGCGGGCGCGCTTCAGGGGTTGCGGAACCGAACAGATCAGCCATTTGCACGCCGTCTCAGTACCGCAGGACCTGGCGCATCAGCTGGCCGTTGCGTTCGATGGTAAAACGCCACCAGCGCGCATTCTGTTGCGATGCATCGGAGAGCCTGCTTGCGCTGTCGATGGTCTGGCCGTTGACCTCGCGCACGATGTCGCCGGGTCTGAGGCCGAAATCGCCGGCCGGCGAATTGCGGTCCACCTCCACGACAGCCACCCCTTTGGCGTCGGCATTCATGCCCAGACGCTGGGCAAGCCGCGGCGACAATTCGGCCACCTTCGCGCCGGCAAAGGGGCTGCGGCCGCGCAACTGCACCTGCACCGTTGCCGCGCCTTCCGGCGCGCGCTGCAAGGCGATATCGACTTTCTTTTCATCGCCCTTGCTCAGGATGCCAAGCTCGGCCTGCGTGCCGATCGGCTGCGTTGCAAGACGGTAGCCCAGCGCATCCACGCCCTCGATGCGGGCGCCGTTGAAACTCAGCACCACGTCGCCGGGGCGCAGGCCCGCCTCTTCCGAGGGGCCGCCCGCCTCGACCGCCGAAACCAGAGCGCCGTGCGGCATTTCCATGCCGAGCGATTCAGCGATCTGGGGCGTGACCGGTTCGAAAGTCGCGCCGATATAGGGGCGCTCGAAGAAATCGCGGCCAGACCTGGCAGCCTCGACAAAGGCATGCACCATGTTGGAGGGAATGGCGAAGCCGATGCCGATCGAGCCGCCGCTGCGGCTGTAGATCGCCGTGTTGATGCCCACGAGCTGGCCGCCCATGTTGATCAGGCCGCCACCGGAATTTCCGGGATTGATGGCTGCATCGGTCTGGATGAAGAAGCCGGAATCGGAGATGCCGATGTGGCTGCGCGCCAGCGCCGAGACGATGCCGGACGTCGTCGTCTGGCCGACGCCGAACGGATTGCCGATGGCGAGCACAAGGTCGCCCACCTGCAAGGCATCGGAATCGCCGATAGCGATGACCGGGAACGGCTTGTCGGAATCGATCTTCAGCACGGCAAGGTCGAGCGACTCGTCCTTGAGCAGCACCTTGCTGGTGAATTCGCGGCCATCGGACATGGCCACCTTCACCTCGTCCGCATCCTTGATCACATGGAAATTGGTGACGATGAAACCCGCCTCATCGACCAGAACACCCGATCCGAGCGAAGACTGCGAGCGCGGCATGGAACGGCCGAAGAACTGTTCGAAGAACGGGTCGCCATCGAAAGGCGAACGCACGCGCGCGGTCTGGGAGGCATAGACATTGACCACGGCCGGTGCGGTCTGCCTGACCAGCGGCGCGTAGGAGAGCTGAACCTCATCGCGCCCGAAGGGCACGCGGCGGTCATCGCCGCTGTCCCCGCCCCTGCCCGATCCCTGAAGAAGATCCGTTAGCACCTCCGACAGCCCGGGCGATTCCTTCTTTTCCTGCGAAACCGCATAAGGCACCCAGGGCGCCGCAAGTAGCAAGGACAGGGCGCCTATGAAGGCTAGGCTGAGGCGCTTGGCAACCATGGACGAATCCTCCGGACGATATCACGGCGCATTGTCGTGATGATTGTGCAGAATGAAAGGCTGATAAGCCTGATTTTTCGCCTCCTTCAAGGCATGTGAGAAAGATTTCGCGAAAGCCTGCCTTTCATTCAACCGGCAGGATTTTTCCCCGCTCTCGAAGCGCCGGGCAAGCCATGCGGCCGCCTGCACGAAAATGTGGCCGGCATGGCCGGTCGCGAGGGTCGAAACCGGGCCACGCAGGCGTTATATAACTGAGCGCGCGACAAGGACAATGCCAGCGAGGCAACGCCGATGGCTGCCGGTTTCTTTCATCAAATCTCCGCTTCGGACATCACTCCGGAACCTGTCTTTCTCGATCGCCGCCGGTTTCTGGCGGGCGCGGCCGGCCTGCTTGCGTTCGGCGCCACCTTGCCGGCCGCTGCAAAGCCGCTCACGGCAAAGGAGAGCTCCTTCTCGACCGATGAGAAGCCGACCTCGGAAAAGGACATCACTTCCTACAACAATTTCTATGAGTTCGGTCCCGGCAAGGGCGATCCGCAGTCCAGATCGGGAAAATTCGAACCGGCGCCATGGACCGTCAGGATCGACGGAATGGTGAAGAAGCCGCGTGAATTCGGACTGGACGATCTTCTGGCCTTCCCGCTTGAAGAGCGCATCTATCGCATGCGCTGCGTCGAGGCCTGGTCCATGGTCATCCCATGGACGGGATTTCCCCTGTCGGCCCTTCTCGACAAGGTCGAGCCGCTCGGGCCGGCCAGATATGTGGCCTTCGAGACGGTGGTGCGGCCGGACCAGATGCCCGGCCAGAGCGGCTATTTCCAGTCTGTCGACTGGCCCTATGTCGAAGGCCTGCGGCTGGACGAGGCGCGCCATCCGCTGACGATTCTGGCGCTCGGTCTCTATGGCAAGACATTGCCCAATCAAAACGGTGCGCCCGTGCGTCTTGTGGTGCCGTGGAAATATGGCTTCAAGGGCATCAAATCCATCGTGCGCATCACGTTGACCGACAAGCAACCGCCGACCAGCTGGAACATTCTGGCGCCGCATGAATACGGCTTCTTCGCCAACGTCAATCCGGCAGTCGATCACCCGCGCTGGAGCCAGGCCAATGAAATCCGCATCGGCGAAAGCGGTTTTTTCGGCGCGAACCGTCATCCCACCCTGCCCTTCAACGGCTATGCCGGGGACGTGGCCGACCTCTATGCCGGCATGGATCTGGAAGCCAATTTCTGATGGCCGCATTTCGGGCAATCCTGCCGCCGCGCCTGCGAAATGCTTCCACATGGGCGCTTTATGCCGTGGGACTCGTTCCTGCCGCATGGGGCTTCTGGCTCGGCGCCACCGGCCGGCTGCCGGGAAATCCCGTAAAGGAATTCGAGCATTTGCTGGGGTTGTGGGCGCTGCGTTTTCTCATCGCCACGCTGGCGGTCACGCCGCTGCGCGATCTGTCCGGCATCAACCTGTTGCGCTACAGGCGCGCGCTCGGCCTGCTGGCGTTCTGGTATGCGCTGATGCACTTCACGACCTACATGGTGCTCGATCGGTTCCTGAATTTCGCGGCGATTGTCGAGGATATAACCCGGCGTCCCTTCATCGCCATCGGCATGGCGGGACTGCTGACGCTCCTGCCGCTGGCGCTCACCTCCAACAACTGGTCGATCCGCAAGCTGGGCTCGCGCTGGGGCGGGCTGCACCGGCTGATTTACGTCGCCGCTGCTGCCGGCGCTCTGCACTACGCCATGTCGGTAAAGATCGTGGGGCCGCAGCAATGGTTTTACATGGCAATCATTGCGCTGCTGCTGGCGTGGAGACCCACGCGCGCCTATTTCAACGCTCGCAAGCGTCGCCAGCGCGCACCTGAAAGGCCGGCATGAAACGGAGCTGTCTTCAAAAAATGCGAAAAAGGCCGGGAGATCGCTCTCCCGGCCTTTTTCAATTAACCAGCTACACCTGAATATCAGGCTACTTCGGCCTCGGCAGCAGCTTCGGCTTCGAGGCGGACACGGTCGGCAGCACCCTTGGCCGAGGTGTCGCGCTCGACGAACTCGATCACGGCCAGCGGCGCGTTGTCGCCGCGGCGGAAGCCCGCCTTCATGATGCGCAGATAGCCGCCGTTGCGGTTGGCGTAGCGCGGGGCGATGGTGTCGAACAGACGCTTCACGACGTCTTCATTGCCGATCTGAGCGATCACCTGACGGCGGGCGTGCAGGTCGCTGCGCTTGCCGAGGGTGACCAGCTTCTCGACGATCGGACGCAGATCCTTCGCCTTCGGCAGCGTGGTGACGATCTGCTCGTGCTCAAGGAGCGAAACAGAAAGGTTCGCGAGCATCGACTTGCGATGGCTTGCACTGCGGGAGAAACGGCGGCCTTTGAAACCGTGGCGCATGGCTCTTTTCCTTCTTTAGCTGTTCAGGAGACCACGGCCTCCGATGGTTTTCCGCATGGCCGTCGGACCGGAGCATCCGGTCCTCGGTACCATGCTCTATTCAGGCTCAGTACTGGTCTTCGTAACGCTTGGCGAGATCTTCGATGTTCTCCGGCGGCCAGTCCTGAACCTCCATTCCAAGGTGCAGGCCCATGGAAGCCAGAACTTCCTTGATCTCGTTCAGCGACTTGCGGCCGAAATTCGGAGTGCGGAGCATTTCCGCCTCGGTCTTCTGGATCAGGTCGCCGATATAGACGATGTTGTCGTTCTTCAGGCAGTTGGCCGAACGGACCGAAAGCTCCAGCTCGTCCACCTTCTTCAGAAGCGCCGGGTTGAAGGCGAGTTCCGTCACCTGCTCGGCGGCGGCTTCCTTCTGCGGCTCCTCGAAATTGACGAACAGGGCAAGCTGATCCTGAAGGATGCGGGCAGCGAAAGCCACCGCGTCCTCGCCGGTCACCGAACCATCGGTTTCGATGGTCATGGTCAGCTTGTCCTTGTCGAGCTCCTCGCCGTGGCGGGTGTTCTCGACCTTGTAGGAGACCTTCTTGACCGGGGAGTAGAGGCTGTCGACCGGGATAAGACCGATCGGGGCATCCTCGGCCCGGTTGCGCTCGGCAGGAACGTAGCCCTTGCCGGTGTCGACGGTGAACTCCATGCGGATTTCCGCACCCTCGTCCAGCGTGCAGATGACATGGTCGGGATTCAGGATCTCGACATCGCCAACGGTCTGGATGTCACCGGCGGTGACGGTGCCCGGGCCCTGCTTGCGCACGACCATGCGCTTGGGACCCTCGCCTTCCATCCTGATGGCGATTTCCTTGATGTTGAGAACGATGTCGGTCACGTCCTCGCGAACGCCGGCGATGGAGGAGAACTCGTGAAGGACGCCGTCGATCTGCACCGCGGTGACGGCTGCGCCACGCAGCGACGACAGCAGCACCCGGCGCAGGGCATTGCCCAGCGTGAGGCCGTAACCGCGCTCCAGAGGCTCGGCAACCAGCGTGGTCACCGTCTTGTTCCTTGACGAGAACTCGACCTTGTTCGGCTTGATCAGCTCTTGCCAGTTTTTCTGGATCATATTGTCTTCCTTCCGCTACCCCACCACCATCCAATCGTGGCGGGCGACATGGAAAACCGCAAAAGCGCCCCAGGGGCGCTCAAGCGGAGAGAAAAAAGTCAGACGCGACGCTTCTTGCGCGGGCGGCAGCCATTGTGCGGAATCGGCGTCACGTCACGGATGGAGGTGATGGTGAAACCGGCGGCCTGAAGAGCGCGCAGAGCCGATTCACGGCCCGAACCGGGACCGCAAACCTCGACCTCAAGCGTGCGCATGCCGTGTTCCTGCGCCTTCTTGGCGGCGTCTTCGGCAGCCATCTGGGCTGCGAACGGGGTCGACTTGCGCGAGCCCTTGAAGCCTTGAGCGCCAGCCGAGGACCAGGCGATCGCATTGCCCTGGGCGTCGGAAATGGTGATCATGGTGTTGTTGAAGGTCGAGTTGACGTGAGCGACACCCGACGAAATATTTTTACGTTCGCGACGGCGAACGCGTGCGGCTTCCTTGGCCATTTTTGTCCTTTCAGTTGATCTCTGCACCGCCGTAATGCCAGCGGCTACACCTTTTGAGCCATGCGCCCCAAAACAGCATCACGACGCTGCCCTGGTCGCGCATGTTCCAAAAATTACTTCTTCTTGCCGGCGATCGCCTTGGCAGGACCCTTGCGGGTGCGCGCATTGGTGTGCGTACGCTGGCCGCGAACCGGCAGCGAACGACGGTGACGCAGACCGCGATAGCAGCCCAGATCCATCAGGCGCTTGATATTCATCGAAACTTCGCGACGCAGGTCGCCCTCGACCTGATAGTCGCGGTCGATGGTCTCGCGGATAGCCAGAACCTCGGCGTCGGTAAGCTGGTTCACGCGGCGCTCAGCCGGAATGCCGACCTTGTCGACGATTTCCTGGGCGAACTTCTTGCCGATACCGTGAATGTACTGAAGCGCGATCACGACGCGCTTGTTGGTCGGAATGTTTACACCGGCTATACGAGCCATCTTCCAGTTCTCCATATGGGCCGGTCCAGACCGGCGCTGTTGCGTTTACCCGCGTCCGGTGGAGGCCGGCCCCTGCGGGGTAGTCAAAAATCCAGCGAGCACACCAAAAGGGCACGCCCACCTCACGCCTTGTGGGAATGAGGGGTCACCATACTTCACATGACGGCTTACGTCAAGTGAAGTCGTGATACTCAGCCGACGGTCTCGGGCAGCAACGCCTCGATCTGCGCGGTTACCTCGTCCATGGACGCCATGCCATCGACGCCCCTGAGCATGCCCTTGGCATGGTAGTAACCGATCAGCGGAGCGGTTTTCTTGTAATATTCCCGCAGGCGTTCCTCGAACACTTCCGGGTTGTCGTCCTTGCGCACCGGCTGCCCGGCGGCCCTGGCTTCTTCGGCGCGTCTGACGATACGGCCCACCAGAGCGCCGTCATCGACCACAAGCTCAATCACCGAATCGAGCTTCTGGCCGCGCTCTTTCAGCATCGCCTCGACCGCATCGGCCTGGGCAAGCGTGCGCGGATAGCCGTCGAGGATGAAGCCCCGGGCGCAATCCGGCTGATCGATGCGCTCGGCAACGATCGCATTGACGATCGCGTCCGAAACCAGCTCGCCGGCATCCATGACCGCCTTGGCCTTCTGGCCGACCGGCGTCCGGGCCGCGACGGCGGCGCGAAGCATGTCACCCGTCGACAGCTGCGGGATACCGTATTTGCCGACCAGCTTCTGAGCCTGGGTTCCCTTGCCCGCTCCCGGCGGGCCCAGCAGTATAAGCCTCATCTTCCCCTCTTGCCTCCACGCAGCTTCGACTTCTTGATCAGTCCCTCATACTGATGCGCGATCAGGTGCCCCTGAATCTGAGCCACAGTATCAAGCGTCACGCTGACCACGATGAGAAGCGAGGTGCCGCCGAGATAGAAAGGAACGCCAGTCGCCGCAATCAGATATTCCGGCATAAGGCAGATGGCGACCAGATAGATGGCCCCGATCACGGTGATGCGGGTGAGCACATAGTCGATGTACTCGGCGGTCCGCTCGCCGGGGCGATAGCCGGGAATGAAGCCCGAATGCTTCTTGAGCTGGTCGGCCGTATCCTTCGGATTGAAGACGATAGCGGTATAGAAAAAAGCGAAGAACACGATCATCGCGCCATACAGGAACATGTAGATGGGCTGACCGTGGCCGAGTGCCGTCAGAATGGTCGAAGCCCACGCAGGCAGGTTCTGCGTGTTGGAGAAACCGGCAAGCGTCGCGGGCAGAAGCAGCAGCGACGAGGCGAAGATAGGCGGAATAACGCCGGCCGTATTGAGCTTCAGCGGCAGGTGCGAGGTGTCGCCCTGGAACATGCGGTTGCCGACCTGACGCTTCGGATACTGGATCAGCAGCCGGCGCTGGGCGCGCTCGACGAAAACGATGATGCCGATAACCACCACCGCAAGAACCATGACGGCCAGCACAAGCCCGGTGGACAAGGCGCCGGTCCGGCTCAGCTCCAGCGTACCGCTGATGGCGTGCGGAAGTCCTGCCACGATGCCGGCGAAAATGATCAGCGAAATGCCGTTGCCGATGCCGCGCGCGGTGATCTGCTCGCCCAGCCACATCAGGAACATGGTGCCGCCGGTCAGGGTGATGACGGTCGAAATCTGGAAGAACACCCCCGGATTCGAAACGATGCTGTTACCGCCCTGAAGCCCGATGGCAATGCCATAGGATTGCACCAGCGCCAGCAGGACGGTTCCATAACGGGTGTACTGGTTGATGATCTTGCGCCCCTGCTCGCCTTCCTTTTTCAGGGCTTCGAGCGTGGGAACGACGGACGTCATCAGCTGCATGATGATCGACGCGGAAATATAGGGCATGATGCCCAGCGCGAAGATCGCCATGCGCTCGACGGCGCCGCCGGCGAACATGTTGAACATGCCAAGAACGCCGCCGCTCTGCTGCTGGAAAGCCTGCGCAAAAGCGTCGGGGTTGATTCCCGGCAGCGGAATATAGGTGCCCAGCCGATACACAAAGAGCGCACCGAGGGTAAACCAGATGCGCTTCTTGAGATCTTCGGCCTTCGCGAAGGCCGCAAAATTGAGATTGGATGCCAGTTGTTCAGCAGCCGAAGCCATGCAAAATTCTCCGCAGGACGACGCGGGGGCCCGCTTCGGGCGGCGCGTATAACCGAAGCCCCGAGATAGGCCCGGCGTAGCCAAGATGCAAGCGGCCGCATTGACGCGGCCGCTTCATTACCCCGAAATTATTCGGCGGCCGCCGCTTCCGGCAACTTGATGGAGCCGCCGGCCTTCTCGATCTTCTCGACCGCAGCCTTGGAGGCGCCGGCAACGTCGAAGGCAACCTTGGCCTTCAGCTCGCCGCCGGACAGGATGCGAACACCATCCTTGACGCGACGCACGACGCCGGCCTTCACCAGCACGTCAGCCGTCACCACTTCCTTGGCGTCGAGCTTGCCGGCATCGATTGCCGTCTGGATGCGCTCGAGAGAAACCACGGAGTAGCTCTTCGCGAAAATGTTCTTGAAGCCACGCTTGGGCAGACGGCGATAGAGCGGCATCTGGCCGCCCTCGAAGCCGTTGATGGCCACGCCGGAGCGCGACTTCTGACCCTTGACGCCACGGCCGCCGGTCTTGCCGAGGCCCGAGCCGATGCCACGGCCCACGCGCTTCTTCGAAGGGGTCGAGCCTTCGTTATCACGCAATTCGTTGAGTTTCATGTCAGGTCTCCTGCGCTGTAGCTCAGCCCTCGTCCACAACGCGGACGAGATGCGAGACGGCGGCGATCATGCCGCGCACCGAAGGCGTATCCTCCAGAGTGCGCTGCTTGTGCATCTTGTTGAGGCCGAGGCCGACCAGCGTCGCACGCTGCTCCTTCGGGCGGCGGATCGGCGAACCGACCTGCTCAACAGTGATGGTCTTCGTAGCTTTCTTTGCCATGATAGTGGTCCCTCGTCAGCGCCGACTATTCCTCGGCAGCCACGGCGGTGCCGCGACGAGCCTGGAGGGTCGAATACTTGATGCCACGAGCAGCGGCGACATCCTTCGGATGAAGCTGCTTCTTCAGGGCGTCGAAAGTGGCGCGAATCATGTTGTAGGGATTGGAAGATCCCATCGACTTGGCGACCACGTCATGCATGCCGAGCGTCTCGAAAACAGCGCGCATCGGACCGCCGGCGATGATGCCGGTACCCTGCTTGGCGGTGCGCAGAAGCACGCGGCCAGCGCCGTGACGGCCTTCGACGTCGTGATGCAGCGTACGGCCCGAGCGCAGCGGCACGAAAATCATGTCGCGCTTGGCCGATTCGGTTGCCTTGCGGATGGCTTCCGGCACTTCGCGCGCCTTGCCGTGACCGAAGCCGACGCGGCCCTTCTGGTCGCCGACGACCACGAGAGCGGCGAAGCCGAAGCGGCGGCCACCCTTGACCACCTTGGCGACGCGATTGATGTGAACCAGCTTGTCGACAATGCCGTCGTCGCGCTCTTCACGGTCACGACCGCGATCGCGGCCGCCTTCCCTACGTTCCTGTGCCATGTCCTGATCCTTATTTTTTTCCGGAAGCACGGATTGCTGAAATGCCGGCACTCCTGCCTGGGAATGCCGGCGGCGAAATTTCGTCTCCTGTGGACGATCCGAACGAAAAAGTCAGCAACTTTTTTGTCGCTGACTTGTTCGAAACGCCTTAGAAGCTCAGTCCACCCTCGCGGGCGGCCTCGGCAAGAGCCTTGATGCGGCCATGGTAGATATAGGCGCCACGGTCGAAAACGACCTCTTTCACGCCCGCCTTGACGGCGCGCTCGGCGATCATCTTGCCCACTTCGGCGGCGGCAGCGGCGTCGGCGCCGGTCTTCTTGGAGTCGCGGAAAGCCTTCTCGAGCGTCGAAGCGGCGGCCAGCGTGCGGCCCTGTGCGTCGTCGATGAGCTGAACATAGATGTTCTTCGAGGTGCGGTGAACCGAAAGGCGCGGACGACCGTTGGCAACGGCCTTGAGCTGACGGCGAACACGCGCGGCGCGGCGCTGGGTGGTTTCCTTGGAAGCCATTTTCTGTTTCCTGCCTTGTAAAACGGGAGCTGCCCTGTCCGAAAAACCGGAATGTGCGGTAGACGAAACCGTCTCCCGCGGCACCTTCCCGTGGCGTTGACGTTGTTACTTCTTCTTGCCTTCCTTGCGGAAGACCTTTTCGCCCGCATAGCGCACGCCCTTGCCCTTGTAGGGCTCCGGCTGGCGGTATTCGCGGATCTCGGCAGCCACCTGGCCAACCATCTGCTTGTCGATGCCGGTGATGCTGATCTCGGTCGGCTTCGGGCAGGCAAGCGTGATGCCTTCGGGGGCCTCGTACACCACTTCATGGCTGAAGCCCAGCGAAAGCTGGATGTTCCTGCCCTGCATGGCGGCACGATAACCAACGCCCTGGATTTCGAGCTTGCGCTCGAAGCCGTCCTTGACGCCGATCAGGATATTCTCGATCTGCGAACGGGACATGCCCCACTTGGAGCGGGCGTCCTTGGACTGGTCGCGCGGCTCAACGCTGATCTCGCCGTTTTCCAGCTTGACCAGAACCTCTTCGTTGACGGCGAACTTCAGTTCACCCTTCGGGCCCTTCGCCGTAACGGTCTGACCGTCGACCGTCGCGGTCACGCCCTGCGGGACGGATAGGGGCTTCTTACCAATACGAGACATTGTATTGTCCTCGTCACTCTTATTGTTTCAGGTCCTGCCGGGAGTTTTTCACTCACCGGCAATTCCTATCGGGAACGGTTACCTGATCAGAAGACCTGGCAGAGAACTTCTCCGCCGACATTCTGTTCGCGGGCCTCGTGATCGGCCATCACGCCCTTGGGCGTCGAAAGGATGGCGATTCCAAGGCCGTTGGCAACCTGCGGGATCGACCGGGCCGAAACATAAACGCGGCGGCCGGGCTTCGAGACGCGGGAAATCTCGCGCACAACCGGGGAGCCGTCGAAATACTTCAGCTCGATCTCGATCTCGGACTTGCCGTTGTCGAAGTCGGTCTGGCTGTAATCGCGGATATAACCTTCAGCCTTCAGCACGTCCAGGACACGGGCACGCAGACGCGAAGCGGGCGTGGAAACGGTGTTCTTCTTGCGGCCGTAGGCATTACGGATACGGGTCAGCATATCGCCGAGAGGATCGCTCAGGGACATCTCGTCTACTCCTTACCAGCTCGACTTGACCAGGCCCGGGATCTTGCCCGTATTGCCCAGATCGCGCAGCGCGATACGCGAAACCTTGAGTTTGCGATAATAGGCGCGCGGACGGCCGGTGACTTCACAACGGTTGCGAATACGAATCCTGGCCGAGTTGCGCGGCAGAGCCGACAGCTTGAGCTGAGCGCGAAAGCGCTCTTCAAGCGGCAGCGACTGATCCATGACGATGTCCTTCAGCGCCTTACGCCTGGCTGCGTACTGATCGACAAGCTTGCGGCGCCTGTTGTTCTTCTCGACTGAGCTGGTCTTTGCCATTTCAGATTTTCCTTTTCTCGCTGCCGTTACTGGCGGAAGGGGAAGTTGAAAGCCTTGAGCAACGCCCGGGCTTCGTCGTCCGTCTTCGCAGTCGTACAAACGATGATGTCCATGCCCCACATCTGATCAACCTTGTCGTAGTTGATCTCCGGGAACACGATGTGCTCCTTGAGGCCCATGGCATAGTTGCCACGACCGTCAAAGCTCTTCGGATTGAGGCCACGGAAGTCGCGAACGCGCGGCAGCGCGATGTTCACCAGACGATCCAGGAACTCATACATTTTTTCGTTGCGCAGGGTAACCTTCGCACCGATCGGCATATGCTCGCGCACCTTGAAGCCGGCGATCGACTTGCGCGCGCGGGTGATGACGGCCTTCTGGCCGGTGATCAGGCCAAGGTCCTCGGCCGCGACCGACGGCTTCTTGGAATCCGCCGTCGCCTCGCCGACGCCCATGTTCAGCACGATCTTGTCGATGCGCGGAACCTGCATTTCGTTGGAGTAGCTGAACTGCTCCTGCAGCGCCTTGCGAATGGTCTCTCTGTAGACCTTCTTCAGGCGCGGCGTGTTCTTGGCTTCTGCCTGTGCTGACTTAGCCATTGATCGTTTCTCCCGAGCGCTTGGCGAAACGCACCTTCTTGCCATCCTGCTCGACGCGGAAGCCGACGCGGGTCGGCTTGCCATCCTTGGGGTCGGCAATCGCGAGATTCGACAGTTGAATCGGCGCTTCCTTGGTGATGATGCCGCCTTCCTGAGACTGGGTCTGCTTCTGGTGGCGACGAATGAGATTCACACCGCGCACGATGGCGGTGTCTTCCTTTGGCTGCACGGAAAGCACTTCGCCGGAGCGGCCCTTGTCCTT
The DNA here is from genome assembly GCA_036678505.1 of Alphaproteobacteria bacterium. Lineage (GTDB taxonomy): Bacteria > Pseudomonadota > Alphaproteobacteria > Rhizobiales > Rhizobiaceae > Mesorhizobium. The sequence continues at coordinate 34,128 of JAZIHP010000032.1, forward strand.
GCCGGCCAGGACGACAACCTTGTCGCCTTTACGGATCTTTTGCATGATTGCGGCTCCTTACAGCACTTCAGGCGCGAGCGAAATGATCTTCATGTGGTTCTTCGCGCGAAGCTCGCGCGGAACCGGCCCGAAGATGCGCGTGCCCACAGGCTCTTTCTTGTTGTCGACCAGAACCGCTGCGTTCTTGTCGAACCGGATCACGCTGCCGTCGGGACGACGAATGTCCTTGGCCGTGCGAACCACGACCGCCTTCATCACATCACCCTTCTTGACGCGGCCGCGCGGAATGGCTTCCTTGATCGACACCACGATGATGTCGCCAACGGAGGCGTATTTCCGCTTCGAGCCGCCCAGCACCTTGATGCACATGACACGACGTGCGCCGGAATTATCCGCCACGTCGAGGTTTGTTTGCATCTGAATCATGACTGGCCGCCTTTTTCTTCTCTATTGGGAGAGGCCCTGCCCTCCCCGGTCTGTCCAAAATTCGCCAAACGCCCGATCAAGCCTGGTCCTGGGCCACGACGACCCAGCGCTTGTCCTTCGAGATCGGCGCCGATTCCTGGATCAGGACGCTGTCGCCAACCTTGTGGGTGTTGTTCTCATCGTGCGCCTTGTACTTCTTCGACATGCGCACGACCTTCTTCATCACCGGATGGGTGAAGCGACGCTCCACCTTCACGACGACGGTCTTGTCATTCTTGTCGCTGACGACGACGCCCTGCAGAATACGCTTCGGCATGGTTTTTTCCTTATGCCTTCTTGGCCGCGGCTTTTTCCGCGGCAATGGTCTTGATGCGCGCGATGTCCTTGCGGACCTGCTTGACGCGGGCGGTCTTCTCGAGCTGGCCGGTGGCCTTCTGGAAGCGCAGGTTGAACTGTTCCTTTTTCAGGGAAGCCAGTTCGTCAGAGAGCTGATCCTGCGTCTTCGAGCGGATATCTGAAGCTTTCATCTCTGCTCTTCCTTATTCAGCGATACGCTGCACGAAGCGCGTGCGCACCGAAAGCTTGGCAGCACCGAGACGGAGCGCTTCACGCGCAACATCTTCGGGAACGCCGTCGATCTCGAACATCACGCGACCCGGCTTGACCCTGCAAGCCCAGTAGTCGACCGAGCCCTTACCCTTGCCCATGCGGACTTCGGTGGGCTTGCTCGTCACGGGAAGATCCGGAAAAATACGGATCCACACGCGGCCGGCGCGCTTCATTTCACGGGTGATCGCGCGGCGGGCCGCCTCGATCTCACGCGCGGTGACGCGGTTCGGCTCCAGCGCCTTCAGTCCGAAACCACCGAAATTCAGATCGGTGCCGCCCTTGGCGGTGCCGTGGATACGGCCCTTGAACTGCTTGCGGAACTTTGTGCGCTTTGGCTGCAGCATCTTACTTGCTCCAAATTCTCAATTATCAGGCGTTCTCGCGACGACGCTGGCCGCCCCGATCGCTACGCTCGCCAGTGTTGGCATCGCCCTCGGTTGCCCGACGCTCGGAAGCCATCGGATCGTGTTCGAGGATCTCGCCCTTGAATACCCACACCTTCACGCCGCAGATGCCGTAGGCGGTCTGGGCTTCGGCCGTGCCGTAGTCCACATCGGCGCGCAGCGTGTGCAGCGGAACGCGACCTTCGCGATACCACTCCATGCGCGCGATTTCGGCGCCGCCGAGACGGCCGGAGCAGTTGATCCGGATGCCCTCGGCGCCCAGACGCATCGCCGACTGAACGGCGCGCTTCATGGCGCGGCGGAAAGCGATACGGCGCTCAAGCTGCTGCGCGATCGACTGCGCGACCAGCGTGGCGTCGGTCTCGGGCTTGCGCACTTCAACGATGTTGAGATGCGTTTCCGACTGGGTCATCTCGGTCAGCTTCTTGCGAAGCTTCTCGATATCCGCGCCCTTCTTGCCGATGATCAGGCCCGGACGAGCGGCATGGATGGTCACGCGGCACTTCTTGTGCGGACGCTCGATCACAACCTTGGAAATGGCAGCCTGCTTCAGCTCCTTCTCCAGATACTCGCGGATCTTCAGATCTTCATGCAGCAGCTTGCCGTACTCCCCGGTGTTCGCGTACCAGCGCGAATCCCAGGTGCGGTTGATGCCGAGGCGGAGACCGATCGGATTGATTTTCTGGCCCATTATGCGGCCTCCCCTTTCTCTTCGACTTCACGAACGACGATCGTGAGGTGCGAAAACGGCTTCTCGATCCGGCTGGCGCGACCGCGGCCACGGGCATGGAAGCGCTTCATGACAATCGACTTGCCAACATAAGCTTCCGCCACCACCAGCGAATCAACGTCGAGATCATGGTTGTTCTCTGCGTTTGCGATCGCCGATTCCAGTGTTTTCTTCACGGTTTCGGAAATACGCTTGCGCGAGAATTCCAGATCGTTCAGCGCAGTCTGGACCTTCTTGCCACGGATGAGCGCGGCAACCAGATTGAGCTTCTGCGGGCTGACGCGGATCGTGCGCAGAACGGCACGCGCCTCGTTGTCAGCAAGCCTGCGCGGAGCTTTGGCCTTGCCCATCGTTACTTCCTCTTCGCCTTCTTGTCCGCTCCATGACCGTAATAGGTACGGGACGGGGCAAATTCACCGAACTTGTGGCCGACCATGTCCTCATTCACCGAAACGGGAACATGCTTCTGACCATTGTAAACACCGAAGGTGAGGCCGACGAACTGCGGCAGGATGGTGGAGCGACGGCTCCACATCTTGATCACCTCATTGCGACCGCTTTCACGAACCTTGTCTGCCTTCTTCAGAAGGTAGCCGTCGATGAAAGGGCCTTTCCAAACAGAACGAGTCACAGGGGCTTACCTCTTCTTAGCTCTTACGCTGATGACGCGAGCGCACGATAAACTTATCGGTCGCCTTGTTGGACCGCGTCTTCTTGCCCTTGGTCGGCTTGCCCCATGGCGTCACAGGATGACGGCCACCCGACGTGCGTCCCTCACCACCGCCATGCGGGTGGTCGACCGGGTTCATGGTTACGCCGCGGTTATGCGGACGCTTGCCGCGCCAGCGGGTACGGCCGGCCTTGCCGTCCTTGATGTTGGCGTGTTCCGGATTGGAGACCGCGCCAACGGTGGCGAAGCAGGAGCCGTGAACGATGCGCTGCTCACCCGAATTCAGACGCAGGATCGCCATGCCCTGGTCGCGGCCGACGAGCTGACCATAGGCGCCCGCCGAACGGGCGATCTGGCCGCCCTTGCCGGGCTTCAGCTCGATGTTGTGGACGATCGTGCCGACCGGCATCGCCGAAAGCGGCATCGCGTTGCCAGGCTTCACGTCCGCGCTTTCGCCGGCCACGACCTTGTCGCCGGCAGCCAGGCGCTGCGGAGCCAGGATGTAGTTCAGCTCGCCGTCTTCGTACTTTATCAGCGCAATGAAGGCCGTGCGGTTCGGATCGTACTCAAGACGCTCCACCGTGCCGACGACATCGAGCTTGCGGCGCTTGAAGTCGATGATGCGGTAGGTGCGCTTGTGACCGCCGCCGATGAAGCGGGCGGTGATGCGACCCGCGTTGTTGCGGCCGCCCGACTTGGTCAGGCCTTCGGTCAGGCCCTTGACAGGCTTGCCCTTGTGCAGACCGGCGCGGTCGACGATGACCAGCTGGCGGGTGCCTGGCGTGATCGGGTTATAGTGTTTCAATGCCATTTTCTTATCCTCGCCGCTTCGCTCACAGGCCGGTCGCGACGTCGATGGAATGGCCGTCGACGAGGGTGACGACCGCCTTCTTGACGTCGCCCTGACGGCCTATCGTGCCGCGGAAGCGCTTGACCTTGCCCTTGCGGACAAGCGTGTTCACTGCCGAAACCTTGACGCCGAACAGCGCCTCGACAGCAGCCTTGATTTCCGGCTTCGTCGCCTTCTTGGCGACGTTGAACACAACCTGGTTCTGCTCGGACGCCATGGTCGACTTTTCGGTGATCGCCGGCGAGACGATCACGTCGTAGTGGCGGAGATCGGTCATTTGAAGCGCTCCTCGAGAGCCTCGACGGCGGCCTTCGAAAGGACCAGCGTGCCGCGGCGCAGAATATCATAGACGTTGATGCCCTGAACCGGCAGCACGTCGATGTTGGGTATGTTGGTGGCCGCCAGCTTGAAGTTGGCGTCCAGCTCCGCGCCGCCGATAACCAGGGCGTTGGTGAGGCCAAGCGATTGCAGGCTCGCCACCAGCGACTTGGTCTTGGCTTCCGCCAGCTTCAATTCATCGACGACGATGATCGAAGAGGCCCTGGCCTTGGCCGAGAGCGCATGCTTCAGGCCGAGAGCGCGCACCTTCTTGGGCAGGTCATGCTCATGGCTGCGGACGACCGGGCCGTGCGCCTTGCCGCCGCCGCGGAACTGCGGTGCGCGGGCCGAATGGTGACGGGCGCGGCCCGTACCCTTCTGCTTGTACATCTTGGCGCCGGTGCGTGCGATTTCCGAACGACCCTTGGCCTTGTGCGTGCCCTGCTGCTTCTTGGCAAGCTGCCAGCGCACGACGCGCTGGAGGATGTCCTCGCGCGGATCGAGACCGAAAATCTCATCCGAAAGCTGAACCTCGCCAGCATCCTGGCCGGCAAGCGTTGTGATCTTGATGTCCATTATTCAGCTCCCTCGCTGGCCGGAGCTTCAGTCTTTTCAGCCGCCCTGGCGGAGACACGGAAGGCCGCCGGCTTCGGCGCATTCTCGGGCAGCGCCGCCTTCACGGCGTCGCGCACCAGGATCCATGCACCTCTGGTGCCGGGAACGGCGCCGCGGATCAGGATCAGTCCACGCTCGACATCGGTCGAAACGACCTCGACGTTCTGGGTGGTGACGCGGGTCGCGCCCATATGGCCGGCCATCTTCTTGCCCTTGAACACCTTGCCGGGGTCCTGGCGCTGACCGGTCGAACCGTGCGAACGGTGCGACACCGAGTTACCATGCGATGCACGGCCGCCACCGAAATTGTGACGCTTCATGACACCCTGGAAACCCTTGCCGGTCGAGGTTCCGGTGACGTCGACCTTCTGGCCCGCGACGAAGTGGTCGGCGGTGATCTCGACACCGACGTCGAGCAGGTTGTCGTCAGAGACGCGAAACTCGGCCACCTTGGACTTGGGCTCCACGGAGGCGGTGGCGAAATGGCCGCGCATCGCCTTCGACGTGTTCTTGACCTTGGCAAGGCCAACGCCGAGCTGAACAGCCGTATAGCCGTTCTTCTCCTGCGTGCGCTGCGCCACGACCTGGCAGTTCTCCATGCGGAGAACCGTGACAGGGACATGCTCACCGGCATCGTTATAGATGCGGGTCATTCCCACCTTTTGTGCAATAACACCTGAACGCATCGGTTCATTTTCCTTCAGAGGAGCTCCGGGTTGCCCCGCAGAGCTCATGTTTAAGCTCTCAGAGCTTGATTTCGACGTCCACGCCAGCGGCCAGATCGAGCTTCATGAGCGCGTCAACCGTCTGCGGGGTCGGATCCACGATGTCGAGAAGACGCTTGTGGGTGCGCATCTCGAACTGCTCGCGGCTCTTCTTGTCCACATGCGGCGAGCGGTTGACCGTGAACTTCTCGATGCGGGTCGGCAGCGGAATCGGGCCGCGAACGTTGGCGCCGGTGCGCTTGGCCGTCGAAACGATTTCCCGCGTCGAAGCATCGAGCACGCGGTGGTCGAACGCTTTCAGGCGTATGCGGATATTCTGTCCGTTCATTCGTCTATTCCTTGTTCTGGCGCGGCGCGGGCGTTTCACCCGCCCGCGACAGATCGATTGTTTCTTCTTATTCGACGATTGCGGCGACGATGCCGGCGCCGACGGTGCGGCCGCCTTCACGGATGGCGAAGCGCAGGCGCTCTTCCATCGCGATCGGCACGATCAGCTCCACGTCGACCGTGATGTTGTCGCCCGGCATCACCATCTCGGTGCCCTCGGGAAGCGTCACGATGCCGGTCACGTCCGTCGTGCGGAAGTAGAACTGCGGACGGTAGTTGGTGAAGAACGGCGTATGACGGCCACCCTCTTCCTTCGTCAGGATGTAGGCCTCGGCCTTGAACTTCTTGTGCGGCTTGACCGAACCGGGCTTGGCCAGAACCTGGCCGCGCTCCAC
>JAZIHP010000033.1:0-39917 GCA_036678505.1 Alphaproteobacteria bacterium
CACGAAGCCGAGTTGCCGGGCAAAACCCCCGGCCGCCCCGGCCGCCCCGGCCGCCATGAGGGCCTGGTCATCTTCCACCGCGCGGGCGCGAGCCGACGAAAGGGCAAGCGCAAGCCGGTCGGTCATTGCCTGGGCATCGCCTTCGTAGAGCTGGCGGGCAAGCGCGCCTTCCGTCACCTCCGGCCGGACGGCCGGTGCGAGCGCCCAGTTCTCCAGACGGTCCGCTTCCGCCCGCGACATGCGCATGCGCCGCGCCAGATCCTTCACGCGCGCAGCGTCCGGCGGCAGCATCGCTTCCAGCCGCAATATCGCATCGACCGGCCAGCTAAGATCGGCCTCGGCGCGCACCAGCGCGTGAATCGCGTCAATGCCCCATTTCTCGCTTTCAGGAAGAATGCGCGACAGCACGCCGGACTGGCGCATCCACAACAAGGCGCGGGACGGATCGGGGGCGCACAGCAGCTTCTTCAGTTCCGCCCAGACGCGTTCGGCCGAAAGCCGGTCGAGCCCTTCCTTCAGGCGGGCGCAGGCTTTCAGGCCTTCGCCGTCGGGACGGCCACCGCCATACCAGGCAAAAAAGCGGAAGAAACGCAGAATGCGCAGATAATCCTCGCGGATGCGCGCCTCCGGATCGCCGATGAAACGCAGCCGCCGCTCCGCGATATCGGCCAGCCCTCCGACAAAATCGATGACCGTGCCGTCCGCTTCGGCATAAAGCGCATTGATGGTGAAGTCGCGCCGTTCCGCATCCGCCTTCCAGTCACGCCCGAATGCGACGCGGGCATGTCGGCCGTCCGTCTCGACATCGGCGCGCAACGTCGTGACCTCGAACGGCCGCCCGCCGGCGACCACCGTTATGGTCCCATGGTCGATTCCCGTCGGAACCGGCCGGAAACCGGCCTCCTTCGCACGGCGCATGGCTTCCTCGGGCGGATTGGTGGTGGCGATGTCGACATCGGCCACCGGCTGGCCGAGCAGTGCGTTGCGCACCGCGCCGCCCACGATGCGGGCTTCCTCGCCGTCGGCGCCCAAAGCCGACAGCACGCGCTGCAAATGCTCGTCCGCCAGCCACTCGCCGCGCCCGGCAATGCTTGCCCCGGCAACGCTTACCTTGTCGCTCACGCATAGAGCCTTTCATAGAGGGTGCGGATGATGCCGGCGGTGACGCCCCATATGTGCTGGCCGTCATAGGGCATCTGGTAGAAGAACCATTCGAGGTCGTTCCACATGCGGCTGTCGCGGTGATGGTTGGCCGGGTCCATGAGGAAGCGCAGCGGCACCTCGAAGGCCGTGTCCACCTCATGCGGGTTGAGATCGAGGCGGAAACCGGGTTTCACCACCGAGAGCACCGGCGCGATGAGATATCCGCTACCCGATACATAATCAGGCATTCGCCCCACGACATCGATGAACTTGTCGGGCAGACCGATTTCTTCCTGCGTTTCGCGCAGCGCCGTATATTCCGGGGTGGGATCTGTGGCATCCACGCGCCCGCCCGGAAACGCCACCTGCCCGGTATGGTTGCGCAGCGTCTCGGAACGCTTGGTGAGCAAAACGGTGGCTTCGTCGCCATGGTCGATGACCGGGATCAGCACGGCGGCCGGGCGCAACTGCATGGTTTCCAGCGCAAGCCGCGGATGACCCGGGTTGAAGCGATGATCGCCATAAATCTGCCCCGGCGCGTCTGCGGGAGACTGCGCCTGCGCCCGCATGCGGAAGGCTTCGGCCGAAAACGGAGATTTCGCAACCATGGCTTTCAACCGCCAAGCCGTTTCAGCCGGGCGACCGGCATGACCGGATAGACCTCACCGCCGGAGCGCAGCGCGAACATGGGCCCTTCCGGCGTCTCCACCTCTTCGCCATATTCGACAAGCTGATACATGACGGCGCGCGAAACCAGCGCCTCCAGTCGCCCGCGCACCAGGACGTAGGGCTTCAGCCCCCCCGTATCCTCTTCCTCGGCAAAGCGCAGGGGATGGCCGGGACCGGCCTCGACCACATCGCCGACATTGGTGCGGAAGGTAACGACCTGCTGCCCCGCCCGCTGCGAGACATCGGCCTCGACGGCCACGAAGGGGGCATCGGCGACGCGGATTCCGACTTTTTCCACCGGCGTCACCAGATAGGTGCGGCCATCCTCGTCCTTGCGCAGAACGGTCGAGAACAGCCGCACCAGCGCCGGACGCCCGATCGGCGTGCCGAGATAGAACCATGTTCCGTCGGCGCCGATCTCCATATCGAGATCGCCGCAGAAATCCGGATTCCACCTGTCCACAGGCGGCAACCCCTTTCCGGGCCGCGCGGCGCGGGCGATCAGCGCCTCCAGCCCGCCCGCATCGGCGGCGGTTGCGAGGCCTTGATCCTGATCTGGCTTGCGTTCGCTCATGGTCACGAAATAGTCACTGTTGTCGCGCTTGTCAGCCTTTGCCTGTGATTTAGACTCTTCGCGTCTTTATGCAATGCTGCGAGTCACGGCATCGTGGGCAACCCGTTGCCCGCAAGCAAGGGCCGAAACCAGAGGACCGAGGCATAATGAGCGTCATCGTCACCGAAAGCCCGATCAGCGAAAAGGACATGATCGCGCAGGCCGAGAAGGCTCTGGCCGACATTACGGCCGTGCGCGGCGGCGTCGGCAAGGTGATCTTCGGTCAGGAAAGCGTGGTGGAGCGCGCGCTGGTGGCCCTTCTGGCCGGCGGCCATGCGCTGCTGGTGGGCGTGCCGGGCCTCGCCAAGACCAAATTGGTGGAAACGCTCGGCATCGTGCTCGGCCTCGACACCCGCCGCGTCCAGTTCACGCCCGACCTCATGCCTTCCGACATTCTGGGTTCCGAAGTGATGGAGCAGGACGAGAACGGCCGCCGTTCCTTCCGTTTCATTCCCGGCCCCATCTTCGCCCAGCTGCTGATGGCCGACGAGGTCAACCGCGCCTCGCCGCGCACCCAGTCGGCCCTGCTGCAATCCATGCAGGAATACCACGTCACCGTGGCTGGCCAGCGCTATGATCTGCCCGCCCCCTTCCATGTGCTGGCGACGCAGAACCCGCTGGAGCAGGAAGGCACCTATCCCCTTCCCGAAGCCCAGCTCGACCGTTTCCTGATGCAGATCGACATCCTTTATCCCGATATCGAGGCAGAACGCCGCATTCTTCTGGAAACGACCGGAACCTGCGAGGCCCGCGCCGCCAATATTCTCGCGCCGGAGCGGCTGAGGGAAATCCAGACCCTCATCCGCCGCATGCCGGTGCCCGAAACCGTGGTCGAGGCGATCCTGAAGCTGGTGCGCTCGGCGCGCCCCGGACAGGGCAATGCCGACACCGACCGCGACGTGGCCTGGGGCCCCGGCCCGCGGGCCAGTCAGGCGCTGACGCTGTGCGCCCGCGCCCGCGCCCTCTATGAGGGGCGCCTGGCTCCTTCCGTGGACGACGTGAAGGCGCTGGCAGAACCGGTCCTCCAGCATCGCATGGCCCTGACCTTCGCTGCCCGCGCCGAAGGCATGAGCGTGCGCGATGTCGTGGCGAGGCTTGCAAAGGCGGTCTGATGGCCAGGATCGGCGAGTTTCAGGCTCCAGCCGAAGCGCGTGAGGCGCTGGCGGGAGCGCGCCAGCGCGCAGCCCTCGTGCCGGACCTGCTGATCGAGGCGCGCCGCATCGTCAACACCGTGGTTTCGGGCTGGCACGGACGGCGCAAACGCGGCATCGGCGAGAATTTCTGGCAGTTCCGGCCCTATGTGGACGGCGAACCGGTCAGCCGCATCGACTGGCGCCGTTCCGCCCGCGACGACCACACCTATCTGCGCGACCGCGAATGGGAAGCCGCCCACACCGTGTGGCTTTGGGCGGACATGTCCGCTTCCATGCTCTACAAATCGACGCTGGCGAGCGTGTCCAAGCAATCGCGCGCGCTGGTTCTGGCGCTGGCCGCGGCGGAGCTTCTGTCGCGCGGCGGCGAGCGCATCGGCTGGCCCGGCCTGACCGACCCGTTCAGCGCCCGCAGCGGCGCCGAACGCATCGCCTCGCACCTGACCCACGCACCGGCACTGCCCGACAGGCCGGACCTCGCTGGCATAAGGCGCTTCAGCGACGTGGTTCTGATCGGCGACTTCCTCGACCCGGTCGGGGACACGCTCGCGTGGCTGAACGTGCTGACCCGCAACGGCGTGCGCGCCCATCTGATCGAGATCGCCGATCCCGCCGAGGAAACCTTCCCCTATTCGGGGCGCACGGAATTCACCGATCCCGAAAGCGGCGACAAGCTGACCGCAGGCAGGGCTGAAACGCTGGCCGCCGGCTATCGCCGCCTTTATGTGGCGCGCCGCGAAGAACTCGCCGCTCATGCCAGACGCCACGGCTGGAGTTTCACCGTCAGCCACACCGACCGGCCGGCCTCCGAAGCGCTTGTCCGTCTCCACGCGGCGCTGGGCGCGGCAAGCGGCTTCGGCGCCCCGAAGGAAAGCGGGAGGCAACCGGCATGAGCTGGCTGCCGCTCTCCTTCGGCGCGCCGATGGTGCTGTTCGGGCTGCTGGCGCTGCCGGCGATCTGGTGGCTGCTGCGCCTCACCCCGCCCAGACCCCAGGCCGAGCTTTTTCCGCCGCTGAAAATTCTCGCCCGCGTGCTGAAACGCGAGGAAACCCCAAGACAAAGCCCGTGGTGGCTGACGCTGCTGCGTCTTGCGATGGCCGCGCTCGTCATCATGGCGCTTGCCGATCCGGTGCTGAACCCGCGCGAGGAAGTGACCGCGCGCGGAGCCGGCCTCGCGCTGGTCGTCGACAATGGCTGGGCCTCGGCGCCCGGATGGGACAAGCGCGTCGCCACCGCACGGCGCCTTATCGCGGATGCGGATGCGTCCGACATTCCCGTCATCCTTGCCTTCACCGCCGAAAAGCCGAATGCCGACATCGGCCCCTTCGACGCCAACGCAGCCCTCGATCGCCTGCGCGCGGCCATGCCGCGACCGATCCCCACCGACCGGCAGGCGGTCTATGCCCGCGTTGGCGAAGCACTCGCGGCGATGCCGGGGGCCGGCATCGCCGTGCTCAGCGACGGTCTGGAAGCTCCGGGCGACGAGCCGGCCTTCGATGCGCTTCTGGCGCGCGGTGCGGCAAGCCTCATATGGGCGGCACCGGAACGCGTGGCGCCCGTCGCGCTGACGGCGGCGGAAAACGAGGTGGACGGCTTTGCGCTGACCGCCATTCGCGCGCCGGGCAATGCCGCGCCCGCCCGTCTCGCCGCCGGCGTCTTCGACGACAAGGGCCGCCGCATCGCAGACGCAGTGCTCACCTTCGCCGCCGGCGAGAATACGGCCACCGCGACGATGACCGTGCCCCTGGAGCTGCGCAACGACTTCGCCTCGGTCTCGCTCGACGGCGAGCATCATGCCGGCGCGGTATGGGTTCTGGACGAAAGCTCCAGACGCCGCCGCGTCGGGCTGATCTCGCAATCCGAAGCCGATCAGGCGCAGCCGCTGTTGTCGCCGCTCTACTATATAAGCCGCGCGCTCTCGCCCTTCGCCGATCTGATCGAGCCGTCAAATCCGGATCTTGCCGAGGCCATTCCCCAGATTCTTAACCGGAAACCGGCCATGATCATCATGTCCGATGTCAGCGCCATGCCCGAACAGGCACGGGCAAGGCTCGCCGCCTGGGTGCAGGGCGGCGGCACGCTGGTGCGTTTCGCGGGACCGCGGCTTGCCAATGCCGGCAACGACGATCTGCTGCCCGTGCGGCTGCGTGGCGGCGAGCGCAGCTTCGGCGGCGCGCTTTCGTGGACGACGCCGCAGCCGGTGGCGGAATTTCCTTCCTCCGGCCCCTTCGCCGGTCTCGCGCCACCACGCGACGTCACCGTCAGCCGGCAGGTGCTGGCCGAGCCGTCCGCGGACATCGTCGACCGCACATGGGCAAGCCTGGCCGACGGCACGCCGCTGGTGACGGGAGCCGGGCGCGGCAAGGGCAGCCTTGTGCTGTTCCATATCGCTCCGACCGCGACATGGTCCAACCTGCCGATCTCCGGCAGCTTCGTGGAGATGCTCCAGCGTGTGGTTCAGCTGTCGCGCAATCAGGGCAGCATCGAAACGCCCGCCGACGCCACGCCGGCGGCCCTTGCGCCCTATCGCATGATCGCCGCCGATGGCGCGCTTGTTCCTCCCGCTCCCGAAGCGCGCCCGCTGATGCCGGGCTCCGGCGCTCCGGTGACGATGGAGAACCCGCCCGGCCTGTATGGATCGGAAGCCGGCGCTCTCGCCCATAATCTGCTTTCTTCCGAAAGCCGCCTGCGGCTGATCGAACGGCCCCGGACACAGGTTCCGGTAACGGAGATCGCCTATGCCTTCGATCGGTCGAGCCCGCTCAAGGGGCCCTTCATCGCCGCCGCGCTGGGGCTGATGGCGCTCGATACGCTGGCTGTGCTGTGGATGGGCGGCGTTCTGGCGCGGCTTCGCAAGGGCCGCAACGCAGCCGTGTCTGTCGCCGCTTGCCTGCTGCTGGCCGCCGCCTTGCCTTTCCTGTTATCCCGGCATGCATCCGCACAGGATGAAAAACCGGGCGATGCCGCCGCCATGGAAGCCATTTCGACCACACGGCTCGCCTATGTGATCACTGGAATTTCGAGTGTCGATGCGGTCAGCCGCGCCGGCCTTCAGGGTCTCACCCGCTTCCTGATCGAGAAAACCTCGATGGAACCCGGCGAGCCGGCAGGCGTGGATATATCCAGGGACGAACTGGCCTTCTACCCGCTGATCTACTGGCCGATCGATCCGGCCGCCCCGATGCCGCAGGAAGACGCCATCGCCCGCATCGACGCCTATATGCGTCAGGGCGGCACGGTGCTGTTCGACACGCGCGACCAGTATTCGAGCGGCTTCGGCGAAGGTTCCGCCAGTCCCGCGACCCGGCGTCTGCGCGACATTCTGGGCAGCCTCAATGTTCCGCCGCTGGAACCGGTGCCCGCCGATCACGTTCTGACCAAATCATTCTACATGATGCCGGAGTTTCCCGGCCGCTTCAATGGCGGCCCCATGTGGGTTGAAGCCTCGCTCGACGCCTCCGGCGACGACAGCCGCCCCGTGCGCACCGGCGACGGCGTGTCGCCCATTCTCATAACGGCTAACGATCTCGCCGGCGCATGGGCGGTCGATGCCGGTGGCGACCCGCTATATCCAACCGTGCCGCCCGATCCGATGCAGCGAATTTACGCGCTGCGCGGCGGCATCAACATCATGATGTACATGCTGACCGGCAATTACAAATCCGATCAGGTGCATGTGCCGATCCTGCTCGAACGGCTGGGCCAGTAGGATTGGAGCAGTGACGCGCATGAGCAACTGGTCGCTTTCCTTCGAGCCGCTGCTTTCATGGCCCCTGCTGGCGGCCGTGTTCATTCCCCTGACGCTGCTGGCGATTGCCGGCCTGTTCCTGCGCCGGCGCGGCGCCGTCATGCGCGCCATCGCGCTGGCCGCTCTGGCGGCCGCTCTTCTCAATCCGGTGCTGCTGGACGAGGAGCGTGAGCCTTTGCAAAGCGTCGTCGCGCTCGTGGTCGACCGCAGCCAGAGCCAGTCCATCGGCGAACGCGAACAGCAGACGGATGCCGCCCTTGCCGGCATGAAGGAGCGCCTCGCCCGTTTCGGACAGTTCGACGTGCGGGTGGTCGAGACGGGGCGCAGCGGCGCGGCGGCCGGCGAGCGCACCGAAACGCGGCTTTTCTCGGCATTGCAGAATGCGTTCCGCGACGTGCCCAATTCCCGCATCGCCGGCGCCGTGATGATCACGGACGGTCAGGTTCATGACGTGCCCGCCACCGCGCCCGATTTCGACGCGCCTCTCCATGCCCTGATCACCGGCCATGAAGGCGAGAAGGACCGCCGCATCCGCTTTGAAAAGGCCCCCCGCTTCGGCCTCGTCGGCAAGCCGCTGGACATGACCTACAAGGTCCTCGCCACCGGGGGAAATCAGGGTACGGTGGATGTCGGCATCGCCATCAACGGCAGGCAGGCGGGCATCACGCAGGCGCAGATCGGCCGCGAAATGCCTCTCCGGATCACCGTGCCCAATGCCGGCCGCAACATCGTCGAACTGTCCATTCCCGTGGAAGGCGGCGAACTCACCGACACCAACAACCGCACCATCGCGCTGGTCGATGGCGTCCGTGAGAACCTGCGCGTGCTGCTGGTGTCGGGCGAGCCTCATGCGGGGGAGCGCACCTGGCGCAACCTTTTGAAGTCGGACGCCTCGGTCGATCTGGTCCATTTCACCATTCTGCGCCCGCCGGAAAAGCAGGATGCGACGCCGATCCATGAGCTGTCGCTGATCGCATTTCCCACGCGCGAACTGTTCGTTGAAAAAATCGACGAATTCGATCTCATCATCTTCGACCGCTACCAGCACCGCGACGTGCTGCCGATCCTCTATTACGACTACATCGCCGAATATGTCGAAAAGGGCGGCGCGCTGCTGATCGCCGCCGGTCCCGAATATGCCGGCTACAGCACCATCGCCAACACGCCGTTGATGTCCGTCCTGCCCGCCATGCCCACTGGCGAGGTTATCGACAAGGGGTTCTATCCGCGCCTGACCGAACTCGGCCAGCGCCATCCCGTAACGCGCGGGCTCGACGGCTCCGCCAGCGAGCCGCCGCGCTGGGGCCGCTGGTTCCGCACCGTGCGCATCGAGAACCCGCAGGGCGAAGTGGTGATGAAGGGCGCGGATGAGCAGCCCCTGCTCCTGCTCGACCACAGGGGCGAAGGGCGCGTCGGCATGCTGCTGTCCGATCAGGGCTGGCTGTGGGCGCGCGGCTATGAGGGCGGCGGCCCGCATGTTCAGCTCTACCGGCGCCTCGCTCACTGGCTGATGAAGGAGCCCGAGCTTGAGGAGGAAAGGCTGACCGCCGACGGGCGTGGCATGGTGCTGGACATTCGCCGCCAGACGATGAGCGAGGACCCCGGACCCGTGCAGGTGACGACCCCATCGGGCAAGACCGTCGATATGCGGCTCGCCCGGTCCGAACCGGGCGTCTTCACCGGCAGCCTGGAGACCGACGAGATCGGTCTCTATCGGGTCGCCAATGGCAACCTCTCCACCCTCGCCCATGTCGGCCCGGTGAATTCGCCCGAATTTACCGATGTCGTCTCTACGCCCGGCCGCCTGAAACCGGTGGCCGAAGCGGTCGGCGGCAGCGTGCGCCGCTTGACGGGCTCCGGCCCGGCAGGCGTCAAGCTGCCTTCGGTGGTGCCCGTGCGCCCCTCCGCACAGGCGTCCGGCAATGACTGGATCGGCCTGCGCAGCACCGAAGACAGCGTGCTGAAATCCGTCAGCAGCGTGCCGCTGTTCGGCGGTTTCCTCGGCCTTGGCCTGCTTCTGCTGGCGCTGGGCGGCATGTGGTACCGCGAGGGACGCTGATCGCGAACCGGGTGCCGGACAGGCGTTTTCGTCCGGCTACCGCCTCAGAACCGCGGTCAGCACGTCCCGGATGCCGATCGACCCCACGAAGCGCGACCGATCGTCGAACAGGGCGACAGGCGCGGTCTGCGAGCGCTGCATGGCCAGCATCACCGTCTTCAGCGGCGTGCCGGGCGTTGCCCAGAACACATGCGAACAGTCTTCCGGCAGTTTTTCCACGTCGGTGCATGATACCCAGTCCGCCGGCTGGCCGTTGCGCTCCGCTGCGATCACCAGATCGTTGGCGTCCAGCCGGAAGCGCGTCGTCGCGCGGCGATCGAGCCATACCCATCCATCGGCGTCGTGTTCAAGCTCGTGCTTCATGCGCATGACGTTCCACGCCGTCAGCACCGACAGCGGGTTCACATTGGAGATGAAGTCGCGCACATAATCGTTCTGCGGCTTGAGAACGATATCTTCCGGCGTGCCGGTCTGGATGATGTGCCCGCCTTCCATGATGGTGATGGTGGTGCCGATCTTCAGCGCTTCTTCAAGGTCGTGCGACACGAAGATGATCGTCTTCTTCAGCTCGCTCTGGAGCTGGAGCAATTCATCCTGCAATTTGGTGCGGATGAGCGGATCGAGCGCGGAAAAAGGCTCGTCCATCAGCAGGATCGGCGCTTCCGTGGCGAAGGCGCGCGCCAGGCCCACGCGCTGTTGCATGCCGCCCGAAAGCTCATGCGCATATTTGCCGGCCCATTGCTGAAGCCCGACGAGCCTGAGCTGGCCCTCGACACGCTCACGCCGCTCCGCTTCCGGAACACCGGCAAGTTCGAGCCCGAAGCCGACATTTTCCGCCACCGTGCGCCATGGCAGCAGGCCGAACTGCTGGAATACCATGGCGACCTTTTTCTGGCGCAGATGGCGCAGCGTCGCATCATTGCAATTGACGACATCGATCATGTCGTTGCCGTCGCGCACCAGAACCTCGCCACGGCTGACAACGTTCAGCCGGTTGACGGCGCGCAGCAACGTGGATTTTCCGGAACCCGAAAGCCCCATCAGCACAGATATGTCGCCCTCGTTGACGGCCAGGCTCGCCCCGGCGCAGCCAACCACGGCCCCCGTGCTCGCCAGCACCTCGTCACGGCTCGCCCCCTTGTCGATCATTTCGAGGGCGCGCGCCGTGTCCTTGCCGAACACGATGTCGACATTGCGGAATTCGACGGCCACCGTCATCGTGCGGCTCCTGTCCTGACGCGGCTCATCCGGTCGAGGATGATGGCCACGATGACGATGGCCAGGCCCGCTTCCAGCCCCAGCGGGATATTGACGGAGTTCAGCGCCCGCACCACCGGCTTGCCGAGCCCGTTGGCGCCGATCAGCGCGGCGATCACCACCATCGACAAAGACAGCATGATGCACTGGGTGAGCCCGGCCATGATGGTGGGCAGCGCCGCCGGAAGCTCCACCTTCCACAGAAGCTGGCGCTTCGTGGCGCCGAATGCCTCGCCGGCCTCGATCATCGGCTTGGGCACCGAGGTGATGCCAAGATGGGTAAGGCGGATCGGAGCCGGAGAGGCGAAGATCACCGTCACGATCATCCCCGGCGCGATGCCGAGACCGAACAGGATCAGCACCGGGATGAGATAGACGAATGTCGGCATCGTCTGCATCAAGTCCAGGATCGGCTGGAGGATGCGGTAGCCGCGCTCGTTATGGGCGGCCCAGATGCCGATGGGAACGCCGATGGCCATGGAGGCAGCCGTTGCGCCGACCACCAGGACCAGCGTCTCGACCGTATCCTTCCACAGGCCCTGGTTGATGATGAAGCCGAAGCCTGTCGCCACGGCCAGCGCCAGTTTCCACGAGCGTTGCAGCCACCATGCCAGCGCCGCGATCAGCAGCACCACGACAACCGGCGGAAACCACAGGAGCATGCCGATCAGGTTCTGGAGACCCCATGTCA
The DNA here is from genome assembly GCA_036678505.1 of Alphaproteobacteria bacterium. Lineage (GTDB taxonomy): Bacteria > Pseudomonadota > Alphaproteobacteria > Rhizobiales > Rhizobiaceae > Mesorhizobium. The sequence goes on from JAZIHP010000033.1 coordinate 11,332, forward strand.
CCCCGTTGGCTATCGCGTCGAACAACCACTCGAAATTGGTGGTCAGGAAGGTGAAGAAGGATTTGCCCCACTGCCCCACCGGGATCTTGAAGCTGGCGATAAACGCCGAGACAGGATCCATTATGCTCCCCGCTCCTCGCTTTTTTGCTGCGGCGACGGCGGCCGGCAGTCGCCGCCGCCCACCGTTTGCGTCATTTCCGTTATTTGCGGTTCGTCAAAGGCCGAGCGCCGCTTTGACGGCGGCGGCGGAATCGCCTCCGTCGAAAGTGGTCACGCCCTGCAGCCATGGCGTGATGGCATCGGGATTGGCTTTCAGCCATGCCGTGGCGGCCGCCTTCGGTTCTGCATTGTCGTTGAGGATCGCGCCCATGATCTCGTTTTCCATCGGCAGGGAGAAGATCAGGTTCTTCAGGAACACGCCCATGTTCGGGCATTCGGTGGCGTAGCCTGCGCGCACATTGGTCAGCACCGTCGCGCCGCCATAATTCGGGCCGAACACGTCGTCGCCCCCCTCAAGATACTTCATGTCGATATTCGCGTTCATGGGATGCGGCTCCCATCCGAGGAACACGATATCCTGCTTCGATCCCACCGCCTTCTGCACGGCGGCCAGCATGCCGGCCTCGGAGCTTTCCACCAGTTCGAAGCCGGTGGTGTCGAACTTGTTGTCGGAAATCATGTCGAGCACGACGCGGTTGCCGTCATTGCCGGCTTCGATGCCGTAAATCTTGTTGCCGAGCTTGTCCTTGAATTTGGCGATGTCCTGAAAACTCTTCAGCCCGGCCTCATAAGTATAGGCAGGAACGGCAAGCGTATATTTCGCTCCTTCCAGATTGGTCACCACGGTCTCGACGGTGCCGTTTTCCTGATAGGGCTTGATGTCGGCTTCCATGGTCGGCATCCAATTGCCGAGGAACACGTCAATGTCCCTGGCGCTGAGCGAAGCGTAGGTCACCGGAACCGAAAGCACCTGCACGTCCGGCTGATAGCCGAGCGCTTCGAGGATGACGGAAGCAGTGGCGGTGGTCGCGGTGATGTCGGTCCAGCCGACATCGGCGAAACGAACGGCCTTGCAACTGGCCGGTTCGGCCGCGAGGACGCCGTTGCCTGACGCTACCGCCAGGGTAAGCGAGATGGCTATGGTTTTGAAGCCGGGCATATTGTCTCCCATTCTGGCTTTTGAGCGGTGCCGGGGGCCCGCGGGTTATAAGTTGTTTAAGCCAAACATTATTCTCGTTTCCTTTCAACCGGCGACACGATCTCTCAAGCGTCACCGGCTTGCTGATCCACGACATATCGCGTCGCGGGACTGGCAGGAGCAGGCATTTTCGGGCAATTTCCACACAACCGAAAGCAAACCTGCGAAAAAGTACACATTTTTGAATTTTATCCTATATAGAGGCAATTCGCCGGGGTTTTCCGCTGTTTCCCGATCAGCCGAAACGTTCACATCCCATCCGTTTTTCACATCAACAGAAAGAAGGAAGTTCATTGCAGGTACTTGTCCGCGATAACAATGTCGATCAGGCCCTCCGGGTTCTGAAAAAGAAGTTGCAGCGCGAAGGCATCTTTCGCGAAATGAAGGCGCGCCGCGCCTATGAGAAGCCTTCCGAGCGCCGCGGCCGTGAAAAGGCCGAAGCCGTCCGCCGGACGCGCAAGGCTGCTCGCAAGCTTGCTATTCGTGAAGGACTGATTGCCGGGCCGGCCAGGAAGCCGCGCGTGACGGCTCGTCCGGCACGGCCGGCCGCACCGGCTGCCCCGGCGGCGCCCGCCGCTTCCTGAGCGTAGTGCCGTTCGTTTTTCGCCCGCCTTGCGCGACGCCGCAGGCGGGCGTTTTCGTTTGCGCAATCCGCCTTGCTTTAGAGCAATTCCAGCGAAAGCGCGAAGCGGTTTTGTTCGAAATTGCGGAAAACAAACGGTTGGAGCGGTTTTGCGATTCCGGGAAAATTTGCGATTCAGGGAAAAGCGGAACGCTCCAGCCAGGGCGGCGTTTTTTCCGTTGACGCATATCGCTTGCGCCTTTCCATGAAGATGGGGCCTGCCTATATTCGCCGCTCGCGGAATGCGAACCTGTCTCGAATCGTGGAGAGCCCGATGGCGACGTTGCAGAATTTCGACGCCGAAATTGCAAAAACCAGGCAGGCTGTCGAGGACATGCGCTCGCGCATCGAACAGTCCGGCTCCGTGCTCGAAACGCTGGCCAGCGCCGACAGGACCGTCGGCGACGCCGGCTTCGACATCGAAAACGCCCGCATTCAGGACGTGCTGAAGCAGCAGAAGGCGATGGAAGCCAACATCGCCGATCTCATCATCGGGCTGGAAGACGCCACCAACGTCTTCGGCGCCGAGTTCGAGAGCATGAAGAACTATTCGGCCTGGGAGAAGTTCGTCGGCATCTTCTCGCGCCAGCGCCAGCAACGGCTGCGCTCCGAGCGCGTGCGCAACATGTCTCTGGCCGGCAACCTTCAGGAGCTGCTGACCAAATCGGACACCATCGTCGGCATCCTGAAGGCGCAGAAGGATGTGCTCGACCAGCGTTACAAGACCTCCGAGGCCAGCCTCTCCACCGTCATCGGGCGACGCAAGGCCACCATCGAAAACCTCACCGCCACGCAAAAGCGCATCGAGGAGCTTAACCCGCTGCTGCTCGACATAGAAAACCGCATCGCCGCTTCGACCAGCCAGAGCGAACGCACGCAGCTGGAAGGCGAGCGCTCGAAGCTGGCCACCGAATACAATGAGCGACAGGCGAAGGAGCAGGAACTGCTGGCCGGGAGCCAGACGCTGGAACGCTATACGTCGATGTTCCAGACCTTCGTCGATTCGCTCAACAACCAGATCGCGGCGCAGTCCACCCTCATCAACAAGCTGACCATCGATACCGAACAGCGCATCGTGCTCTACAAGGCGCTGGAGGATTCGCTGAAGACCGCCGCCCAGCAGGACGTCGCCCACAAGATCAACACGCTTGGCTCGCGCGTCGACACCACGGCCGAAGAGACGATGGCCGGCATCGGCGCGGCGGCCCAGAAGCATATCGGCGACCTGCTCGAACTGCACGAGAAGAACATGGTGGCGACCGCCGACATCCAGCGCCGCAAGAAGCTGGCCGACGACGCCTTCGCGCGCCGTTTCGACGATGTGCTGCGCAAGCACGATGCGGCGGACTATGTGAAGGCATAGGCCGGGGTGAAGACATGGAACCGGGCCCTGCATGAACGCCGAATCCGATGCCGCAGAGCGCTATTTTTCCTCCATCGCGGCGGCGCTGAACGGGCTGGAAGTGTTCCTGCGCGATGATCGTTCGCCGCTCTACCGCCACGACGTCGTCGCCTCCATCGTTGCCGAATACATAGCGCGGCTGGAAAAGTCCTTTTCCTGCTGGCGCAACCGGCTGGATTTTCAGGACAGCTTCCGCATCTCGCGCGCCGAAAGCGGCTTTCCAGTCTTCCAGAACGTGCTTGAGCTGGAAAACGACCGCAAGCAGGCGCAGGCGCGCCTCGCCACCATCCCGCAAGCCGACGAGCTGCGGCAGGAAATGGCCGACTTCATCCTGCGCAACAAGGAGTTCCCCACGGCGCTGCAACGCTCCATGGCCGAGCGCCTTTATCTTGAGGGTGTCGAGGGCGAGGAAACCTTCGGTTCCTTCTCGCTTGCCCGGACCGCCAGGGTTTCGGTCAATCCCAGATCGGGATTGCCATACTATCTCGTTCACTGGGCGAGTTTCGACGGCACCGCCAACCTGCCGCTGGTTTACATGGCGACGGTGGAAGATTCGTCGGAAACCATCGTGCGCCAGCTTGTCGACAACGAACGCAGGCTGAACGCCAGCGTGGAAATTCCCCTGCCTGTCGAGGGTCTGCTCAATCCGGAACTGGCGCATCGTTTCGACGATTTCACCGAGCGCAATTCCGCCTATTCACTGTCCCCCATCACCATTGCCAGCAATCTCGACAAGGATTTCGACACGCTGCATCCCAAACAGTTGCGCCGCGTGGTGCTGGGGCCCTTTTACTCGGCCGGCATCACCGAGAACAATCTGGTGGTGAACGAGGTGCTGGAACATGTGCGCAAGCCGGAAAACGCCTGGCTGCTGACCTGGACCGTGCAGGAGGTGTTTTCCTCAGGCGAGAAACCCGGCCGGCGCGGGCTGTTTTCCAGTTCAAAGACGACGCAGGAATTCCACATCGACACCGACGATCTGGAAGCCACGCGACAGGGCGTGTCGGCATATGAAAACCATGCGCTGGTGCCGCACGAAGCCTATCAGGCGCTTTATGCCGCCGGCGAGACGCAAAAGATATTCGCGGGCTACAAGGTCCATATCCTGTCCAACGGACAGGTCATTTCGGATGTATGAGATGGGCCGGACGGAGGTTGCATGGATACCGGTCTGACCACCATTCCCGAAGCTGCGATCGAGAAGCATCGCGCCGCCGCGCAGAGTTTCATCACGCGCATCGTCGTGCTGGAGGATCCGGCGCGCGAGGCCGGCACGGCGCTGGCCGGCACCAGCCGCCGTTTCGTCTCCACCGTTTCGACGGGCTCGGTGCGCCGCACCCGCGAGGTGGAACTGGTCAAAACCGTCGGCGCGGTCCATCCCGACGACCAGTTGCTGTCCATTCCACAGCACACCCTGCTCTACCGCGCCCGGCGCGGCATCGCGGTGGCGCTGGCCATTGCCGGCGTGTTCGCGCAAGGCAGCGACCTTGAAGCCCTGCAAGCCCGGAACATGCGCTCGCCCCTGCAAGGCGACGATGCCGTCCGCTTCAAAAAGCTCCTGTCCTCCTGCGCCTACATCGCGGCGTTCAGCTTCGCCGCCTATCTTTACCAGCTCATCGACAGCGACGGCGAAGCACCGAACGACATCGCCGAACCCGACTTCCTGTTCGACACGCCCCAGGATGCGGTGAAGGCGATTCTGGCCGGCCTCGACCGGGCGCTGGCCGGCGCAAAGGACGATGCGGACCTTACGACCCGTGCCCGCTCCTTCGCGCGCGTGGCCATCGACGGCCTGTTGCAGCGCAAGGGCCGGCTGGACGGTGCCCTCGGGCCTTTCGAGAACAGCCACATCCGCATCGACGCCGACGACTTCACCCTCGACGGCTTCGACGTGGCCCCCGGCAAGCGCAGCAAGCCGCTGGTCATGAGCTTCAAGAAGCCGGAGGAAGTGGTTGGCAACCACATCGCCAAATACCAGTCGGTCAAGCTGGCGAAAATGTTGATGGCCTATGACTTCGACCGCGAGCTCAATCCGTTCGTGGAGCTGGGCGGCTTCCTCTTCACCTTCATCGGCGACGGCGCGCCCGGCACCGGCAAGACGACGCTGATCCAGATGATCGCCGGTCTCGTCAACGATTACTGCCAGATCGCCGGCTACCCCTTCGTCTGCGAGAATTTCGGCGTCGACCGGATCTCGTCCTATCAGGGCAAGTCGGGCCAGAACTGCCGCCAGTTCATCGACAACGTGCTCGATCCGCGCGCCATCGGCTTCGGCACCATCGACGACATCGACCAGGTGGCGGCAAAACGCTCCGACGACCGCGCCTCGGCCGGCCAGCAGGAGATCACCGGCGTCCTGATGGACGCCTTCGCGGGCGCCGCCACGGTCGTGCGCGGCAATTGCGCCTTTGGCATGTTCTCCAACCATCCCGAAAATGTCGACGATGCGCTGCGCCAGCGGGCCGGCGCGCGCTGGCTGGTCGATGGCCCGCAGACGCGCGCGGATTACATTGATATTTTCGTGTTACTTGCTGGAAAGAATCACAAGATACCGCTTGGCGAACACCGGCTTTACGCCGCGCAGGAAATCCGGCGCGCCGTTTCGGAAGCCTATGAAAGCCATGCCCGGCCGCAGGAGGACGGGCTTGTCCGCGTCTATGAGCGCTACCTGAAGGAGAACGGCGAGCCGAAGACGCTGGCCGACATCGGCGACTACCTGCACCGCATCAGGCAAGCCGAACCACGCTTCACCGGCCGCGCCATCAAGAACGTCACCGATGCCATCAAGATGCGCGCCATGGACATCGAGCTGCCGGACGACTGGTTCGAAAAGCCCGAAACCTTCATGCACAAATCCTACGACGGGAAGAAGGCCATGATCGAGGAACTGCGCGGACCGTTCTCGCTCGATATGGTGATGCAGGAGATCAACCGCTACGCCGATTCCGAATTCCGCTACGCCGACAAATCCGACGACGCCGCGGTGGAAAAGCTCCTGCGCGATGCCCGCCTGCGCGAACGCGCCGCCCGCGAGATGGAGGAGCTGAGGAAAAAAGGGTTGTGGAATGCATGATGCATACCCCGCTTCGCCGAAGGTGATTGGCTGATGCCGTCCCGCTTTCCCCTGCTGCGCGACAATGCGCTCATTTACGGCCGCCTGCTCACCGTGGACGAGCCGCATCTGATCGAGCGCTACAACAAGGCGCTCAAAGCCTTTGGCCTGTCGCCCACCGACCTGCAATCCTTCGAGATCGACCGCACCGGCTTCTCGCCGCAGGTGGCGGAAGAGCTCGGCGACCCGTCCTATCTCGATCCCAACGGCGTCAACCGGCGCTTCATCATCCTCACCCCGGCGCAGATCGACCTGCCGGTGGTTCACACGGCCTTTTCAAACACATCGCAACTGATGTTCGAATTCATGACCCGCAACCAGCGGGCCATCAACGCGCTCACCATCAAGGATGTGATCTATGGCGAGATCGAGGATTCGGTTTCGACCGTCGAGAGCATCGAGGACCTGCTGTCGATCAGTCAGGTCGAGTTCCGGGTGCTGTCGGCCGAAGACGTGCTCGGCAAGGCGGCCGAGCTCGGCACGCTGGTCGACCGGCTGAAACAGGAACCCGATGCCTGGCGCGACGACGCCATGCTGGAGCGCATGGTGGAACTGGCGCGCATCTGCGGCGACATCCGTGAAAACGCCCTGGTGCCCGATCAGGTCATCTTTCGCCACCACGCCTTCTGGACCAGCCATTTCGGCGGGCTTTACGTGTTTATCGATCCCGATGTGACGACGGTCATCTGCGATCCGTCCGCCCCCGGCTTCCGGCGCTCGCGCCCATGGCAGGTCAGCTATATTTCGATCTTCGACGCCGACCGCGTGTTCCGCTTTCTTGCCGAAACCGGCCGCCTCGAACTGCCGCGCGCTTCATGGATCGAAGCTTCGGGCTATCTCGAACACCGGGCCGAAATGGTGATCCGCAGCCTGATCCGCGACGCCGAGCCGGACTGGAGCCTGTCCGACGCCGACAAGATCTGGCTTCAGGCATGGATCCACAACAATGCCGCGCGCATCAACGGCGACGGAAACTTTCCGTTCCTGAATGCCGCCAGGCGCGAAATCCGGCAGCTTGGCCAGTTACGGATGGAGGAAGTGCCGGCCCGGCAGCGTTTTCTCGTCGTGCGGGCGCGCCCCGACCATCCCGACGCGTGGCTGACGAACCGGCTGATTTCCGATTTCGTGCCGCAGGATTTCGTCTCGCGCTACGTCTTCAACAAGCAGGGCTTCTACGCCGATTACGAAGACTGCAACCAGAACTGGCGGGCTCATGTTGTGGATGTCCTGAAAACCGCATATCTGAAGGACAAGCGGGCATTTCGTGCCCGCCTCTACGGTCTGAGCGACTGAACCGCAGCGGGGTGGACTACCATGCTTGATCCGATCGTGAACTTCATCACCCTGATATTCCACTGGATCGGGCGTGGCCTCGGCTTCCTTATCGGCATCATCCTGTGGCCCTTCATGTGGCTGGGGCGCTGGTACATTCGGCGCGGCATGGCCCTGAAGGCGGCGGTCGGCGGCATCGTCGCGGTGATCGTGGCCATGTATGGCTATTTCTTCTACGTCACCCAGTTCTGGACCAATTTCGATCCGGATTATCCGGCGGCCCTCATCGATGCCCGCGGCACCGCCGGCGCCGGCGATCCGGTTACCCCTGCCGCGATTTCGGCGACCGTGGGCGGCGAGCCGCAACCGACCTGCAAGCCATCCGCGATTGCCCTCACCTCGGCCGACCTGATCGACTTCAACATCAACCAGAACGCCTGGATTTCCTCCATGGTGCTGTCCAAGATCGGCCTGTTCGGCATCGAATGGAAGAACACGCCGTTCTTCGACAACAAGGCCTCGTTCCAGCTCGGCATCAATCAGGTGATGCGCCGCACCACCACGGAACTGGTCGACACGCTCGGCCGCGTGCGCGGCACCTCCCAGATCGACCAGAACCTGCAAAGCGCGCGCACGAATCTCGCATGGAACGAAACGGCCTGGTACATCGGCTGGCGCGGACCGACCCGCCCCACTCCCAGCGTCTACCGCGAGGCCATCGCCAATCTGCGCGCCTTCAACGCCACGCTCGAAAAGTGCCAGTCCACTTTCGACGCCCGCGCCGACAATCTGATGCAGTTCCTCGATCGCGTCGCCGGCGACATCGGATCGACCTCCGATATCCTGCGCCAGCGCATCGAGGCCTCCGACGCCGGCTGGTTCGACGTGCGCGCCGATGACCGCTTCTGGTTCGCCTATGGGCAGCTTTATGCCTATTACGGCATTCTGGTCGCCGCCCGCTCGGACTTCGCCTCGGTCATCGCCGAGCGCAATCTGACCACGCTGTGGACACGCATGGAGGGCCAGCTGCGCGCATCCCTCAACGTTCAGCCGTGGATCATCTCCAACGGCAACGAGTCCAGCGCCTTCTTCCCCTCGCATCTGGCGACGATGGGCTTCAACCTGTTGCAGGTGCGCTCCAACATCGTGGAACTTCGTTCCATCCTTGATCGCTAGAGCGTTTCCAGGAAAAGTGGAAACGCTCTACGCCATCGCCGGGCTCAAGACCCGGCGGAAACCGGATGAGGTCAGGATGAAGATCCGATAGACGATCCGACAAGGGCGGCCGAACGGCCGCCTTTCCCGTTCATTCCGGCTCTCGACGCCATATCGCTTCAAAACCGCTTGCCGGGCCTTGAGAAGGCCGCTATGGAAAGAGCATGAACACGCACTTTTCGACCTTTGCTTGGTGGTGGGCCTGCTGACAGCGGCCTTCTGAGCGCGTGCGCGTGAAAATGGATGGTGGCCGCAACGGATGTCCGGGCGGCCATTTTACGTTTCAGCCTCCAGGTCCGTTGCCAGAAGTCAAAAGCGGAGACGGCAATGACGGTGGAAATTCTCGATAACGGAGCGGAGCGCTTTATCACCTCGGGTGGTATTGAGATCACCCGCCAGCGCCATGACCGGCCCTATGCCGGAGCGATCGAAACCTATATCGACGGACTGGATTCGCGGCGCGGAGCCGTCTTCTCCTCCAATTACGAATATCCCGGCCGCTATACCCGTTGGGACACCGCCATCATCGATCCGCCGCTGGTCGTTTCCGCGCGCAATCGTTCCATGCGCATCGAAGCGCTCAACGAACGCGGTGCTGCATTGCTCCCGGCAATCCATGCCGCTCTTGCCGGTCTGGCCGAAGTGCGCATCGCACAGGCGTCCGGCGACCTCATCCTGCTTGAGGTAAGCAAGCCTGACCGTATCTTCACCGAGGAAGAGCGCAGCCGCGCCCCTTCGGTCTTCACCGTGCTGCGCGCCATCACCGCCCTTTTCCACACCACGGATGACAGCAATCTCGGCCTCTACGGCGCATTCGGCTACGATCTCGCCTTCCAGTTCGATCCGGTGGACTACAAGCTGAAGCGCGCGGAGAGCCAGCGCGATCTCGTGCTGTTCCTGCCCGATGAAATTCTGGTCGTCGATCACTATTCGGCGAAGGCATGGACCGACCGCTACGATTACGCAGGCAAGGGTTTTTCCACCGAAGGCCTTGCGCGCTCAACGCCGGCCGCGCCCTTCAAGCCTGCGGACCGCACACCGCCGCGCGGCGATCATGAGCCCGGCGAATATGCCGCGCTGGTGCGCAGCGCCATGGCGAGCTTCAAACGCGGCGACCTGTTCGAGGTGGTGCCCGGCCAGACCTTCTACGAGCGCTGCCGCAGCGCGCCTTCCGGCATTGCCCGCCGTCTCAAGACCACCAACCCCTCTCCCTATTCCTTCTTCATCAATCTGGGCGAAGGCGAGTATCTGGTCGGCGCCTCGCCCGAAATGTTCGTGCGGGTGAATGGGCGCCGGGTCGAGACATGCCCGATCTCGGGCACCATCAAACGCGGCGCCGACGCCATTGAGGACGCCGAGCAGATCATCCGGCTGCTCAATTCCAAGAAGGATGAAAGCGAGCTCACAATGTGCTCGGATGTCGACCGCAACGACAAGAGCCGGGTTTGCGAGCCGGGCTCGGTGCGCGTCATCGGCCGGCGTCAGATCGAGATGTATTCGCGTCTCATCCACACGGTCGATCATATCGAAGGCCGCCTGCGCGAGGGCATGGACGCCTTCGACGCCTTTCTCAGCCACGCCTGGGCCGTCACCGTCACCGGAGCGCCGAAATTATGGGCTATGCGGTTTATCGAGAACAATGAAAAAAGCCCGCGCGCCTGGTATGGTGGGGCGATAGGCATGGTACATTTCAACGGCGATCTGAATACCGGCTTGACGCTGCGCACCATCCGCATCAATGACGGCATTGCCGAAGTGCGCGCCGGCGCGACACTGCTGTTCGATTCCGTCCCCGAGGACGAAGAAGCCGAAACCGAATTGAAAGCCTCCGCCATGCTCTCCGCCATCCGCGACGCCAAGGCCGGCAACAGCGCAGCCGTCGAACGGGCCACCGCCCGCGTCGGCGAAGGCGTGAACATATTGCTTGTCGATCATGAAGACAGTTTCGTCCACACGCTGGCGAACTATTTCCGCCAGACCGGCGCGCAAGTCTCGACCGTGCGCACGCCTGTCGCGGAGACGTTATTCGATGAGATCAGGCCGGACCTGGTGGTGCTTTCGCCCGGCCCCGGCACCCCTGGGGATTTCGACTGCGCAGCCACCATCCGCAAGGCGCGCCAGCGCAATCTGCCGATCTTCGGCGTCTGCCTCGGCCTGCAGGCGCTTGCCGAAGCCTATGGCGGCGAGCTGCGCCAGCTTGCCGTTCCGATGCACGGCAAACCGTCGCGCATTCGCGTCTCCAACCCGGGCATTATTTTCTCCGGCCTGCCGAGCGAAGTCACGGTGGGCCGATACCATTCGATCTTTGCCGATCCGGCCCGCCTGCCGCGGGAATTCGAGGTGACCGCCACCAGCGAGGACGGCACCATCATGGCCTTCGAGCACGAGAACGAGCCTGTGGCTGCGGTGCAGTTCCATCCCGAATCCATCATGACGCTGGGCGGGGATGCGGGCATGCGCATCATCGAGAACATCGTCGTTCACCTGCCGCGCAAGGCACGGGAAAAGCTGGCCTGACTTCGGATGGAAATGGAACGGGTGCATCACGACCGGAAAATATCGAAGCGCAGGGTACAGGCCCTTGCAGTCTGGTCGATCCTGATCGCACTCGGCGTCATGGGGCTGAAATTCATCGCATGGCGCATGACCGGCTCCGTGGCGCTCTATTCCGATGCGCTGGAATCCATCGTCAACCTCATCACCGCCGGCGCAGCGCTGTGGGCCATCCGCGTCAGCCACAAGCCGGCGGACAGCGACCATCCCTTCGGGCATCACAAGGCCGAATATTTCTCCGCGGTGCTCGAAGGCGTTCTGATCGTGCTGGCGGCGCTTTTGATCATGGTCCAGGTCTGGGATACGATCCGGGCTCCCCGGGCCATGGAGCAGCCATGGGAAGGCATGGCCGTCAATGGTTTTGCCGCCCTCGTCAACTGCATCTGGGCGACGGTCCTGATCCGCGCGGGCCGCCGCGCCAGATCGCCCGCTCTGGTTGCCGATGGCCACCACATCATGACCGACGTCGTTACCTCGGTGGGCGTCATCATCGGCCTCGTCGCTGCCGTGTTTACCGGCTGGCATGTGCTGGACCCGCTGCTGGCGCTGATCGTGGCGGTGAACATCCTCTATCAGGGCTGGAAGGTGATGGGCGAATCGCTGAACGGCCTCATGGACCGCAGCGTCGACATCGAGGACCAGATGCGGATTCGCGACATCATCTCGGTCAATTCCAAAGGTGCGCTCGAAGTCCACGATCTCAAGACCCGCATCGCCGGACGGGCCACCTTCATCGAATTCCATATGGTGGTGGTTTCCGCGATGCCTGTCGGCGAGGCGCATGTCATCTGCGATCGCATCGAAGATGCGCTGAAGGCCGACAATCCGTCCGTGCGTGTCACCATCCATGTCGAGCCCGACGATGAAGCCAAGCTGCCCAAGGGCAGCGTGGCGGTTCCATTCGCCTGATTTAAAGCATGTCGCCCGAAAGCGGGAACCGGTTTCGGGGCAACGACATGCGTAAAAACAGGAACTTAAGGCGCAGGGAGCTGATCTGAAAGATCGCGACACGCTTTAGCGCCTCAGCCGGAAGCCGCAGAAGCTTGTAAAGATTCATGGTTGCGCATTCGCGTAATCTGAATGACCCTGCATGTGGCGGCTGGCAGGCAGGCAGGCAGGTAGGGAGGTTCTCATGTATGGGCTGATCGGAAAATTGCGCGCGGCGCCCGGCAAGCGAGACGAGCTTCTGGCTCTCATCCTGCAAACCGCCGACGCCCTGCCGGGCTGCCTCAGCTACATCGTTTCCCGCGATCCCGCCGACTCTTCGGCGCTGTGGGTGACGGAAGTGTGGACCGACGCGGAAAGCCATCAGGCCTCTCTGAAACTTCCCCATGTGCAGGAGACCATCGCGAAAGCCCGCCCACTGGTCACCGGCTTCGAGTTTCAGGTCGAGACGGAACCGGCGGGGGGCATCGGATTATCCTGAAGGGCTTTCCCGGCGCATGCGACCTTGCGCTATTGCAGGTTCGCTTTCGTCTGCATTTATTCTATCAGAGGCGCGCTGATCCGGTCGGCCCGGTGATTGGCCCGGACACGGTCGCCGGCCGCGTCTTAAATTTTTTCCGCAAAGCCAGTCGATGGACCAGACAAGCCAACAGCCTCCGCAGCAGGAAACGGGACCGGCCCTGTCCCGGAGACGTCCGGCTGTCCAATGGGCGATCTTTCTGGCCCTGTCCGCGGTTGCGGTGGGAACCCTTGAACTCGCAAATGTCCCGGCCACCTTGCTGATCGGCCCCATGCTGGCCGGCATTTTCATCGGCGTGAGCGGTGGCGCGGTGCGCATCCCCGCCCCCGCCTTCGGCCTTGCGCAAGGCGTGATCGGCTGCCTGATCGCCAACTCCGTCTCCACCGATATTCTTGGGCTGTTTCATGCCAACTGGTTGCCGATCGCCGGCGCGGTGACGGCGACGCTTGTCGCATCCGGCTTCCTCGGATGGCTCGTCAGCCGCTGGCGCATCCTGCCCGGAACGACAGCCTTGTGGGGCTCGGCCCCCGGCGCGGCCGCGGTGATGGTGCTGATGGCCGGCTCCTTCGGCGCGGATCAGCGCCTTGTCGCGGTCATGCAATATCTGCGGGTCATCATCATTTCCGTATCGGCGTCTCTGGTTGCCGGCTTCTGGATCGACACCACCCAAATCGAGACACCCGACATCATATGGTTTCCGCCGCTGGAAACGGGACTGCTCGCCACGCTGGTCGTGGCGATCGCAGGCGCCGGTCTCGGCAAAGTGCTGCGGCTGCCCTCGCCGTTTTTTCTTGGCGCGATGTTCATCGGCATGGCCCTGCACCTCGGCGCCGGCCTGGAATTCGATCTGCCGCCATGGCTGCTGGGCATGAGCTACGCCATGATCGGCGGGCATATCGGGCTCGGCTTCACCCGTCCGGCTCTTCATCACGCCATGCGCGCCCTGCCCCAGATTCTCGGCTCGATCGCCGCCTTGCTGATATTCTGCGCCGGGCTCGGCTGGCTCATGAGCCGGGTTCTCGGCATCGACCCGATGACGGCCTATCTGGCCACCAGCCCCGGCGCCATGGAAACCATCGCCATCATCGCCGCCGCCACCGACAGGGTCGACCTTTCCTTCGTCATGGCGCTGCAAACGGCCCGTTTCATGATCGTCCTGCTCGTGGGCCCTCCCGTCACCCGGCTGCTCGCGCGGAAATTATTTGTCTGAAGACGGCCCCTTTCAAGCAATAGGCCGCCAGGCCGGACAAGCTGGTTCAACCCAAAGCGTGTCGCGATCTTTCTAATCCGCCCCTGCGCTTCAAGTTCTTGTTTTTACGCATGTCGCTGCCCCGAAACCGGTTTCCACTTTCGGGCGACATGCTTTAGAGCGCTTCAGGACCGGAAACGCGACAGGACAAAGACCAGGAGCCGTTCGGCGATTCCCTGAAACCGTGAACGGCTCTGAGGCGCGCCGGGCAGGGGCCATTCGGGAAGGAAGGCCGCCGGGAAAATTCGGCGCATGACTTGCCTCCCGCAAACGGCTCCTGTAAGAGAACTTCCATGATCAGGCGCCCCGCATCCGCTTCCAACCGCTCGACCGGCTTTTCCGGCGAGACGTTGCGCGCGCTTGCCTCCACTCTCCTTCTTCTCGGCCTTATCGGCGATCGCCGGGTTCGCTGAAGGAGCGCCCGGCGGTCGATACCGCCGCCCGGCATGATGCTCCTTGGCAAACCTGTACCCGACGACCCTATTTTTTATCAAGGCACCGCCGATCCGATGACAGCCATTCCCATGCGGGCCCATGGCGGGCCCATGGCGGGTCGGTGAAAACCGGAGAAGACGAAGATGAACGCGAAGCAACCTGTTGCCACCAGTTCCAGCCGCAAGGGCATGCCGGACGCGGCACAGAAATACCATCCTTTTCCCGCACCGGACATGAACGACCGGACCTGGCCATCGAAGCGCATCGGGAAGGCCCCCATCTGGTGTTCGGTGGATTTGCGCGACGGCAATCAGGCGCTGGTCGACCCCATGGGGCAGGACCGCAAGGCCCGCATGTTCCAGTTGCTGCTCGACATGGGCTTTCCGGAAATCGAGATCGGTTTCCCTTCCGCCTCCCAGACCGATTTCGACTTCTGCCGCTGGGCGATCGAAGAGGGCAACGTGCCCGACGATGTCGATTTGCAGGTGCTGGTGCAATGCCGGCCGGAACTGATCACCCGCACCTTCGAGGCGCTGGAAGGCGCCAACTCGCCGATCATCCATTTCTACAATTCAACCAGTGAATTGCAGCGTCGCGTCGTCTTCGCCAAGGATGTCGGCGGCATCAGGCAGATCGCCACCGACGCCGCGAAGATGATCATGGACATGGCCGCAAAGGCGGGCGGCGGCTATCGTTTCCAGTATTCGCCGGAGAGTTTTACCGGCACCGAGCTCGAAGTGGCTCTGGAGATCTGCAATGCGGTCACGGAAATCGTCAATCCGACGCCCGACAACAAGCTGATCGTCAACCTGCCTTCCACCGTCGAGATGAACACGCCCAATGTCTATGCGGACCAGATCGAGTGGATGTGCCGCAACCTCGACCGGCGCGACAGCCTGATCGTCTCCCTGCATCCGCACAATGACCGCGGCACCGGCATCGCCGCCACCGAGCTCGGCCTGATGGCCGGCGCGGACCGCGTGGAAGGCACCCTGTTCGGCAATGGCGAGCGCACCGGCAATGTCGATGTGGTGACGCTGGCGCTCAACATGTACACGCAGGGCGTGGACCCGCAGCTCGACTGCACCGACATCAACCGGATGAAGGAAGTCTACGAATATTCCAACCAGCTCAAGATCGCCGAGCGCCACCCCTATGTCGGCGAACTGGTTTACACGGCCTTCTCCGGCTCGCATCAGGACGCCATCAACAAGGGCATGATCGCCCTGAAGAAAGCCAATTCGCCGGTCTGGGAAGTGCCCTATCTGCCGATCGACCCGCAGGATGTCGGCCGCTCCTACGAAGCCATCATCCGCATCAATTCGCAGTCCGGCAAGGGCGGCATCGCCTACATCATGCAGACCGACTACGGCATCAACCTGCCGCGCAACCTTCAGGTGGAGTTCCGCGAGGTGATCCAGGAAATCACCGACGAGGAAGGCAAGGAGCTCCCCTCGCGCCGCATTCACGACGAGTTCCAGCGCATTTACGTCGAGCAGCCGGCAGGCAGGTTGAAGTTTGTCGACCACCACACTTTTCCCGACACCAATGCGAAGGGCCGCCGCATTCTCGAAGCCACGATCGTCGACAATGGCCGGGAAATGAAGATCGAAGGCGTCGGCACCGGCCCCATCGACGGGTTTGTCGACGCTCTTTCGCGCCACATCGGCGTGCCGATGTCGGTCCTCGACTATTCCGAGCATTCGCTCCAGAGCGGCTCCAACGCCTCCGCCATCTCCTATGTCGAGATCGAGCATCCGGGCGGACGGCGGTTCGGCGTCGGCATCAACACCAATATCGTGGCCGCCTCGCTCGAAGCCATCGTATCGGCGGCAAATCGCATCATGGCCGCTAAGTAATCGTTAACCAAAGGGCCGGTTGGGTGACACAACCGGCCCATCTGCCTGTTGGCTTTCCGGAGCGGCGCTTGTCCGCCGGGAGCGGAACTCTATATGATCGGACTTCCTGCGGCCCGGAGGAGAGGTTCGTCATTTGCAGCCCAGCACGCCTGCTGCCCCCGCAGTGCGCCAGACACTGGAACGCGTTCTCGCCAGCAACACGTTCAGCCGGTCCGGGCGCGCCCGCGACCTTCTTCGATATCTTGTTGAACGCGAACAGGCAGGTGAAGCCGACCGCCTGAAGGGTTACGCCATTGCCGTGGACGTCTTCGGCAAGGATGCGGAATTCGACCCTTCCACCGATGCGGTGGTTCGGGTGCAGGCGGGGCGCCTTCGCGATCTTCTCCAGCAATATTGCGCCACCGAAGGAGCATCCGATCCGCTTCACATAATCGTTGCGCGCGGAAGCTATGTTCCAAGCTACGTCGAAAACCGGCCGGCGCAAAACCCGGCGAGCGAAATCGCCCTCTCCGGGTCCGGGCAACCGCATGAGGCGAAGTCTTCGGCCGCATCGGCAATCCGTTCCTTCTCCTTGCATATTGCACTGATGTGGGCTGCCATCGGCGTCGTGGCGCTCATGATGGCGATGCTGTTTCTGCGCCAGACCGACCTGACAGGCTTTATCGAAACGTCGCGCACGAGCAGCATCGCGGGACAGGGCCCGGACGCGCTGCCCGTGATTTACATCGAAGCCACCGGAGACACGCCGGAGCAGACCTCCATGCTGGCGACACTTCGCAGCGCCCTTTCAAGCTTCGATACGCTCGATTTCATCGGCCGCGACTTTCAGGGAACACCCGACCCCGCAGCCAACGCCACGAGCTTCGCCTTCAAGATCTCCTCCGGCCCCCAGCCGGGCAACGTAACGGTCGAATTGCAGAATATCGGCAATGGCCGCGTGCTTCACTCGCGCACCTTCACCCCTGGGGAGCTGGCCCCGGATCGCATCGAAAACAGCGTTGCCGCATTGCTGAGCACCACGAACACGGCCTCGGGCATCATTTATGCCAATATCGAGCAGGCCGGGGTTCAGACCGGGCTCACGAAGTGCCTGCTGCTCAACGACGACTACTATCAGGACCCGAAAGAACAGACGCACAAGGCGGCCTAC
This sequence comes from Alphaproteobacteria bacterium, assembly GCA_036678505.1. Taxonomy (GTDB): domain Bacteria; phylum Pseudomonadota; class Alphaproteobacteria; order Rhizobiales; family Rhizobiaceae; genus Mesorhizobium. Next base: position 28,864 of record JAZIHP010000033.1, read on the forward strand.
AGCTGCTTCGAGAAGCTGATCGAACAGGGGGGCAAATCGCCGCTGATCTATTCGGAAATGGCCGTTCTCGATCTTCAGACCATCACCAGCGGATATGCTTACCCGGAAGACGCGACGCGGGAGCGGGCTTTGTCCATGGGCCGCAAGGCCGTGCAGATGGGCGCCACGAGTTCCTACGCGCATCGCGCCTATGGCTATCTCAACTCCCGCCTTGGCAACACCGAGGAGTCCATACACTGGATGCGCAAAGCCTATGAGCTGAACACCTATGACCTGTCGATGGCTGCCGCCTACGCCTACGTCCTAATCTTCGCAGGCGACTACAGGACGGCCACGCCAATCATGGCGCGCGCCGTCGAGGGATCGAGCGCCAGGCCGGCCTGGTGGGATTTCGGGCTGTTCCTCTCCTACTTCATGCTGGACGACATGGATAAAGCCGCCCATGCGGCCACCGAGCTGAACCCGGCATCCGAACGTTCGCATTATCTGGCCGCAAGGCTTATCGCAGCCAATCACAGCGGGGATATCAGGACCCGCGATCAGTTGCTGGCGACACTCAGGGAGCGGTTTCCCTACTTCTGCGCCAAGCCCCGGCGGGTGCTGGAAGAAAGAAAATATCCGCCGGATATGGTGGACAGGCTGCTTGGCGCGCTGCGGGCGGCGGGTCTCGATGACGCCCGCTGATCCATGTGCGGAAAACGCATTCCGCTCTTTCGCCATAATTGCTATGACTGATGCGCAGATCGGGTACTGGACATCCGGAAACAGTTCCGGTTTCCAGTGCTGCAACCGGATGCGGGCGGGCAGACGATGACGGGACGAAGCGAAGAAACCGCGTCACCACGCGATGACGCCGCGTCCGCGCTGGCATCGGCCATCCGCGAGGTGAAGAACGGCCTTGCCGACCGCGACGATGTCGTGATCGATATGCGCGATGCGCAGCGCATGCGCCTCGAACTCCTCGCCACCGATCTGGCATCGGTATTCGCCGAAGTTCCGGCCGACATGGACATGTTCGATTTCGCGCTGTCGTCCGGCTTGCAACCACGGTTGTGGATCGATGCGGTAGCGCATGTCGCCATGGGCCGCGACCGGCGCACCTATCGCTTTTTGCGGGACACGCGCCCTGGACGGGTCGTTCTGGCTGAATCCACCGAAATAAGGCCCGTCGCCGATCAGGTGACGCGGTATGTCGCCGAACGCATCGTCGAGCGGCAACGCATGCTGGACGCGGGCGGCGAGCTATATACCGCCCCTGCCCGGCCCGAGACCCGGGCAGATGAAGCCGAGAAAGAGGCCGGAAACCGAAACCAGCGTCGGGAAGCCTTCCGTTCCGCCCTCGCCTTCATCGCTGCCGGCGCGCTCACGGGTCTCGTATTATCGCTGATCCTGTTTTGGGATCACATCAGGCAGATCGGGCAGTACTTTTAACCGAAACAACTTTTTCGCCCGGCCTGGCGGCGAGATCGCGGGTTTCGAGATCGACAAGGGGCAAAGTCGCTCCTTCCAGCCCGCGCCGCGTCAGCTTCAGGTTCCAGCCGCCGCCACCGGCGGCGATATCGATCAGATTATACTGCGCCGGCGCATGCTTGCTTCCCGGCGCCTGCCCCGCAGCGGCCACGCCGAGCACCGGAACCGGCCCGTTCGCGCCGTCGAGGAAATTCAGCGATGGATCGTGGGAGTGGCCATGCAGGACCAGTTCGGCCCCATGACGCTCCATGATCCCGCCAAACCGCCTGATGCCGAACAGCCGCTTGTGCTGGGGAACGGCGTTGCGCACGGGCGGGTGATGGATCATCACCACCCGGCACAGCCCCCTGGCCGCCGTCTCGTCCAGAAGCGCGGCCAGACGCCGCCCCTGCCCTTCGCGCAGATAGCCATTGGCCATGAAGGGCGCGGTGGCGCGGGCAGACGACACGCCGATCAGCGCGATGTCTCCGCGTATCCTCAGATAGGGAAAGCCGCGGTGATCGCCCGGCCCGGCATGACCGTCGCCGCTCATCCATGGCGCCCATTCGCGGCAGACCTTTGCGAAGGCTCCGGGAACATAGGCATCGTGGTTGCCCGGCACCACGGAGACATCGCGAGGTTCGCCCAGCGTTTCCAGCCACTGGCGGGCCATGCGGATTTCGCCGTCCAGCGCCAGATTGACCAGATCGCCGGTTACCGCGATATGATCGGCTCCGCTCGTCTTCAGATCCGCCACGACCGTGTCGATGACCGTGTCATGCATGTGACGCCGGCGATTTCTCTGCCAGTTGATGTAGCCGACCGCCCGCTTGGAGGCGAGTTCGCGATAGGTTACATCGGGAAGCGGGCCGAGATGGGCGTCGGACAGATGAGCAAGCCTGAACATGGCCGTCTTCATATGCGAGGCGAGCGGCTCTTTCCACTCGCGCCCGTCAAAAAACCTTCAGGAAACGGAAAGTGAAATGAACAATTCCGATCCGTCCGCCGTTTCGCAGGAAAGCAGACGTCCCGGCCTGATGGCGCGGCTGTTTCATTTCTATTTCCTGCTGCGGCGTCCGATGACACTCGGCGTGCGCGGTATCGTTCACGACCCCGGGGCGCGCACGGTTCTGCTGGTGCGCCATACCTATGTCCCCGGCTGGCAACTGCCCGGTGGCGGCGTGGAGGCGGGCGAGACGATGCTGGAAGCGCTGGAGCGTGAACTGGCCGAAGAAGCCAACATCGTCATGGCCGGGCGGCCGGCCATGATTTCGATGCACTTCAACCGCCGGTCCAGCCGGCGCGATCATGTCGGCCTCTATCTTGTCGAAGATTTCAGCCAGCCGGCGCCAAAACTGCCCGACCGGGAGATAGAAGAGGCTGGCTTCTTCGCGCTCGACGCCCTGCCGGAAGAAACGACGCCGGCCACCCGCAAGCGTCTTTCCGAAGTGTTCGCCGGCGAGGCGGCGTCGCCTTACTGGTGAGTTGGAGCCTCAAAGCGGTCCCGGTCGTGCGGGGCGGAAAAATCCATCTCCGGCCCCAGCGGCACAATGCCGGTCGGGTTTATCGTTTTGTGGCTTGCGTAATAGTGCCATTTGATGTGGTGCAGATCGACCGTGCCCGCCACCCCCGGAACCTGAAACAGGTCACGCACATAATTCGACAGGTTCGGATAATCCGCGATCCGCTGCCGGTTGCACTTGAAGTGACCGGCATAGACCGGATCGAAGCGCACGAGCGTGGTGAAAAGCCGCCAGTCGGCTTCGGTGAGGCGCGCACCGGTCAGGCAACGCTGCCGCGACAACCTGTCTTCCAGCACGTCCAGCATGGCGAACAACTCGCCATAAGCTTCCTCATAGGCTTCCTGCGTGGTGGCGAAGCCTGCGCGGTAAACGCCATTGTTCACCGCCGGATAGATTTTCTCGTTGAGGGCGTCGATCTCCCGGCGCAGGGATTGCGGATAGAAATCGATCCCCGCATCGCCCCATTCGTCGAAAGCGGAATTGAGCATGCGGATGATTTCCGCCGATTCATTGCTGACGATGGTCTGCTGCTGCCTGTCCCACAGAACCGGCACCGTCACCCGCCCGGAACAGGCGGGATCGGCGCGGGTGTAGATCTGGTGGAGAAATTCCAGCCCGTAAAGCGTGTCGCCGGTCGCGCCGTCGCGCTTGCGGAAGGTCCAGCCGTCAGCGCCCATGAAATGGTCGACAACGGAAACCGAGATCACGTTCTCAAGCTTCTTCAGCGCCCGGAAGATCAATGTCCGGTGCGCCCACGGGCAGGCCAGCGACACATAAAGATGGTAGCGGCCGGGCTCGGCCCGGAAGCCGCGCTCCCGCCCCGGAACGGGCAGGCCGTCGGCGGTTATCCAGTCGCGCCATTGCGACCGCGAGCGCACGAACCTGCCGCCGCTGGCGCTGGTGTCGTACCAGCGATCCACCCATTTTCCGTCGACCAGCAAACCCATGACCGTTCCTTTCCGTTCAGTCCGGATATAGGGCGGCGGCCGCCCGACGACAGCGGCCGCCACGGGAAACACAGCGTCAACCGCCGCATACCGGCACAAGGCCGATTGCAGCCGCCCGCGTTTGATGCTAGCGGGACCTTCATGTTGGATTTCTTTGCAGCCATCCGGTTCGACCGACGACGAAAGGACGCCCGCGCCTGAGCGCTTTGGCGAACGCTGCCTGTGGGCGGCAACCTTTTCTCGCATACCGGACTGCAAAGACATGAGCCTTGCCGACGTCGCATATCTGCCGGAAACCCCGGCGCATGACCCCGAGATCGATTTCCTGAACGAAGAGGCTTTCGGGCCCGGTCGTTTCGCGCGCGCCGCCTACAGGATTCGCGAGGACGGGCCGCATGACCGCGCCCTGTCCTTTGTCGCCATCCTGAACGACACGGTCATTGCCTCGGTGCGCATGACGCCCGTCGCCGCCGGAAAAGGACGCTCCCTGATGCTCGGCCCGCTGGCGGTGCGTCCTGCCTATAAAAGCCTCGGCATCGGTAGGCGTCTGGTCGCGCTGGCTCTTCAGGCGGCAAGAGACGCCGGCTGGCAATCGGTGCTTCTGGTGGGGGACGAGCCCTATTATGGCCCGCTCGGTTTCGCCCGCATTCCCCATGGCCAGATCTCCATGCCCCGCCCTGTCGACCGCAACCGGCTGCTGATCCACGAGATCGTCCCCGGCGCCGTGACAAGCCTTGCAGGCGAGGTGACGCACGCCGCGCTTGCCCGACCTTAGTCGTATAGAGCCCGTTAAGGTTGCAGGCGTGCGGAGGACCTCGTAAAGCAAGCTCAGTTTTCACGGAGACAGCCCCGCCATGAATGCCGAAGGACAGACCGCGATCGTTACCGGTGGAGGCTCCGGCCTTGGTGAGGCCACTGCCCGCGCGCTGGCGGCCAGAGGCGCGCGCGTCGCTATATTCGATGTCGGCATCGAGCGCGCTCAGGCCGTCGCCGCCGATATTGGCGGCATTGCCGTCAAATGCGATGTCAGCGATGCCGCAAGCGGCGTGGCAGCCATGGCCGAGGTGGCCGAAAGGCTCGGCACCGCCCGCATACTGGTCAATTGCGCCGGCATCGCCATCGGCGTGAAGACGGTCGGCAAGGACGGGCCGCATCCGCTCGACCAGTACCGCCGGGTGATCGAGATCAACCTCATCGGCTCTTTCAACATGATCCGCCTGTTCGCGGATGCGGCGGCAAGGCTGGCGCCGCTTGAAGGCGGCGAGCGCGGCGTCATCGTCAACACGGCGTCCGTCGCGGCCTATGACGGACAGATCGGGCAGGCCGCCTACTCCGCCTCCAAGGGCGGCGTCGTGGGCATGACGCTGCCGGTCGCCCGTGATCTGGCGCGCTCCGGCATCCGTGTCTGCACCATCGCTCCGGGTATCTTCAGGACGCCGATGATGGCAGCCATGCCTCAGGAGGTGCAGGATTCGCTCGGCGCCGCCGTTCCGTTCCCCTCCCGCCTCGGCGAACCCGCCGAATATGCGGCCCTGGCGCTCCATATCGTCGACAACCAGATGCTCAATGGCGAAACGATCCGCCTTGACGGCGCCATTCGCATGGCGCCGAAATAGGCCTGGCTGAAGCATCCGCAACTCCCTGATGCGACGTTCCGAAGCTGTGGACTGAAAAACGCCCGGGCGCTTGCGGAATGCCGCGATATCCGGTCGGAATGTTGAAGCGTGCATCACGCTGGGCAGGAGGCTTGTTTGGACGAGAGCGAAAAAGGCGTCATTCGCGAAACGGATGCGAAGGCTATCCGGCTTGCCAAAACCCTGTTGCGCAGCGCCCGCTTCGGTGCGCTTGCCTTCAGCGAAAAGGCCTCGGGCGCCCCGATGGTCAGCCGCATCGGCATAGCCACCGATATCGACGGCACGCCGATCACCCTGATTTCCGGCCTGTCCGCCCATACACGGAGCCTCGACGCCGATCCGCGCTGCGCTCTGCTTCTGGGCGAACCCGGCAAGGGCGACGCCATGGCCCATCCCCGCATCAGCCTTGTCTGCCGCGCCCGGCGCATCGAACGGGAATCCGCTGAAAACGAACGGATCGCGCGTCGTTATCTCAACCGCAATCCCAGGGCGGAACTCTATGTGGGCCTCGGCGATTTTGCCTTCTTCCGGCTGGAAGTGGAGCGGGCCGGCATGAATGGAGGCTTCGGCAAGGCGTATCTGCTCGAACGCGACGACATCATCGCCGAAAACGCGGCGAATGAGCAATTCGAGGCAAGCGAGCAATCCGCCATCGAACATATGAACGAAGATCACCGCGACGCCATAGCGGTCTATGCGCAGCATTTTGCGAAGGCCGGGGGCGATGGCTGGGTGGTGACCGGTTTCGATTCCGAAGGCATGGATCTCGCCTCCGGCGATCGGTGCCTGCGCGTGTTCTTTCCGGAACCCCTGTCATCGGCGCAGGATTTGCGCCTGGTACTGGCCGATATGGCGAAAACCGGCCGCGCCGCCGGGTAAAAGCGCCATTTTCCGGATCGATCTTGTGATTTCGCCCGGGTCCCTTACGCTTCATATGAGCTGAGAAGTTTGATGCCGGGTGACGGAACAGTTGCAGACATACCTGTGCTTAAACCGCATCCGCGGTGCAGGATCGCCGTGAAGGAGGGTGCATGCGGGCGACACAAAACATCCTGACTGAGCAGGCCGCCACTTTTCTGGCGTTGACCGCGAATGGAAAGCGCCTTGAGATTCTCGCGCTTCTCATGCGCGAGGAACTCTCGGTCAATACCCTTGCCTCGCTGGTCGGCCTCAGCCAGTCGGCGCTTTCACAACATCTGGCAAGGCTGCGCAACGGCGGTCTGGTCGAAACCCGGCGCGACCGCCAGACGATCTATTATTCCTGCCGCGCCCGTTCGGTCGAACGTCTGCTTCGTCTGCTTGAGGACCTGTTCGCCGAGCGGACCGCGTCGCGCCCTCTTGGCACCGGAATCTGACGGGCCACGCTCCGCGCGGCGCTCTTTTCCGCAACGAACCCCGCTTTGGCCGGCCTGACGGCGGCCATGTCCCGCAAGGGCGGTTTTCATATTCCGGCCGAATGCTTTATCTCCCCCATCGAAACACGAAGGTGGTGGCATGAAACCTGTCCGCATCGAAGATCCGCTCGACGCCCGCGTCTCGGCCTATGTCGACATTCGCGAGCGCGATCTCGTCGGCAGACAGGGGCGCTTCGTAGCCGAAGGCAAGGTGGTCCTCGACGTGCTGACCGCAACGCGGCGGTTTGATATCGAATCCGTTCTGGTTCTGGAAAACCGCCTGGCCGGCATGCAGCCGGTTCTGGCGCGCTTGCCGGCGCGGGTGCCCGTCTATGTGGTGGGCGCAGCCGTCATGGATCGCATCGCAGGCTTCCACATGCACAGGGGCATTCTGGCGATCGGCCTGCGGGGCGAACCGGCAACGCCGCAAGAGCTTCTCGCCACCTTGCCGGAAAGCGCGCTTGTCGCCGTGCTGGTCGGCATTTCAAACCATGACAATGTCGGCTCGATCTTCCGCAACGCTGCCGCTTTCGGAGCCGATGCGGTTCTGCTCGACAAGACGAGCTGCGACCCCCTCTATCGCAAGGCGATCCGCGTTTCGGTGGGGGCGGCGCTGAAGGTACCGTTCGCCGTCGCCGAGGATGCGGCCGGGATGGCAAATCTGCTTGAAGGAAAAGGCTTCACGCAATTTGCCCTTTCCCCGCGCGGTGAGGAAGACATACGCGACGTCCGCGCCGAAGGTCCCCTCGCCCTATATCTTGGAACCGAAGGCGAAGGACTGCCCGGCCATCTCATGGCCCGCCTGCGCACAGCGCGCATCGCCATGGCGCCGGGTTTCGACAGCCTGAATGTCGCCGCGGCCTCGGCAATCGCGCTGCACGCATTCTCCAGGAACACAGGATAAGGCACAGCGCTCCTGCCTCCTTGCAGGAGTTCGCGCTTTAGGGCGTATCGCGATCTTCCAGATTCACTCCCTGCGCTTTAAGTCCTTGTTTTTACGCATGTCGTTACCCCGAAACCGGTTCCTACTTTCCGGCGACATGCTTTAGCCGTCGGCACCGGCCTTTTGCCGTGAAGCAATCCGCGCGGCGAGGCTCGCCGGGTCGGAGTTTCCGCTTCCCTGGCCCGCCAGCAGCCTGTTGATGGGTGTGTCCGGACCTTCCGCCGCCGCCGTCATCTGCACAACCTCGGCGGCCAGGGCCGCCATCTGGTCGCGCAATTCCGCGCCGGCCTCGGCTTCCCTGCCTCTGCTTTGAACCAGGCGGCGTTCGAGCCTGTCGCGATCAGCCTTGATACGTGCAAGCGTCACATCCGCCCCCGAGACCGTTTTGGAAGAATTGCGTTTACCGGAAGCCGCCTTCCGTGAAACATGGGCGGAGGTGGAGGTTCTGGCCGCACCTTTCAGACGTGCCAGTTCACGCTCGCGCCGCTCCAGCCTTTCGTCACGATCGGCAACCGTTGCCAAAAGCCGTTCAATCCTGACGCCCAGATCCCCGGTTCGCTGTTGTTCGACCTTGAGCGCTTCCTTTGCCGCATGAGCCTGCGCCAGTGTTTCCTTGTCCTTCTGCCCGGCCGCCCTGAGCTCCGCGCGCAACCGGGAGATTTCCAGCCCCTGCCTGTCCACCTCGGTTTCGCGGCCGACCAGTTCGATCTGCCGGCTGCTGGCCAGAAACGAGGCATCCTCATACTGCCGCGACAACTGCCGGATTTCCTCGTCCCGCTCCCTGAGCCGGGTATCGGCTTCGCCGAGAGACGCCTGTAATCTGGCGGCGCTCGCCTCGACCTCTTCAAGCTGCCGCGCAAGTGTCCGGTTGCGCTCTTCCAGTGCCGAAATGCTTTGCGACAATTCCGCCCTGTCGGCATCCATCGTCCTGATTTCCTGTTCGAGCCGCCCGGTTTCCACCTTTTGCACGGCCTGTTTTTCCTGCAAGCCAAAGATCGTCATCTCCAGCCGCCGCGCCTGCATGGCGAAATCGGCGCGCACCCTGTCCTTTTCGGCCTGAAGTTCGGTACGGCTCAGCGGCAGCGCGGCCTCCAGACGCCGTCGCGTAAGGGTGACCGCGCGCCGCCAGATCGCAGGCCCCAGCAGCAGCGCGATGAAAGCCGCGCACAGGAAGCCAAGCAGGAAGAAAAGGATCGACTGGACCAAGATGCGCTATCCGTTCCAAATGCCGCAACACAGGATATTATCTTACAGCCCTGCCCGGCGCGGACCATGAATGCCGATGCCGGATGCAGGAAGCCTCAGAACGGATTCCAGGTCGGCGACTGGGTCAGCTTCAGATAGCCCATATTGATACCAAGCCTGGCGCCCACGCCGGTGCGGATCGGAACCAGCAGCATCTGGTTGTTCTTGAGCACATTGAAGCCGACGCCTGCGATCACATAGGCCGAGCCCGAAACGCCGCCATAGCGCGTGTAAAGATTGCTGATGTCGTCCAGATTATAGACCAGAACCATCACCCGCGAGCCCTGCCCGCCAAAATCCCAGCCAAGGGAAGGCCCTTGCCAGAACACCCGATGGTCTCCGGCATTCTTGGTATAGAGCGTGCCTTCGCCATAGGTCAGGCCGCCGATCAGCGCGCCCGAGCCCTCTTCTCCCAGAATGTAGCCGTTAGGCAGGCCGTAGGAGGAAAAAACCTTTTCGACGACACTCGCCAGCCCACCCGAGGTCGAGCCGAAGAAGCGATGGCCGGAATCGACGATCTCCTGAGCCGTGTATTCCTGAGCCCGTGAGGCCGACACCGAAAAGGCGAGCGCGCTCGCTAAAATGATGGTCGTAGCCAGAGCGCGGACGAAATCCGGCTTGAGATATCGGGAAATCATGCAGTACATCTCCGTAACGGAGCACTCCGCCGGCGCCTCTGGTAGCTGCGATTCTGTTTCGATCGCTTATGATACCCGTCACGGCAACCTATGCCGTAATCCTTTTTCAACCATTAAGCTTTCACATGAACGTGGCAGTTCGAAGGCCGAAACTGCCGTTGGGACATCCGCCTGCGCAACACCTTGTACGCTGCATTCCGGCCCGGCGCTTCCGCCGGATTCGACATCGCAGGCTATAGGCTGGCGGCGCAAGCTGGCGTATTCACGTCGACAGACCGATTTTTGCAGGGACCGCCGCTCATGACAGACCTTTTCACGCTTTCCGCGCCTGATCTCGCCGCTCTTCTGTGCAGCCGGGTCTGTCACGATATCATCTCGCCGGTCGGGGCCATCAACAATGGCCTGGAACTCCTCGACGAAGGCGGCGCCGACGAGGATGCGATGAACCTGATCCGTCAGAGCGCGCGCAATGCCTCGGCCCGCCTGCAATTCGCCCGTATCGCCTTCGGTGCAGCCGGTTCGGCCGGCATGCAGATCGACACCGGCGATGCACAGGCCGTTGCCATAGCGTTTCTCAAGAACGAAAAGCCGGAGCTGGTCTGGGATGGCGGCCGGGCGCTGCTGCCCAAGAACAAGGTCAAGATGCTTCTCAACCTCATCCTTGTCGCCAATGCCGCGATTCCGCGCGGCGGCAAGATCTCGGTCAGGCTGGAAGACCTCGAAACCGCACCGCGTTTCGTCATTTCCTCAAGTGGCCCCATGCTGCGGGTGCCGCCCAAATTCCTCGAATTGCATTCAGGCGGCAAACCGGAGGAGCCGATCGACGCTCACGCCGTCCAGCCCTATTACACCCTTCTTCTGGCGCGGGAGGCCGGCATGGCGATCTCGATCCACGCAACACCGGAAGAGATCACCCTGACTGCTGCCTGAAGCCGGCGCACCCGTCCAAACGGTCCGCCCTTCCGGAAGGGCCCCGGACAAACGCATCGTGGAAAGCGCGCCGCCTGACATTGTTGCGCGTGGCGCGCCTTGAACCTCGATCTAAAGCAATTCCAGCAAAAATGCGCAGCGGTTTTGCGTTCGGAATTGCTTCAAAACAAAGAGTTGGAGCCGTTCGGCGATACCGTGAAACCTTGAACGGTTCTAAGATAAAAATCCGCTCTTTCCGTGTTTCCCGCAACGGCGCCGGCGGTCGTGATTTCAACCGTCCCGCCCGTCCCGCCGCCCCCGGAAGATATTTAAGGCAATTTTTGCCTGGCAAGTTTTCCGGTTCGTTTCCCG
>JAZIHP010000034.1:0-39372 GCA_036678505.1 Alphaproteobacteria bacterium
GTTAGATCCTGTCATCTCGCGTCAGGGAGCGCGTTGTGAAGAGATTTCTAGGGCATGCGGCCACCGACGTCGACCCGATACGGCAACGCGGAAAACCGCGTGCATCCCTGACCGGCCACCTCCATGCGATCGACTTCCATCAAGACGAAAAGGGGAACACAATGTTAGACATTGCAAAAACGTGCCTTGCAGCTGTTACCACCGCCCTGCTGGCGACGACAGGCGCCGGCGCGCAGGATTATCCGGAAACCCGCCTCACCGTTCAGGGCGGCTGGGCCACCGCCGGCATCTACCAGGAGATCGAGGTGCCGTTCTGGACGGAACGCCTGCCCTCCGTAACCGGTGGCAAGGTCACGGCATCGATCACCAGCCTCAACGAGAAGGGGCTCAAGGGACCCGAGGTTTTCCGGCTCATGCGCATGGGCGTCATCGATTTCGGCACGTCGGCGCTTGGCTATGTCGCCGGCGACGATCCCCAGAACGAGGGTCCCGATCTTGCCGGGATCGCGCTGGACATCGAGACGGCAAGAAAGGTTTCCGACGCCTACAAGCCAACGCTTTCCAAGCTTTATATGGAAAAATACGGCATCAAGCTCCTGATGCTGTACCCGGCGGAAGCGCAGGTGTTCTGGTGCAACAGCCCGATCGCGAGCCTGTCCGACCTGCGCGGGAAGAAGGTGCGCACCGGCAACCGCACCGTAGCCGATTTCGTGGAAGCCGCCGGCGGCGTCACCGTCACCATGCCGTTCGGCGAGGTCGTCACCTCGCTTCAGCTGGGCGTGATCGACTGCGCCGTTACCGGCACATTCTCAGGCAACAGCGCCGGATGGCACGAGGTGACGACCCATCTCTATCCGCTGACCGTCGGCTGGAGCCCTTTCATGTATGCGGTCAACGCCAGGACATGGGAAAGGCTCGACCCTTCGCTCCAGACCTTGCTGACCGGGGAACTGGCGAAGCTTGAGGACGAAATCTGGTCGGCAGGGGCGGTTCGCACCGCGGAAGGGCTCAGCTGCGCGACCGGCGGCGACTGCACATTCGGCAAGAAGGGCTCCATGACGCTGGTGCCGCTGGCGGAAGCAGACACCGAACTGCGTTCGAAACTGGTAAAGGACGTTGTGCTGTCGCGCTTCGCGGAACGTTGTGGCGAAGAGTGCATGGCGGACTGGAATGAAACCGTCGGCGCACTGATCGACGCCAGGTAAACAGCCATTCATCGCAGGGGCGGTTGACGCCGCCCCTCTCGACTGGCGCATAGGGAGGGCTGTATGTCATCGCTCATTCATGCTATTTCGCGCTACTCTGTATGGGTCTCCGGCGCATTTCTTCTCCTGTCCGCGGTCATCGTGGGCCTGGAAGTGTCGATGCGCAATATCTTCCAGTATTCTTTCGGCGGCGTTGACGAAGTCTCGTCTTATATATTCGCTGTCGGCGTCGCCTGGTCACTGGCTTTTACCTTGCTCAGCAGGGCGCATATCCGCATCGATCTGATCTACGGAAGACTGCGGCCCGCCTGGCGCGCCGTGCTCGACATCCTTTCTCTCGTCTGCCTTCTTTCGGTGACGGCATTGCTTTTCCAGCAGGCGCTGGACACCACCCTGACATCCTACCAGATCGGCGCCCGTTCAAATACGCCGCTCGGCGTGCGCCTGTGGCTGCCCCAGTCGTTGTGGACCGCCGGGCTGGGCTTTTTCGGCCTGGTCCAGATCTATCTGCTCATCCTCGTCACGCATCTCTTCATCCGGAACGACACGCGGCGGATCGCCGCCATATCGGGCGTCAAAAGCCTGGATGAAGAAATAGAAGATGAAATCAACGCCTGATCCCAAGGCAATATCATGCAGGTGAGAAGATGATCGCTTTTACATTCGTCGCGCTGATGGTCCTGGTTTTCCTGGCCATTCCGGTTGCTGCGGTGATGGGCATACTTGGCCTGTCCCTGAATTTCATCTTCACCGACATGCCGCTGTGGCGCGCGCTGGGTGAAGTAAGCTGGGGCGCCTTCACGGAATTCACCCTGCTTGCAATCCCGCTTTATATTCTCCTGGGAGAATTGTTTCTGCGCACCGGCATTGCCGAGCAGATGTACACCGCGCTCAGCAAGTGGGTCTCCTGGCTGCCGGGCGGGCTCATGCATGCCAATATCGCGTCGTGCACGCTTTTCTCCGCCACTTCGGGCTCCAGTGTTGCAACCGCTGCGACGATCGGGACCCTGGCGATCCCCCAGCAGAAAAAATACGGCTACAATGAGCGGCTTTTCCTGGGTTCGATCGCGGCGGGCGGCACGCTCGGCATCCTGCTGCCCCCCTCGATCAACATGATCATCTACGGGGTTCTCACGAACTCATCGATCCCTCAGCTCTATCTCGCCGCCATCGTGCCCGGCCTGGCGATGGCTGCGATCTTTGCACTGACGATCCTCGTCCAGAGCAGCATCTTCAACAATGACGAGGTCAAGATTCGCGCGACCTGGCCGGAGCGCATGGCCTCCCTGAGGCATCTGGTGCCGCCGCTCATCATCTGCGTCGTCATCATCGGATCGATCTACAGCGGCATCGCCACGCCGACCGAATCCGCGGCGCTGGGCGTTCTGGCCGTGATGGCGCTTGCCGCCCTGCGCGGCATGCTGAGCGTCCAGGTGATGCTGAGCGCCTTTGAAAACACCATGCGAACGACCGGCATGATCATGCTGATCATCGTATTCGCCTATTTCCTGAATTTCGTTCTTTCCGGCGTGGGCCTGTCGAGCTCGATCAGTTCCTTCATGTCCAATCTCGGCCTTTCGCCGATATGGACCATGATGGCCGTGATCGTGTTCTATGTGATCCTGGGCTGTTTCATGGAAACGCTTTCCATGATGATCGCCACGATACCGATCGTTGCGCCGATCGTCTTCATGGCCGGCTTCGATCCCATATGGTTCGGCGTGGTGATGATGATTCTCGTCGAACTGGCGATGATCACGCCGCCCATCGGCATCAACCTCTATGTCGTGCAGGGCATCCGCACGCGTGGCGGGATCAGCGACGTCATCGTCGGCGCCCTGCCCTTCGTGATCGCGATGTTCGCCATGATCGCGCTGCTCATCCTGTTTCCGGGAATGACGAGCGTGTTCCTGTAAAGCGCGCCGCGATCTTTCAGATCGGCTCCCCGCGCTTTAACTTCCTGTTTTACGCATGTCGCCCGCAACCGGGCCCCGCTTCCGGGCGACATGTCCTGGAGCCGTTCATGGTTTCACGGAATCGCCGAACGGCTCCAGGTCCTTGTTTTGTCGCGTTTCCAAACCGGAAAAGTGTTTCTACTTTTCCTGGAAACGCTCTAGCCTATGGAAAGCGATACCGTCATGTCAGATACGCTGCTTCTCACCGCCGCCGGTGATATTGTGATCCGGCATCCCCTGTTCGGGGAAGGCTCGGTCAATTCGCCCGGTTTCGGCGAGTTGATGGACTTCATGCGCCGGGGCGACCTTGTCTGGGGCTCTTGCGAGGTCCAGTTTTCCACGCGCGGCTTTCGCACCGATTCAACCATCGCCTATCTGGTGGGGCCGCGTGTCGGGCAGGATCTCGGCAAGGCAGGCTTCAATGTCATGACGGTCGCCACCAACCATACCTGGGACTTCGGTCCCGACGCCTTTCTCGATACGCTTGACAATCTTGCGGCCGGCGGCGTGACGCCGGTCGGCGGAGGGCGAACGCCGGCGGAAGCCTGGCGGCCGGTGATCCGCGAAGCCAACGGCATCCGTGTCGGCATCCTGGCGGCCTCCTGTCTGGTTCCCCCTTATTACGCGGTGCTTGAAGACCGCCCCGGCATCGCCGCGGTGCGCATCCGCCAATTGGCCGCTCTGGATCCGCTCGGCCTGATGATGGAGCCCGGCGCCCCGATAAAGATAGAGAGTTTCGCCGAACCCGCGGATGTCGAGGTGCTGGTTGAAGCTATCCGCAAGCTGAAGCAGCAAGTCGACGTGACGATCGTCAGCATGCATTGGGGCTACGGCCGGGGAACCCCCCTGGCCGCCTATCAGCGTCCTCTCGCCCGACAGATTGTCGAGGCCGGCGCCGACATGATCCTCGGCAACCATGCCCACAGCCCGACCGCCATCGAGCTGATCGACGGCAAGCCGGTTATCTACAGCCTGGGCAACAACATCGCCCAGCAGGACAGGGTCGACGCGACACCCCGTCAGCTTGAGATATTCGAGGACATCGACCCATGGTCCGTGATCGCCGAGATCGATATTGGCCGGCATGGCGTCCGCAAGATCACGCTTGTTCCCACGGAGTGCCAGCCGGACGGGTTGCCCGTCATCACCCGGGACGCCGCCCTGGCGCAAACAACCCTGGACCGCATCGCCCGGCTTTCGTCCCGCTACGGCACCGACATCCGCATCGAAGACAACAAAGCGCATATCGAGCTTCAGGTGTCCGGTCCCGGCATTTGATGGATGGGATCGACGATGAATCGATCCGGCTTTGAAATTCATCGTTTGCAGATGAACTCCTGGAGCGTTTCCGGAGATAATCGAAACAGGCTCGTCCGGTGAGGCAGTTTGGCGGCTTGGCCAAGGTGGATCGGGTTCGTTTCGATGCCGCCGGCCGCTCCGTTATTCTTACGCGACCATAGGCCTCGTCGGGTGTCCAGCCACCGGAGGTCGAGCCGGGTGTGGCGGTCGCCGGTTGCAACAATCGACCCAGGAGCCGATGCACGCTCCGTGCCTGCGGCTGAACCAGCCCATGATGGCGGCAAGCTGGGCAGCCGCCATCATGGAGGATGCAGGCGATTTGAAGCCAGGCATCGGCCGGACATGGTGTTCGATGCGCCGACCGTCCTGCCCGATGCGACTATTCAGGTATCTACCCCCCGTGTGGATTTCGATCGGCTTCCGCCGACGCGATTTATGGCGTCACGGGAAACGATGCGGCCTGCCGCCCGGAAGCGGGACCCGGTTTCGGGACAAGGACAGGCGCAAAAACAACGGCTTGAAGCGCCAGGAGCCGAGCTGAAAGATCGCGACGCGCTTTATCGCCGGCAACGCATCAACCGCACAAATGAGGAGGAACTCCATATCCCTGATTGACAGGGGTTCAATTCACCGGTCATATTCGGATACAGTTGGTATTCCGAAAATTCACCTGTCACGGGGGTTTCGGAAACTGCTTCAAGGGAGGAGTATTTGATGAATCTGAAACCGGTAATCCGATTCACGGCAGCATGCGTCCTTGCGCTGGGCGCCACGCAGGCGATGGCCGAAACGGCCTGGGATATGTCGATCGCCTGGCCCGAGGGGAATTTCCATACACAGAACGCGATGGCTTTTGCCGAGCGGGTCAAGGAGGTGACGGATGGGGAAGTCGTCATCACCGTTCATTCAGGCGGCGCGCTCGGCATCAAGGGCCCGGAGGCGATGGCCGCTGTCCGCGACGGGCTGGTTCCGATCGCGGAAATCCTGCTCAACCAGCAGGTCGGCGAGGCGCCTCTGACCGGCATTGAAACGCTTCCGTTCATCGCTCCCACCATGCCCGACTATGCGCTGCTGCATAAGTTCTACCGGCCAAAGCTCGAACGGGTGGCGGCGGAGATGAACCAGAAGGTGCTCTATGTTGCGCCCTGGCCGGGCCAGGCCGTGTTCTCCCCCAATCCGATCGCCACGCTGGACGATATGAAGGGGCTGACCATTCGTGTCGTCGATGCCAATGGAATGAACTTCTTCACCGCGCTCGGCGCCACGCCGATCCAGATGCCCTGGGGCGAGGTCGTGCCTTCGCTGGCTGCGGGAACCATCAAGGGCGTGACGACATCGTCCTCCTCGGGCGTCGATGGCGCGTTCTGGGAGTTCACCAAATACATGAACACCTTCAACTGGCAGACATCCTCCAACATGGTGGCGGTCAATCTCGACGCCTGGAATGCGCTGCCGCAGGACATGCAGCAGAAGATCGAGGCGCTGGCGTTTGAAATGGAAGGCCAGTTCCTGGTCAACAGCTACAATGAAGATGCCCGGAAGATCGCCCTGCTGAAGGAACATGGCGTCGAGGTGTCGGCCCCCTCGCCCGAATTGCAGGCGGAGCTCGAGGCCCGCGCGCGCCCGCTGTGGGACGAGTTCAAGGCGCGGGTTCCCGAAGCCGCGGAAGTGATCGATTCTTATCTGGCAATAAGAAACTGAAACCCGCCCTTTGAGGCGCGGCGGCCTTCAGGCAGAAGGCCGCCCACACTTTCTGGATCATCTTCATGGACATGTACTCTACGAGGCGCGTGATGCCGCGCCCGCGCTTCTGGCGCGTGATCGCGTTCATCGACTTTCTGACCGATCTGGGCGGGACGCTCGGCGCTCTCAGCCTTCTTGGCATTCTTGCCCTCGTCGGAGGTGAGATACTGGCGCGCAACGTCTTTGGCGTTTCCCTGCATTTCTCGTGGGACATCGCCGGATATCTGATGGGCGCCTGCTTTCTGCTGGCAAGCGCGGCGGCGATGAAAGGCGGCAGCCATGTCCGGGTTACCGCGCTGCTCGAAGCCCTGCCGCCGGGCCTTGCACGCATTCTTGAGCGAGTTGCGTGCATAATCGGCTTGTGCATCTGCGTCATGCTCTCCTTCGCCCTGGTCGAAATGGCGCTGCTTTCGGCAATTCGCAGTTCGACCGCGGCCACCGCTTTCCGCATTCCGCTGGTTTATCCGCAATCGGCGCTGGCAACCGGCGCGATACTCCTGACCCTGCAATGCCTGGCTCAACTTCTGCGGCTGCTGCGGGGCGAGAGGCTCTCAACCGGCCCCGGTCTCGAATAGGAGCTGAGAAATGGGAAAGATCATCGTTACCCTTCTGGGGCTCATGGCGCTTCTCCTCGGCACGGGTCTTTGGATCGGCCTTGGCCTGCTTGGCACCGGGCTTGGCCTGCTGCAATTTTTCCGGCCCAACATGCCGGCGCTGAAGCTCGTTGCGCAGCAGACATGGAACACGGCCGTCTCGCCCGAACTGCTGGCGCTGCCGCTGTTCATCCTGATGGCGGAAGTGTTGTTCCGCACGAAAATATCCGACGCGCTTTTCTCGGGGCTCGCCCCCTGGCTGCGGCGCGTGCCGGGACAGTTGAGCCACCTGACCGTGATGGGCTGCACATTGTTCGCCTCCGTTTGCGGCTCCTCTGCCGCGACCACGGCGACGGTGGGGCGCATCACCGCCAGGGAACTGATCGACCGCGGCTACAACCGCGACCTCGTAACCGGCAGCCTGGCCGGCGCCGGCACGCTGGGCTTCCTGATTCCGCCCTCCACGATCATGATCATCTATGGGGTCATGGCGGAAGAATCGATACTTCGCCTGTTCATTGCCGGCATCGTGCCGGGCATCCTGCTGGCGGCCTCCTATATGGGGTATCTGGCCGTGCGCGCATGGCTGAACCCGTCGCTGGTGGGAACGCCCGCGCCATCGACGAGCCTGTGGTACAAGCTGACGGCGCTCAAGGACCTCGGGCCGCTCATCCTGCTCGTCATCGGCGTGATGGGGTCCATGTATGGCGGCTACGCATCCCCGACCGAAGCCGCCGCCGTGGGTGTCGCGTTCGCCATAGCGATCGGTTTCGCTCAACGGACGCTTGACCTGCGCGGCCTCATGATAGCCGCCCGTCAAGCCGCGGAGAGCTGCGCGATGATCGGTCTCATCATGATCGGCGCGATGTTCCTGTCGGTTGTCATCGGCTATCTCGGCGTGCCGCGTTTCATCGCCACGGAAATCCAGGGCTGGGGCATGTCGCCGGTAACGCTGATCATGGTGCTGCTGGTTTTCTACGTCCTGCTCGGCACGGTCATGGAGGGGCTGGGCATCATTGTCATGACCTTGCCGATCACGCTGCCGCTGGCCATGGCGGCAGGCTACGACAAGATCTGGTTCGGCATCTTTATCGTCATCGTCGTGGAGATGGCCCAGATCACGCCGCCCGTCGGCTTCAATCTTACCGTCATCCAGCGGCTGACAGGCGACAGCATGGGGCGGATAACCCGCGCGACGATGCCCTTCTTCTTCATCATGTGCGGCTTCGTACTGCTCATCACCCTGTTCCCCGGCATTGTTTCCTTCCTGCCAAACAGGCTCAACTGATTGCGGCGGCGGCATCGGGCCGATGCCGCCGAAATACCCAGCATGCGATGTGCCCCGCGCAACCCGGTGCGCAAATGTGCCCCGCGCAACCCGGTGCGCAAATGTGCCCCGCGCAACCCGGTGCGCAAATGTACCCTGCGCAACCCTGTGCGCAATGCCCGGCGCGCCAGCGCGTTCCGGGAACGAGAAAAGAACATGACGAGACAAGAAACCCGATGAAAAGACCGCCGATCTCTCTGGTGACACGGCTATCGCCCGAGCGCGAGCAGGAATGGCTTGAAGCGCTTCGCGCCGCCATGCCGCAAGAAGATATCCGCCCGTTCGCCGCGCTCGACGCCGCCGGGCTGGAGGCCGCCGAAATAGCCATCGTCGCCAACCCGGACCCCGGTCAGCTGGCGCGGATGCCCCGGCTGATCTGGGTACAGAGCCTGTGGGCCGGGGTCGAGCGGCTGGTGGCGGACCTGAATGATTTCAATGTGCCGGTGGTGCGCCTTGTGGACCCCGAACTGGCGCGGCGGATGGCGGAAGCAGCACTTGCGTGGACCTATTACCTGTTTCGCGACATGCCGGAATATGCACGCCAGCAGCGCGCGGCGCAGTGGTTGCAGCGCCACTATCGAAATCCGGGAGAAACAAGGATCGGCATTCTGGGGCTGGGAGAACTCGGCGCGGCGGCAGCCGCCCGTCTGGTCGATGCCGGTTTCAGCGTCTCGGGGTGGAGCCGCAGCGCGAAGCATCTGCCGGGAATAACATGCCATGCGGGCGAAGAGGGGCTTTCACGGATATTGGGCGGCAGCGATATCGTGCTGTGCCTTCTGCCGCTGACGCCGCAAACCGCGGGCCTGCTCGATGCGAGGCGTCTTGCCCTGTTGCCGCCGGGCGCACGCCTCGTCAACTTCGCGCGCGGTTCGCTGATCGACACGGACGCGCTGCTCGCCGCGCTGGACAGCGGCGCGCTGGCGCATGCGGTGCTGGATGTGTTCGAGGTCGAGCCGCTTCCGGTTGCCTCGCCGCTGTGGGCGCATCCCTCCGTGACGGTGTTGCCACATATTTCGGCAACGACGGACATCGTCTCGGCTACGTCGATTGTCGCCGGCAATATTCGCTTCTATCGCGCCAGCGGGGCGGTGCCTGCGGCGGTGGATATGCGCCGGGGATACTGACAGCCCTCGCCGGTTGCGGCGGCGGTCCGCAAATGCACGAAATTTCCGCACCGCCGCCGTCTTTGCGTTCACGTGGAAACGGCAGCCACCAGCGTGATTTCGACGGGCGCGTTGCCCGGCAAGGTGGCCACGCCTATCGCCGCGCGGCTGCCGATGCCCTTGTCGCCCAGCATTTCATGCAGGCTGGCCGATGCGAAATCGGCCAGAACCGAGTGCTGCGTGAAGCCGGCTTCCGCGGCGATGAACACGCTCATGCTCACGATCGCGGCGATGTCCTCGCCTTCTTCCAGGCGCGCGCGGGCGGCTGTCAGTGCGTTGGTGACGGCCAATTCCACTGCGGCCCGCCATTTTTCCACCGGCTCGGCAGCGCGCACCGGACCGAAAAACTGAAGCTGCCCGTTGAGGCGCGGCGTCATGCCCGAGGTGAAGACCAGCCCGCCGGCCCGCGAGGCGGGCTTGTAAAGCCCCTGCGGAACCGGCATTGCGGCTGTGGCGGCCCCGGTCATGCCCGGTACCGTTCGACAAGCGCGGCCATGCGCTCGGCAGCCTTCACCGCAGCCGCGTGATCCTGTGAGAAGTTGAGGCGCACGCTTTGTGCCGAATGCGGCCCGAATTCGGTGCCGGGAGTTACGATCACCCCGGCCTGAAGTCGCAATATGCGCACAAACTCGCCCGGCGCGACTGCAAGTTCCGGCAGTTGCGGGAACAGATAGCTGCCAGCCTGCGGCGTGCGCGCGCAAACGCCGTCAACCGCACGAAATATTTTCAGCAGATCGTCGCGGATGGCCTGGTGCAGACGGATGCGCTCGTCCATCCACCCGTCGGGCTCGGAGAACCACGTCTTCAGCACCGCCTGATTGTAGCCGGCCGCGCGGAGCGAAACGATGGCCTGAAGCTTCTCCATGCGGTCTATGAGATGCGATGCGCCGAAGGCGACGCCGAGACGGTAGCCGCTGAGCGATTCCGTCTTGGAAGGCCCCATGATCGTGATGATTTTGGCGTCCGCGATCCCGCTGGCGCGCAGATGCGTGTAGGCCTGGTCGCTGTAGCGCAGGCGCGAGTAGAGCTGGTCCGCGATCACCGTTGCGTCATATTGCGCCGCCAGCCGGGCGATCTGGCCGATTTCCGCGGCTGAATAGACGACGCCCGCCGGATTGTTGGGATTGGAGAAGATGAATACCCGCGCGCCCTGCCTGAAGGCATCTTCAAGCTGGCCGAGATCGAGGCCGGCTTCGGCATCCGCCTGCATGTAATCGAGGCGGACGGGAACGATTTCTCCTTCGAAAAACTCCACCAGCTTGCGGTTGGCGAAATAGTCCGGCTGAACGATGGCGACCTTGTCGCCACGCGCCACGGTGCTGGCGACGGCGAGGAACAGCGCGCCCTGGGTGCCCGGTGTGAGTATCATGCCGTTTACAGCATCGACCGGCGCTCCGGTGAACGCCGCCAGCTTTTCAGCCAGCGCTTCACGTATCGGGCCCGCGCCGCGGTATTCCGTATAGGCCTGCTCGCCGCCCCGGCGCACGCCATCCGCAAAAATGTCGAAAGCGCCGGGCGTCGGCGTGAAGGCATCGACATCGCCATGAGAGAAATCGACCGGACGGCCGCCCAGCGGTTCCCCGCGCAAGAGCGTTTCAATATTTCCAGTTTGCTGGCGCACTTCCTGGCCGGGTGCGTTGTCGGTGCCGAGCTTGCTGAACTTGTCCGCTATGGACATTGGATGAACTCCCTGAGCTGGATGGTGCCTGTGCGGTTCGCCGCCGTGTCGCGAAAGGTTGTAGATCAACTCAATCAAAAGTAAAACATCTTCAATTGTAGCTTCAGAAGATGGAAAATGTTTCTTATGGATATTCGCTTTCTGGAGAGCTTCGTCGAGGTTGCCGATTGCGGCTCCATTGCCGAAGCGGCGCGCCGGCTCAACCTCACTCCGGCGGCCGTCGCGCAGCGCCTGAAGGCGCTGGAGCAGGAACTGGGACATGCGCTTGTCCGGCGCGCGGGCCGCACCGTGCGACCTACGGCGTCGGGAACGGCGGTTCTGCAAAAAGCGCGGCAGCTGATCGGCGACACCCGCGACCTGCGGGCGCTGGCGGCTGCCGATCTGCCCGCGGGCGAGTTGCGCCTGGGTTCCACGGCCACCGGCCTGACGGGCCTTTTGCCGGCGGTTATCGCCTCCATGAGCGAGCTTTATCCCAGTATCGACTTCTTCGTTCGCCCCGGCGCTTCGATGGACCTCTATCGCAGCGTTCTGGGTGAGGAACTCGACGCCGTGGTGATCGTTCAGCCGCCGTTCCAGATTCCGAAATCGCTCGGCTGGATGACGTTGCGCGAAGAACCGCTGGTGTTGATTGCGCCGGAAACGCTTCCGGAAGCGCCCGTATCTTCCATCATCGGCGCATCGCGCTTCATCCGCTACGACCGCAACCAGTGGGGCGGGCAGATCGTCGAACGTTATTTGCGGCAAAACCGGCTGCGGGTGCGTGAATGGCTGGAACTCGATGCGCTCGATTCGATCGCGGCGCTGGTCAGCCGCGGGCTGGGCGTGTCAATCGTGCCCGACTGGTCGCCGCCCTGGCCGGAAGGGCTGCGGTTGCGAAAGACGACGCTTCCGGGCAGCGACGCCCGCAAGGTGGGGGTGCTGTGGCGCAACACCGGAACGCGCATCGCCGCGACGCGGGCCTTTGTCGAAACATGTGATGCCTCGCGATGGCAGGACCGCAGGTCGGCGCGCGGCGCCCGCTCAGTCAGCTTCGGCGCCTGATGTGCCGGCAGCGGCCTGCGGCGGGGTGCGGGACGAAAGGGCCGCCGCCGCCGAAGCAAGCACGATCAGGCAGACCGCCATGATCTGAAGCCGCGTCAACCGCTCACCCAGAACGCACAGGCCGACCACGGCTCCGATCGCCGGTTCGAGGCTCATCAAGGTCCCGAGCGTACGGGACGGCAGGGTGCGAAGCGCGTACATCTCCAATGTGAAGGGCAGCGTCGTGGACAATATCGTCATGCCCAGGATCAGCGGAGCCAGCGCCGGATCGAAAGATATTTCCGGCGCGGCCTGAATACCCAGCGGCAGCACCATCAGCGCCGCGACGCTCATGCCGAGCGCCGTTCCGCGCGCGCCGTGCTGTTGGCCGGCTCTTTTGCCCAACACGATGTAGATCGCCCAGCAGGCGGCGTTGCCCAGCGCCCAGCCGACCCCGACAGGATCGAGAGCCGCGGCGGATCCGCCCGGAGACATGACGCCCGGAGCCGTCAGAAGAACCAGCCCGGCAGCGGCGATCGCAGCACAGATCAGGTCGCGCCGCCGCCGCGAACAGATCACGGCCACCGTCAGCGGCCCCAAAAACGCGATGGCGGAGGCGATCCCCAGCGGCAACCGGCCTACCGCCAGATAATACATCAGGTTCATGCCGCCCAGCGCCATTCCGTAACCGGAAAGAGCCCGCCAGTTGCCGCGGTCGAGGCGCGCCTTCCATGCCCGGTGCATGACGATCAGCATCAAGGCGCCGAGGCCAAGCCTCAGCGCCGCTGTCGCTTCGGCTCCATAAATGGCGAACAGCTCCTTGGCCAGGGTGGCGCCGAGCTGGAACGACGCCATTGCCGCCAGCAGCGCCAGGACAGGGGCGAATGCAGCCATGACATGCCTCGCTGCGCCGATGCCGGCGAATACCAAGCGCGCTTAAAGCGCGTCGCGATCTTTCGGATCGGCTCCCTGCGCTTCAAGTTCCTGTTTTTACGCATGTCGTTGCCCCGAAACCGGCTCCCGCTTCCGGGCGACACGCTTTAGAAAAAATAGGGAGACTTCGTGAGAAGCTCGTTCCCGTCCTTGCCGATGACGATGATGTCTTCCACGAACGCCGAGCCGGCGCCGGCCGTCGACAGGAAAGCTTCCACCCCGAACACCATGTTCTCCCGCACCACGTCGTCCGGCTGCGACATGACGGTCGAGATGCGCGGCTGCTCGAAAGACAGGCCGATGCCATGCCCGTAGAAGGGAAAGTTCTTCATGATCGCCGAGACGTCGCCGCCGAAGGCGGCGGTCAGCCGATCGCCTTCGGCGGCCACGTCGAGCAAACGCACGCCCGGCCGCATCATTGCGCTCAGTTTGTGGACGATATCCGCCGTGGCTTCGATGAGCCTGCGCTGTTCGGCATTGGCATTGCCGCGAACCGCCGTCCGGCCGGGGTCGAGATAGTAGCCCTGCCAGAAGGCGGCATGCACGGTCCCGCGCACCATATCCCCCGGCGCGGGCGTGTCCGGGCTCGAACCCGTCAGCGGGAAACGATAGTCGTAATCCATCGTCGAGCCATGGTTCGCCCCGATCGCCTGGATGCGGCCTCCGCGTGCAACCACGACGCGGGCTGCCTCGCCGGCCGCCTCACGCTCAGAGGCGCCGGATACGAGCGCCCGCATCAGCACGTTCATGGCTTCGGTGGCGCTCTCTCCGGCAATGCGATAGCAGTCCAGCTCGCGCGGCGATTTGATCGCGCGCGCGCGCCGGACGAGATCGTCGCAGACCACCCACTCGATCTGCGGGGTAAGCTCGGCGAGTTGCCGGTAATATTTCACCGGAACGAACTGGCTTCCGCAGAAGGCGACCCGCCCGGTGACGCCCCTGGCGACGAGTGCCCTGCCGATGCTCGCAAACGGGTGATTGTCGCAGTGCACATTTTCCAGCGCCAGCAGATCGGCGCGCGGCTCGGGTTCATCGATATGCAGTTCCGGCTCTTCTGCGACGCGAAGGATGACGCCGCTGAACGAGCGCGCGGACCAGATCAGCGAGTCCGTGCCGCCGCTGACCGAATAATGGTTGGTCAGATAAAGGATATCGCCGCAATTATCTGTCGTGCCGCCCCCGCGGCCGAAGACGACCGCGGTTTCAAACCCCTCTTGCGCCATGAAGGCCTGCACACGCGACCAGCGGTCCTGATATTCGTTGAGCGGAAAATAGCGCAGCATGGCAAGGCACCTGTAGAAAGCGGGGCGGGAAGCGGGAACCGGACCGGCAATGGCGAAGGGTCCGGTTCCCATGGTTCACGGTGTCGGAAAGGGCGCTCGGCGCCTTATTCGGGAAGCGTGCGGATCGGCTCCCTGGGGGCCGGATCGACGCCGATCAGATCGATCGTCAGCCGTGCATAGGTGCCATCGGCAATCATGTCGGCAAGGGCCTTGTTGACGGCGGCGACGAGATTGGGCTTGCCCTTCCTGATGGCAAACCCCTTCTGCACCGAGCTGACGGGTTCATCGACCATCCGCAGCGGCAAGCCCGAGGTCTTGATGTCGTATGCGCCGGCGATGCCATCGGTGATGACGCCGTCGATATTGCCGTTGGCAAGGTCCTGCACCGCGTCGGCCTCGGCCTTGTAGGTCTTGACGTCGGCTCCGAGGTTTTCGGCAAGCTGTGTCCAGCTGGAGGCCACGAGGGTGCCGACAGAGCGCCCCTTCACATCCGCCGGAACATTGATGTCGGAATCGTTACGCACGATGATGCGGCCGCCCGATTCCAGCCAGCCATCGGCGAAAGTCACCTTCTTCTGGCGTTCTTCGGTAATGTCCATGCCGTCGCTGATGATGTCGTACTGGTCGGCTTCCAGCCCGATGAGCACGGATTCCCATTTCACCAGAACCGGGCGATAAGTCAGCCCGAGCCGGCTGGCGATCTCCTTCATGACGCGGATCTCCAGTCCGTCCAGTTCGCCGTTGGGCGCGCGCATGGAAAAGGGCGGAAATGTTCCTTCCGTGGCGACGCTGATTTCCCCCGGAACCAGCAATTCGAGCTCCGCTTCGGCACGGGCGGCGCCCGTGGCCGACAGCATCACCATTGCAGCCGCTGCTGCGAGGATGGATTTCAGTTTCATGATGGCAGTTCCCCTTGTCGGTTTCTGGTTGAACGAGGTTGAAGGAAAATCGTGCGCGGCATCAGCTCAGGCGCCCGTAGCGGCGTTCCAGCCAGCCGGCGAGCTGGGTGAGCACCGTCGTGAGCACCAGGTAGATGATCGCGACGGCGATGTAGAAATCGAACGGCCTGAAGGTCGCCGAGATCAGGGTCTGCGCATAAAGCGTAAGCTCGACGACCGTGATCGTGGACAGAAGCGAAGTGTTCTTGAGGATCGATATCGCTTCGTTGGTAAGCGCCGGCAGGATGATGCGGAAAACCTGCGGAAGAATGATCGTCCGCATCGTTTTTGCCGGGCTGAATCCCAGCGCCAGCGCAGATTCGGTCTGGCCGCGCGGGATGGCCGAGAGACCGGCCCTGATGATTTCAGCCACATAGGCGCCGCTGTTGACGCCCAGCGCAAGTACGCCCGCCGTGAACGGCGTCAGCCGAATGCCCAGCTGCGGCAGGCCGAAATAGACGATGAATATCTGGATCAGCGCCGGCGTGCCGCGGATGAACCAGATGTAGAAGGCCGTCGCGGAGCGGACGGACTTGAAGCGCGAACGCTGGCCGAGTGCGGCCGCCAGGCCGCAGATCCAGCTCAGCACGATGGTGAGCACCGTCACCCACAGGACAATCCAGGCCGCCGCCATGAAACCGGGGCCATAGGTCGTGACTTCGGACCAGAAATTCATTTCAGCACCGTCTCTCTGCCGGCGTCGGACGCGCCGGATGTCATGTTGTCGTGCAGGATGCGGTGCAGGAACTGCCGCAGCCGTGGGCTTTCCGGATTTTGCAGGACCTGGTCCGGCTTGCCGCCTTCCGCGATCACGCCGCTGTCGAAGAACAGCACGCGCGAGGACACGTCCCGGGCAAAGGAGATTTCGTGCGTCACCAGCAGCATGGTCATGCCGTCGGCGGCAAGGGATGCCATCAGCGTCAGAACTTCATGGACGAGTTCGGGATCGAGCGCCGAGGTCACCTCGTCGAACAGCATCAACTGAGGCTTCATCGCCAGCGCGCGTGCGATGGCGACGCGCTGCTGCTGGCCGCCGGACAGGCGCAGCGGATAGGTATGGCGCTTGTCATAGAGGCCGATGCGGTTGAGCAGCGCCTCGGCCACCGCGACAGCTTCGGCCTTCGGCGTTCCCAGCACGTTGACCGGCGCATGAATGACGTTTTGCAGCACGGTCAGATGCGGCCACAGATTGTAGCTCTGGAACACCATGCCGATGCGCGAGCGCAACGCCTGCAACTGTTTCCGGGAGGGATAGCCGGAAGAGCCCGGCGCAAAGTCGAACCGAAAATCCTCGAACGCCATGGTGCCGGCATCGGCCATCTCGATGGCGTTGATGGACCGCAGGAAGGTGCTTTTGCCGGAGCCGCTCGCGCCGATGATGGACACCACCTCACCTTTGTGCACATCGAGGTCGACGCCCTTCAGCACCTCCAGGGCACCAAAGCTTTTGCGGATACTTCGCAGCCGCAAAAGCGGCAGAACTTCGGTTTCAGTCATTTGTCGTTCCTGATTATCGGCCGTCGATAACGGCGAAGGAAATGTCACGAGATCGTCCCGCTACGCGCCGCCCATCGGCGCCACGCGCTGCCGGCAGGCGAAAAAGAACGGCTGCCGGAACCGCTTCAGCCGGCGCCCGGCCGCCAGAACCGTTCACGGTTTCACGGAATCGCCGAACGGCTCCAAATCTTTGTCCTGTCGCGTTTCCCAGCCGGAAAATTGTTTCCACTTTTCCCGGAAACGCTCCAGGTCTCTGTTTTGTCGCGTTTGCGAACCGGAAAACTGTTTCCACTTTTCCTGGAAAACGCTCCAGCCGCCCGAGCCCCCCTGTTTCGACGCGAAGCGATTGCCGCCGCAATCGGCAGGCGATCCCGCCCGTAGCTTCGAGCCCGGCGCATTCATTATCCATTTGAAACTCCCGGCCGCCCCCTCCATGGGTCGACTGCTTCAGTATACCAAGAGTATTCCCAAATCCCAAACGAAATGATGCACCCGCCGGCTCTTTCCCGCGCCTTTTGGCCGCCTGCGCGGCTAAAGGCGCGGGATCGCGCTTCAGATCGCCTCGCGCCGGCGGGTTTCGATGTAAACGCTGCGCAACTGGCGGGTCAGCGCCCCGGGAACCCCGTCGCCAATCCGCACGCCGTCGATGCGCGTTACCGGCACGACGAAATTGGTTGCGGATGTAATGAACGCCTCGCGCGCCGATCTCGCCTCCTCCGGCGTGAAGGCGCGTTCCTCCACGCCGATCCCATGCGCCGCCGCCAGATCCAGCACGGATGCGCGCGTGATGCCGGCCAGCAGGGCATGCGAAAGATTGCGGGTGACGAGCACGTTGCCGGCCGTCACGATATGAGCGGTGGCCGCGGTGGCTTCCGTCACATATCCGTCCTCAAACAGCCAGGCGTCGTCTGCCCCGCGCGCCTTCGCCTCCATTTTGGCCATGCACGGATAGAGAAGCTGGACGGTCTTGATGTCCCTGCGCCCCCAGCGCAAATCCGGCAGCAGGGCAACCGAAATGCCGGTTTCGGCAGCCCGGTTTTCGAGCACGTTCTTGGCCTGCGTAAACAGGACCAGCGTCGGCTTCGTCTCGGCCGGGGGGTAAACGAAGTCGCGATCCGCCACGCCGCGCGTCAATTGCAGATAGATCATGCCCTGATCGAGGCCGTTCCGGGCCACGATTTCCCGATGAACCGCGAGAAGCCCGTCGTGGTCCAGCGGCATCGTCATTCCAAGCTCGCCAGCCGAGCGCTGGAGGCGCGCGGCATGCCCGGCATATTCGACCAGCTTGCCATCGAGCACGCAGGTGACTTCGTAAATTGCGTCCGCCATCAGGAAGCCGCGGTCGAAGACCGAAACCTTTGCTTCTTCTTCCGGCAGCCAGGCTCCGTCTAGATATACAGTTCTGCTCATCAGGGGATCCTTCAGGGTTTGGCAAACGGGGCGATCTTC
This sequence comes from Alphaproteobacteria bacterium, assembly GCA_036678505.1. Taxonomy (GTDB): domain Bacteria; phylum Pseudomonadota; class Alphaproteobacteria; order Rhizobiales; family Rhizobiaceae; genus Mesorhizobium. The sequence continues at coordinate 18,084 of JAZIHP010000034.1, forward strand.
ACCCCGCTGGCGAGCAAGGCGTTGCGCAGGTGGGTCACGATCCCGACGGCACCCGGTGTGTCGCCGTGAACGCAAAGCGTGGCCGGTTCGACAGGCAGCCGCCCGCCCCCGGTCGTGGGAATATGTCCGTTGATGACCATCTCCAGAACCTGATCGAGGCTCTGCTGGAGATCATGAATGACGGCGCCCGGCTGAGTGCGCGGCGTCAGCTCGCCCGAATCCGTGTAGCTGCGATCCGCATAGATTTCGGTGGCGACGCGCAGCCCGGCTTTTTCCGCCGCCGCGAACGTTTCCGAATAGGGGAGCGACACATAGACCAACGAGGGGTCCACGGCCTTGACCGCGCCGACGCAAAGCGCGGCGAGATCCGGATCGGCCGCCGCCATGTTTCCCAGCGCCCCATGCGTCTTCACATGGGTCATCTCATGTCCTTCGAGCGCGCACATGCCCTGCATTGCAACGATCTGGTAAATGAGCTGCGCTTCGAGGTCCTGCGGGCTTTCCCCGCTGATGCGGCGGCGTCCGAAGCCGTAGAGATCGGCGAAAGAAGGATGCGCGCCGACGCTGACGCCATTCTCGCGCGCCATGCGGATGGTGCGCCGCATCACCACCGGGTCGCCGGCATGGAAGCCGCATGCGATATTCGCGGTGGTGACGAGCTTGAGCATCGCTGCATCGTCGCCGATCGTGTAGGCGCCGAAGCTCTCGCCCATGTCGCAATTCAGGTCGAGAGTTCTGGTCATGGCAAACGTCCTCCGGCTTCGATGCTGCGGCCGCTGCCGCGGCACTGATTGGATTGCGCCGCCAGCAACTGCTTTCCAATCATGAATACATGTGGTATACCGAAACCACAAGCGTTTTTGATCCCACTTTTTCGAGCGAGGGAAATTTCGATGCGCCGGCTTCCAGACATACGCCTTTGCTGCGGCCTTGTGCAGCCGGCACGCGGCATTAGAGCGTTTCCCGGAAAAGTGGAAACACTTTTCCGGTGCGCAAACGCGACAAGACAAAGACTTGTAGCCGCTCGGCGATTTCGTGAAACCCCAAACGGCTTTAAACGTTGATGGCTCCGGTTCTGGCGTCGCCGCGGCCTCCGGCTGCGGATCTCCCCTCCCTGCATTTTCTTCCCTGCGGCGATTGCGCGGTTTCCATCCAGCTGGGCGATACCGTCGATGCGGAAGTCAACGCATCCGTATATGCGCTGGCGGATGCCGTGGAAGCGGCGCAGATCGACGGTATCGTGGAACTGGTGCCGAGCTACAGGGCTCTGCTGATTCGCTACGATCCGGCGCGGATACGCGGCGCCGATCTGGAAACCCGGATTGCAGGATTGCGCCTGGCCGCGCGCGCAGGCGCCACGCGCGCGCGGCGCTGGACCATTCCCGTTGTCTATGGGGGCGAGGCCGGACAGGATCTCGACGCCATAGCGCAGGACAAGGGCATGACGGCGGCGGAGGTCGTGGCTCTTCATGCATCCGCCGAGTATCGGGTGTTCATGATCGGCTTTACGCCGGGCTTCGCCTATCTCGGCGGTTTGCCGGAACGGCTTCACACGCCGCGCCTGCAAAAGCCGCGCCAGCTTGTCCCGGCCGGCTCGATCGGAATCGGGGGGCAGCAGGCGAGCATCAATTCGGTCGCCGGCCCCTCCGGGTGGCGCTTCATCGGCCAGACGCCCCTGCTCACTTTCGACCCCGGCCGCGCCGCCCCGTTTCTGCTTTCGGGTGGAGACCGTGTCCGCTTCCGGCCTGTCAGCGCCGAGGAAGGCGCTGAAATCGCCGCCAGGGTCGCAACAGGCGAAATCGTGACTGGCCCGGAGGACCCGGCATGACGATTGAAGTTCTGGCCGCCGGGCCAATGCTCACCGTGCAGGATGCGGGCCGGTTCGGCTTCAGGCGCTTCGGCGTGTCCACGGCAGGCCCGATGGATGCGCCGGCCCTTGCGCTGGCCAACGCGCTTTGCGGCAATGCGGCCGAAGCGGCGGCGCTCGAATTCGCCGGCGTCGGAGGGCAGTTCAGCGCCGCCAGGCCCGTGCGCTTCGCGGTGACCGGCGTCTCCTGTGATATTTTCATAGATGAGCGGCGCGTGCTGCCGGACGAGAGCCACCGGCTCCTTCCGGGAGAAAAGCTGCGAATCGGCGCGGCCACGAGCGGCATGTGGGGCTATCTGGCCTTTTGTGGCGGGATCGATGTCGAGCCTGTTCTGGGCGCCCGCGCCACCCATGTCAGAACGGGACTGGGCGGTTTCCAGGGCCGCCCCCTGCGGACCGGGGACAAGCTTCCGCTGGGGCGCGACGCCGCCCCCGCCGACATCTGCCTTCGCCTGTCCGAAAATTCCGCCGGCATCTTCAGCCGCCATGAGGAAACGGCGCCGATCCGCATCGTTGCCGGCCCCCAGGACGATCATTTCGCGCCCGAAATTCTGGCCCGCCTCACGGAAACCGGGTTTTACGTAACCCCGCAACGCGATCGCATGGCCTCGCTGCTCGGCGGGGCGGCCCTGCCCGCTCTCCTTGGCCATGATATCGTGTCGGACGCCACGGTTCCCGGTTCTGTGCAGGTTCCGGGCTCCGGGCAGCCCATGGTGCTGATGGCCGAAAGCCAGACGACCGGAGGCTATCCCAAGATCGCCACCGTGATCTCGGCTGATCTTCCCCGGCTGGCGCAATTGCCGACAGGCGCATGTTTCCGCTTCGCGCTCATCTCGCGCGATGAGGCGGAAGATATCGCCATCGCACAGGCCGCGGCGCTCAGCCAGGCGCTGTCGGGATTGCAGACCAAGCCGGAAGGCGTGCTGCAATCGGAATATCTCTTGTCTTTTAACCTCATCAGCGGTGTTTTCGCCCCGGAAGACATTGACGAACCGGACAGGAGGGGAAAATGACCGCCGTTCAAAGCCTGGCGCGGGACGCGCACCGCAAGATTATCGACATGATCCTGAACGGTTCGCTCAGGGCCGGCGACGCGCTTCAGGAAGCGACGCTTGGAGAGGCGCTTGGAATGTCGCGCACGCCGGTGCGCGAGGCCATCAAGCGCATCGAAAGCGAGGGGCTGACGGTTACGGAAGGGCGCTTCATCCGGGTTCGCCGGCTTGGCGCGGCAGAGATCGAGGAAATCTTTTTTCTGCGTCTCGAACTGGAGCCCGCCTGTGCCCGGATCGCGGCTTCCAGCCAGCCGGCCGAACTGGCCGAGGTGGAAAGCCGCATCCGCCGCCTGATGCAGGACGGGCCCGACTCCGAGACCGACGACGTGCAATGGCATATCGACAATGAAATGCACGATATGATCGCGCGTGCGGCGGGCAACCGGACGATCGCCGAAGTCATCGCCGGGCTGCAAAGGCGAACATGCATATTCGATCACACGCAAGTGCCGGAAAGATTCCTCAAAGGCTGTCGGGAGCACCTGGATATTCTGAGCGCCATCCGGACCGGAGACGGCGATGCGGCCCAGGCGGCGATGACCCTGCATCTCAACAACGCCCGCGACGCCATTCTTGCCCGTCTGCACGACATTCAATCCAGGTCTACGAGCGCATCATGAAATGTCTGATAGTACAGCCCATCCATGAAGCCGGCCTCAAGCTGCTGCGCGAGGCGGGCATCGAACCGGTTTTATGTCCGTCGCCGGACATCGAGACCGTTTCGTCCCTGATCGGGGATTGCGATGCGGCAATCACCCGCGACATGGGCCTGAAGGCCCCATCCATCGCCGCGGCAAACCGGCTTCGCGCCATCGTCGTTCACGGAACCGGGCATGACGCGGTTGACAAGGCGGCCGCCGGCGCGCGCGGCATCGTCGTGGCGAATACGCCGGGCGCCAATGCCCGCTCCGTCGCCGAACTGGCAGTCGGGCTGGCTCTGGCGGCGGCACGCGGCATATCCGCGGCCGACCGCAGCGAAAGAGCTGGCCGCACGGGTTTCCGCGAGACGGCGGTGTTTACGGAACTTTCCGGCAAGACAGCTCTGATCGTCGGCTGGGGGAGCATAGGCCGCGATGTGGGGCGTATGCTCCACAATGCTTTTGACATGGAAATCCTGGTGCACTCGCCGCGCGCGCCCGACACCGATGGCTTCGAGCGGGTTACGGCGCTGGCCGACGGGCTGCGCCGGGCCGATCTCATATCGCTTCATACGCCGATGCGGCCTGAAACCAGCGGCATGATGGGGCGCGAGGCCTTCGCCGCGATGAAGCCGGGGGCGCTGCTGGTCAATGTCGCGCGGGCCGGGCTGATCGACGAAGACGCGCTGCTGGAGGCCCTGGCCGATCGCCGCCTTGGGGGCGTCGCGCTTGATGTCTATTCTCCTCATGCCGCGACAGGCGCAATTGCGGAATTTCCCAACGTGATATTCACCCCCCATCTTGGCGCGACCACGCAGGACGCGCTCCGCCGCGTCGCGCAAGCCGCCGCAGGCCATGTCGTCACGGCCCTTGCGGGAACCTTGCCATCGACGGCGCTGAACGGAGAGATGTGGCTTTATGGAGCGGACAAGTTGAATTCGACGCTGGAAATCCAGTCATGAGCAAGCCAAGCCGGACTTCGGTCGCAACCGCCGTCAGGGAAACCATCGGCCGCGTCATCGCACGCGTGAACACTCTTTCTGCGGGCGGGCCCGGCTGGACGCGCCCCTCCTACAGCGATCTTGAAGATGCCGCCCATGCGATGATCGAGGAAGAAGCACGCGCATTCGGCCTCGAAGTTACGCGCGATGCCGCCGGAAACCTCTTCGCGCGGCTGGCTGGCCGCGATCCTCACGCGCCGGCCCTGTATGCCGGCTCGCATCTGGACACGGTTGCCGAGGGCGGCGCCTATGACGGGCAGGCGGGCGTCGCAGGAGCGCTCGCGCTTGTGGCGGCGCTGCGCGCACAAAACCGCACGCCCCGGGCGGACCTGGTGGTGACCGTTACGCGCGCGGAAGAAAGCGTGTGGTTTCCGGTCTCATATATCGGTTCGCGGGCCGCGCTCGGCCGGCTGACGCGCGATGAAATGGACGCAAAGCGTGTCGATACCGGGCGCAGCCTCGCCGATCATATGCGCGATCGGGGCTACGACCCCGAACGGGTCGTCACCTCGACGCCGCCGGAGAAGGCGCGCTTCCTTGAATTCCACATCGAGCAGGGCCCCGTTCTGCACACCGCGGACGAACCCTTCGGAATCGTCACTGCCATACGAGGCGGATTGCGTTACCGCGCCGCGCGGATCGACGGCGTATGGGCGCATTCCGGCGCGGCGCCCTATGCCGGAAGAGCCGATGCCGTGGTTGCCTTTTCCGAGCTGGTCGTGGCGATGAACAGGGTCTGGCTGGAAATGCTGGCGCAAGGCGCGGATCTGACGGTGACTTTCGGTCGTGTCGATGCCGCAACGACGGCGCACGCCATGGCCAAGGTCGCCGGCACGCTCGGCTTTTGCATGGACATGCGCTCCGCCGACACAGCCATACTGGCCGAAGCGGACCGCCGCTTGCGCAATGTGATCGGGCATATTGAGCAGACGCGGCCGGGCATCCGTTTCGACCTTGGAAAACAGTCCAGCAGCCAGCCAGCCCGGCTGTCGGATGATATGGTGTCTTTCGTAGCCGGCGGCGCTGAAGCGCGGGGATATGCGCCGCGCCGGATGTTGTCGGGCGGGGGCCATGATGCCGCCGCCTTCGCGGCTGCTGGCTGGGAGAGCGTCATGGTTTTCATCCGCAACTGGAACGGCAGCCATTGCCCGGAAGAAGGAATGGATCCGGAAGATCTCGCTGTTGCCGTGGAATGCGTGCATGAAGCCATCTTGCAGGAGGGGGATGCATGAGTTCCGAAACGCTGGCGCAGACGGCCTACCGTACGATCAAGCAGGATATCCTGCATGGCCGCATCAAGCCCGACACGGTTCTGTCGGAACGGGAACTGGCGCAGCAGCATGGCATTTCGCGCACGCCACTGCGTTCTGCGCTGTCGCGCCTGGAACGGGAAAAAGTCATCAGCCGGCTTCAGAATGGGGTTCTCCTCGTCAGGTCCGTTTCGGTGGAGCAGCTGATCGAGATCGTGCATCTTCGTCAGGCGCTGGAAAGCGCGGCGGCCGCGCGTGCGGCACGAAACGGGATGACGCCCGAACTGGCGGAGCTGCGCGAGGCGATGCTTGCCTATGCCAATGGCCGAAACGCCGCATTTGACGATTTCTGGATCGAAGACAATCTTTTCCACCTGTCGGTCGCGCGGGCTGCCGAACTGACGCTTCTTCCAACGATCATCGCGGAGCAGCGCGCCATTGCCAGACGCTGCACCATCACGCGCACGCATGACAGTTTCGCCGATCAGGCGCGCGAGCATCTTGCGGTCATCGATGCGATCGGGCGACGCGACAGCGATGCCGCCCGCGCCGCGATGAGCCTGCATTTCGAAAATGTCCGCGCCCGTTTTGTCAGCCGGCTTTCCCGCTGAGCCCCTTCATGAAAGTATCTGAAATGCCCAATGCATCGCCGCGTGACGGTTTCTGTTCTTCCGTGCCGCATCGGCCAGACGGGAAGCTGAGCGGATCGCAGGCTGTCTTTCCGGCGGATGAGTTCGCCTCGCGCATATGCCGGATTCAGCAGGCCGTTGCGGCCGCCGGCGCCGAGGCCCTGATCCTGACCGGGCCGGAGAATATCTTCTGGGCCACGGGCCGTCAGACAGCCGGTTATTTTTCCTTTCAGGCGCTGGTCGTGCCGATTGATGGCGAGCCTGTTCTTCTCGTGCGCCAACTGGAAGTCACGGGCGCCTGCGCCTCCACCTGGCTTGCCGATATTCGCGCCTGGCAGGATGGTGAAGACCCGGCGGCGGCGCTCGGCGTGCTGGTGCGCGGTCTTGGCGTGCGCCATGTGGCCATGGAGCAGAACGGCTGGTTCGTCAGTCAGCTCATGGGCAAGCGCATTACCCAGGCGCTGGCTGGCGTGCGCATCGGCGACGGCTCCGGGCTCGTCGAGGGGCTGCGCGCGGTCAAGTCGGCTGCGGAGCTTGCGGCGATCCGCAAGGCTGGCGGTTATGCTGAAGCTGGCATGATCTCAGCTATCGACGCCTGCCGCGAAGGAGCCAGCGAAAACGATATCGCCGCGGCGATGATGGCGGCCGCCATCTCCGCCGGCTCTGAAGCCATGGCGATGGAGCCGCTTGTATCCTCGGGCCCGCGTTCGGGCATCCCCCACGCAACATGGCGACGCCGCAAGATCGCTCGAGACGACGGTATTTTTCTTGAACTTGCCGCCAGCCACGATCGCTACCATGCAGCCCTGATGCGCAGCGTCTGGGTCGGCCAGCCCCCCGCGGAAGCCCGGGCGATGATGGATACGGCGCTGCGCGCGCTCGATGCGGCGCTTCATGTCATGCGCCCGGGCGTGCCGTGCCATGCCGTTCACAACGCCGCTCAGGCCGTTATCGACGCTTCAGGCTATACCGCCGCATTCCGCAAGCGGATCGGATACTCGATGGGCGCGGCCTTCGCCCCGGACTGGGGCGAAGGGGCGATATTGTCGCTGTTCTCGGATGTCGGTCGGGAACTGGAGCCGGGAATGGTGTTCCATCTGCCGGCAACGCTTCGCAGCTACGGCGACTTCACCGTCGGCGCATCAGAAACGGTCATCGTGACCCAAACTGGAATTGAACAATTGTCATGTCTGCCGCGCAGCATGGTTATAGTCTGAAAGCACAACTCCAGGCTGTGTTGCAGTTTTTTTCGACAGCCGCAGAAAGGTCGGTCAGTTGACGCATTTCATGCGGCGATCGCCCCTGCGGCGCTGTTGTCGTATCGCGGGAAATGCGCAGGGCCCCGAAGGTGTCTGTTCCGATCCATGTGCAGCCGTTCCTTGCGGCTATGGCCCTGAAAGAACAAGTGCCGATCAGCTTTTCCCGGTCGCCGCCGACGTTTTCTAGAGCCGTTCATGGTTTCACGGAAGCGCCGAACGGGTCCAGGTGTTTGTTGTGTCGCGTTTTTGAACCGGAAAAGTGTTTCCACTTTTCCTGGAACCGCTCTATCTGAACAAATTGGGAGCATGAGCGAACCGGACCTCGCCGAATGACGGGGCCCGGTCCCGGTTTTTCGTGCCGGATCTTTAAAGCGCGTCGCGATCTTTCAGATTCGCTCCCTGCGCTTCAAGTTCTTGTTTTTACGCCTGTCGTTGCCCCGAAACCGGTTCCCCCTTTCGGGCGACATGCTTTAGTCGATCACCCTGCTTTCCCCGACCTCAGCCGCTGACTTGTCGAGGCCATAGGCAGTCAGAGCTTCGGCGATCACGCCTTCCTTGCGATACGTTTCAAGCGTCTCGTTGACCGCCTTGATGAAGTCTTCATTGCTCTTGTCGAGCAGGAACGATGTTTGTGAGGGGTTCATCGTGGCGCTGATACGCGGGTCTTCCTTCAGCAGCCTTACCTTGATGTCCTTGCCTTCATTCTGGATCACTGCCGCGCCGAAGCCGTCGAGCGCGACGTCGATGCGTCCGGCATGAAGATCCTGCGCAAGGTTGAGCGACGAGGGATAGGTTCCCGAACCCTCAAACAGCGTTTCCATATCCTGAACCCACAGATAACCCTCCACGGTGCCAACCTTCTTTCCCATCAGTTCATCGACCGTATCGTAGCCTTCCGCCGATGCCACCGAAAGCTGGTCGAGATAGACCGGGGCTGAAAGTGTCACCACCTTGTCGCGCGCCGCCGTGCGGTAGAAGCCGCCCAGGGCGATGTCTGCACGATGGGTCTGCACCGCGGAGACAGCGCCCGGATAGGTGAATATCTCATAGGTGATCTCGAGGCAGTTCTCTTTGGCGAAACGCGTCACCAGATCGCCGTCGATACCGGAGATAGCGCTGTTTTTTTCCAGCGAATATGGCGCCGTATTGGTCAGGGCGACAGTCAGCTTGCCTGCCGAGATGGTCTTGAATTCATGGTTCGGCTTGCATTCCTGAGCGGCCGCTGCTCCAAGTCCAAGCGCCGTCGTCAGAGCCAGCGCGGTGAAAGCCTGCAATTTCAAGTTCATGTATTCCTCCTTCAGTGTGACTGTTATGGCTTTCCGGTCAGCCAAGATGGCTGCCCAGCCTACGTTCGGTGTACGAGACCAGCCATCCGAGCGGGATGGTCACGGCGAGATAGAAAACACCCGCCAGAATCAGGACATCGAGGTAGAGATATGTGGCCGCGCCAACCCGATAGGCGCGCGCCAGCAGTTCGGGAATTGCGATGGTGAAGGTGAGCGCCGTCGCTTGAAAAATCAGGATGGCAAAACCCATCAGTGCGGGAACCGCGAACAATATGCCCTGCGGGATGACCACGAAGCGCAGAACATCACCATGTGTCATACCGAGCGCCCAGCCGGCTTCGACTTCGCGGTGGGGCACAGCGTTCAGTCCCGCCCGCAGGATTTCGCTCGTATAGGCGCCTGTTGTCAGAGCCAGCGCGGTCACCGCAGAAACGAAACCGCTGACTGTCAGGCCGGATGCAGGCAGCCCGTAATAGACCATCTGCAGCACGACCAGCGCCGGCGCGCCGCGGCCGATCTCGACGATTGCGATGGAGAGGTATCTGGGCAGCCGAAGCCGGGCGGAAGCAGTCAGCGCCAGCATCAGGCCGAGAGGCAGGCCGAAGAGCAGGGCAAGGCCTGCGAGCTTCAGGCTTACGAGCAGGCCCTGCAGAAGTTGCGGCGACCAGCTGATCCAGTTGGAAAGCATCTCCATCACCTCGCTCCCCTTGACCGGAGTCGTGCATCCATTCGCCGTGAGAACAGGGCAACCGGCATCGACAAGAGGATGTAGAGGAAGGCTGCCAGTATGAACGGGGCGAAACCGCCACCGGCGGACTGCGCCTCCTGGGAAGCCAGCATCATGATGTCACGCACACCGATGGTCGAGGCCACGGTGGTGTCCTTCAGAAGACTGACGAGAAACGTCGCCATCGGCGGGATGGAAACCCGCAGAACCTGAGGAGCCAGAACATAACGAATGATGTCGATGCGGGACATGCCGAGCGCGGTGGCGGCTTCTGCCTGTCCCGCGGGCAGCGATAAAAAACCGCCGCGGTAGGTCTCGGCAAGATAGGCGGCGGAAACCAGTCCCATGCCGAGCAATGCGGCCTGCAACGAACTGAGAACCACGATGCCGCTACCGATACCGAAGAAGATGATGAACAGCCACACGATGGGCGGTATGCCGCGCATCACATCGATGTAAATACGGGCAGGAACCTGCAGAAGGGGAATGCCCGAACGCCGCATGAGCACAAGCGGCACGCCCAGCACCGCGCCCAGGAAAAAGGCCCCGAACGTCACCGTCAAGCTTGTCGGCACGCCGCGCAGAAGGGAGAGGAAAAGCTCGGTCATCGGCGGTCCACGACGGCGCGGAAGAATTTCTGTGTTCGTGCCGATGCCGGATTGTTTATGATCTCCTGCGGCACGCCCTGTTCGATGATCTGGCCGTCGGCCATCACGATCAGGCGGTCCGCCACATCGGCGGCGAACGCGATTTCATGGGTGACGATGATCATCGTCATGCCTTCCTCGGCCAGTTCGCGCATCACGGCCAGCACTTCCAGCCCGAGTTCCGGATCGAGCGCCGATGTCGGCTCGTCGAACAGCATGACCTGCGGGTCGAGGGCGAGCGCCCGGGCAATGGCGATACGCTGCTGCTGTCCGCCGGACAGGCGGGCAGGATAAGACTGGGCCTTGTCGGCCAGATGAACCCGCTCCAGAAGCTGGCGCGTGCGCCTGTCCGCCTCTGCCCGCGAGCGGCGCAGAACCCGCATCTGCGGCAGCGTGATGTTTCTCTCCACCGTCATGTGGGGGAACAGGTTGAAGGACTGGAAGACCATGCCGGTCGACCGGCGCAGCCTGAGCAGGTCCGCCGAAGTCAGCCGGGCGCCCACAGAAAAGCTGAAGCCGCCAACCTGAAGCGAACCGGAACAGGGCTGTTCCAGCATATTGATCGCTCTCAGCAGCGTGCTCTTTCCCGCGCCGCTGGGACCAACGATGGCAACCACTTCTCCGCGCCTGATGTCAACGGAAACATCTCTGACGGCATGATAGGCACCGTACTGAACGTTTATATCCTGAATGCGAACGATGCAGTCTTCCGACATGTCTCTTGCCTCCCGAACAGTGCTTTTCTTCAGGCGGTGGCGGCCAGCGGCAGGTTGCGGCCTGGCTTCGGCGCCAGAATCTCGGTGCCGGGCGCGGAAACGGGCGCGCCGTGCAGAACCCAGTCCGCCGCCACCTGCCCGATCACCGGACCAAGCTGGATGCCGTAGCCTCCGGCGCCCGCCGCCGTGATCAGGCCGGGTTCCGAAGGATCGGCCGGGCCCGCCAGCGGCCGATGATCGGCCGTGACCGGGTAGAGCCCGGCCCAGCCCCTGCCAAGCCGCGCGCCCGGCAGGTCGGGAACGCGCTCGAGCAGCAACTCGGCCAGCCGCACCTTGGACTCCTCGTCACACTGATCGTTGTAGCTGTCCGGGTCCTGCGCCGCAGTCGACCCGCCCTTGTGGATCTCGGCAATCAATTCGGCCGGTTTTTCGTGCCGGAAGTTGAGGCCGGTGCCCTGGCCGTTTACCAGGTCCATGACCATCGGCATGGTGTAGCCGAGTGGTTGGTCGAGATGGATGCTGATCGCCTCATGCCGCTCCGGTTGCACATCGAGCGACTGGCCGAACAGGCCGGCCACCTGCGAAGCCCATGCACCGGCCGCGTTCACCACCATGTCGCATTCGACCATGCCACGGCTCGTTTCGAGCCTATAGCCGGAATGACGCCGCTTCACCGACATGACCTTGCAGTACTGGCGGATTTCACCTCCCGCCGCCTTCACCTTTTCCGAAAGAAAAGTGCACATCTCGTGGGGATCGAGGAAACCGTCGTCCGGACCGAAGAGGCCGCCGGCAAGCCCCTGCGTGCTGATGTGGGGAACCAGCTCCTTCAGTTCGCAGGCCTGATAAAGACGCGCCCTGAAGCCGGCCTCTTGCTGAAGCTCGACTGATCTTTCGAACAGCCGCATCTGGTCGGCGGTACGCGCGAGGCGCAGATAGCCGATATGGCGGAAGCCGAGCCCTTCGCTCTCCCACTGACGAAACTGGCGCAGGGAATGGACACGCAGGAGGATGTCGAAAGGGTCCGTCATCTGTGTGCCCACGACACCCACCGAACGGCCGCTCGAACCGGATGCGATGGATTGGGCGTCAAGCACCGTCACCTGCGCGCCCTGTTCCACCAGATTTATCGCCGTCGACATGCCGAGCGTACCCGCTCCGATAACGACGACATGAGGAGAAATTGTCATTTACGCTTCCATGAATGTTGATCTTGATGCCGGGCCGCCCTTTGCGGTCCGCGATGAAAACCGGAAGAAGGATCAATCGTCGCGGGCGATATCGGCCAGCGTCTCGCGGACGGCGGCAAGGATCGCGGCGACATCGTCGTCGGTCATCGGGGTGGAGAGGGCGAACAGGCCATAGCTCGCTGCGAGGACACCGCGTTCAAGCAGCCCCTTGTGAAAGGCGTCAAGCTTGCGGCGCTCCTGCGCGCCTGGATAGATCGAGCGATAATCGGTAATCGGGCGCGAGGTGAAATGCACTTTGAACAGGGAGCCCAGGCCGACGCACTGTCCGTCGAGCTTCACGTCCCGCAGCGCCGCATTGATGCCGTCGCGCATGAGCTGGCCGATGCGATCGAGATGGGAGAAACTTTGCGGGGTCAGCGCCCTCATCGCGGCCAGCCCCGCGTGCATAGTGACCGGATTGGCGGTGAAAGTGCCGCCATGCGGCAAGGCAGGCTTGCCTTGCGTCGGATCAAAGACCGCCATCACCTCGGCGCGACCGCCAATGGCGCCGACCGGGAAGCCGCCGCCGATGATCTTGCCGAGCGCCGTCAGGTCCGGGCGGATGTCCCACAGGCCCTGCGCGCCCGAATAGCCGAGGCGCAGCGAGATGACCTCGTCGAAGATCACCAACGCACCGGCCGCGTGCGCGACCTGCACCAGCGCGTCGAGGTAGTCCTTACGCGCCGGAATGAGGCCGGCGCGATTGGGCATCGGGTCGATCAGCACGCCGGCTATGGCCGGACCCTGCCCCGAGAATACGGCGCGCAGGGCCTCGATGTCGTTGAGCGGCACCGCCAGCACATCGTCCAGAACCCCCTGGGGGGTGCCTTTGGCGTAGGCTGTCGATGCCGGAAGATCGCCCCAGTTCGCCGGTGAACTGTCGAGGCTGACTTCGGCGAAATCGTAGGAGCCGTGATAGGCGCCCTCGATCTTCACGATCTTTGGGCGGCGGGTGAAGGCGCGCGCCGCCTTGATCGCCATCATCACCGCTTCGGTGCCGGAATTGGCGAAGCGGATATGCTCGACTGCCTCCAGTCGCTCCACCAGCAGCTCCGCCAGTTCGACCTCGCTGACGGTCGGGGCGCCGAAGGCGCTGCCGAGCGGCATCTGCGCGGCAACGGCCGCCATCACATCCGGCTGGCCATAACCATGGATCATGGAGGTGAAATTGTTGATGCAATCATAGTAGACATTGCCGTCGAGATCCCACACCCGGCACCCTTCGCCCCTTGCTGCGTAGATCGGGAACGGGTCGATATAGACGGTGGTGCGGGTGTTGCCGCCGGGCATGACCTTGCGGGCGCGCTCGAACATGGTGCGAGACCGGGTCAGATCGCGGGCGTGATGTGTCATTTTATCGGAATCCGAAAAAGGGGTGCGGATGGGACCGGCCCTGACAGGGCCGTTCCGGTTCACTTCGTCATGATGGTGTGGCTCTGCTCGCGCATGAACTGCGGCAGGAACCAGGCGCCCAGCCCGCCCTTGCCGCTGACGCCGGTGCCCTTCCAGCCGCAGAATGGCTGGGCGCCCGGCCAGGCTCCCGTCGTCGCTCCGCTGGCGCGGTTGGCATAGAGGACCCCGGCCTGCGCGGTGTCGAGGAAATATCGCAGTTCCTGCTCATCCGCGGTGAAGATGCCGGCAGACAGGCCATAGGCAACGTCGTTGCCCTCGGCGATGGCCGCTTCGAGACCATCGACGCCCCGCACGACGAGGAAGGGCATGAACAGTTCGTCGCGCGTCAGCCGGCCGGGGCCGTCGAGCTCCACTATGGCCGGCCGAAGGTAGTTGCCGGAAAAACCCTGCCCGATCGCCTCGCCGCCGAAATGGATCCTGCCTTGCCTGCCGGCTTCCGCGACAGCCTCGTGGAAACGTTCGACCGTGGCCGCGCCATAGACCGGCCCCATGAACACGTCGGCCCGGCGCGGGTCGCCGATGGCCAGACCGGCGGAAAACGCCACGAGCTTCGCGACGAAGGCGTCCTTCACCGCGTTGTCGACATAGACGACCGAGCAGGCCGAGCACTTCTGCCCCTGAAGGCCGAAGGCGGAGCGCGCGACGCCCTGTGCGGCGCGTTCGAGGTCGGCATTGCGGGTGACATAGGCCGGATTCTTGCCGCCCATTTCGGCAATCACCGGCTTCATGTAAGGCAAGGTTGCCATGTGGCGAAAGATGCTCATGCCGGTCTTGTGCGAGCCGGTGAAGGCCACGCCATCGATGTCTTCGTCGGTTGCCAGCAGACGCCCGACCTCCCCGTCACCGAGAACGAGATTGAATACGCCCTCGGGCAGGCCGGCCTCGCGCAGGCTTTCCGCGATCAGCAGGCCGGTGAGGGCGCAGCCGGGCGACGGCTTGAACACAACGGCGTTGCCGGTCAGCAGGGCTCCGGAAATCATGCCGATCGCAAGTGCCAACGGGAAATTGAAAGGGGCTATGACAGCGAAGACGCCGTATGGCCGCAGCACGCTCTCGGCCGTCTCATTTGCCACGAGCCGGTTCATGTCACGCGCGTAACCATTGCTGGCCTGTAACTGCGACGGGTAATAGTCGAGCATGTCCACGGCTTCTTCGGCCTCGCCTATGGCCTCGATGCGCGATTTGCCGATCTCATAAAGTGCAGCGAGACCAATGCGATATTTCTGCTCGCCCAGCACCGTTTTCCAGCGCCCGGCGAATGCAAGCCGCTCTTCAAGAGATGCCCGGTTCCACTGGCCTGCGCCTGCACGGGCAGCAGCAACGGCCGCCTTGATATCGGCAGCATTCGAGGACGGGAAACGGCCAATCAAAAGATCCGGATCGATGGGGCTTGCGATCGGTCGAAGCGGGTCATTTGCAAAGGCAGTGCTCCATTCGCGCCCGAGCACCTCCCTCTCGAAGCCGGGAATGAGCCCATCCAGATGCTTATGCACAGGAGAAAAGTCCACCCCGATGTTCGAGTAAGTCACACGCGGCAGCGAGCTGTTCATCCGTTCCTCCATAAATCGGGATTTATGTCGATAATCGGCACCAAAAGAAAAAAGTCAATTGCATTTTTCCGAAAAATAGCATTAGTTCCGATTTACGGTATTCAATATTTCAAGATCGCATCCATGGCGTGACGCAGGGGATGAAGGTGATCGCAGGGCTTGCCTCCGGTCAGGATGAAATGTTGTAGGTTTGGGCTCGACCAAATGCGAAATGGTGAAGATGAGCGACACGACAAAAGACAGCCCGCTAGAGCGCTACATATCCATTCTCGAAGCGGTTGCGCCCTTCAACGAGGGGTTGACGGCTTTTGAGCTGGAAACCGTGCTCGATCTGCCCAAGACCACGGTAAACCGGCTGCTCCATGCCCTGATGGCGAGCGGGATGATCAGGGCCCACAATGCACGTAACCGCAGTTACCGGCTGGGGGATCGCATCCTGCGGCTGCTGCATGTGTCTCCGGACACAAGCTGGGTGGCGACGCTTGCGCAACAGCCGCTGCAAACCCTAGCGGACCGCACCGGGCAATCCGCTTTCATTTCGAAATTCGACGGTACGGAGGTGCGTTCAGTCACCTGCGTTGCGCCGGACACTCCGATCAGGACCTATGTGATGCCGGGGATGGCGATGCCGGCGAATGCAGCTGCGACGGCCAAAGCCATTCTGGCGTTCCAGCCGCAGAGCGTGCTTGATCGCGTGCTGCCGCGCAGCCTCGAAGGCTATACCGAAAAAACGAAGACCGGAATGGAGACGCTTGCGGCGGAATTTGCACTCATTCGCGAACGCGGCTACGCGACAGACCTTGCCGAACATGTGGCAGGGCTTGGCTCTATTGCGTTGCCGGTTCAGGTGCCGGATGCCGATGTGACCTATGCAGTGGGTCTGACAGGGCCCTATGACCAGGTCATCGATCAGGACTTCGAAAGCCATCGCCAGGCGCTTGCCGAAGCGGCGAACCGGCTGGCCAGGCTGCTGCAACTGCGTACACCATCCACACTCGGGTAGCCTGCAAGGCGTCCGGGTTCCTCGCGCAAGACGCGCTGCCTGCCCGCAACGTCAATGGAAAGGGGACCCTATGACTTCATCCCGCGCAATGGCCGTCATCGGCAACGGCGTGATCGGCCACGGAATCGCGGAAGTCTTTGCCAAGGGTGGATGAAACGTTCACGAGCCGGTCTCGGCAAAGTCTCATCAAGGCGATCGGCAACATCCGCTCCCTGGAAGAATTTGCCGATGCCGGGCTTATTTCCGTTGCGGAAGTACTACCAGCCCTTTCCCGCATAGAAACGTCTGTTTCGCTCGACGTGGCAGCCAATGCCGATCTCGTCATCGAAGCGCTGCCGGAGGATATGGATCTCAAGCGGGAAACTTTCGCTGCACTTGATGCTCTTTGCCGTCCCGACGCGATCCTCGCCACGGCCAGCGGCCATCCTGCGAGCGCCATCCATGCCGGAGTCGCTGGGCCGGAGTCGCTGGGCCGAAGTCGCTGAGCCGGAATCGCTGAGCCGGAGTCGCCGGAAAGAGGCGGTTGATCGCTGCACATTTCTGGTACCCGCCCCAGCTTTTGCCGCTGGTGGAAATCTGCGGCAGCCCGCAAACCAGCAGCGCAACGATAAGCTGGACTTGCGAAGTGCTGAATGCACTCGGGAACACCCGGGTTCCTGGGTAATCGCATACAGTTCGCGGCTCTGCGGGAGGCGTGGTCGCTCTGGGCGGAAGGCGTCGCTTCGGCCGAGGCCATCGACAGCGTTGTCAGGAATTCCAGCAGCCGCCGCCTCGCCATAACCGGCCCCATCGAATCGGCAGATCTTGGTGGGCTTGACACCATGTATCATTTCGCCGTTTCCTCCAGCCTACGCTTGACCGTTCCGCCGAACCGCCTGCGACCATCGAAGAATTGGTGAATGCGGGGAATCGCGGTGTTTCGAGTGGTCAGGGTGTATATGACTGGAGCAACCGCGACGGCGCCGCCCTGCTGTCTTCACGTCGTCAGGAACTGATCCTCTGGCTTAAGAATGACGCGCGCTCAGCCGCGGATTGAGCGCCTGCCGAATGATTTTCGTCTCCTGCTCTGGCTGATCGGGACGTCGTTCCTGATTTCGTGGAACTGGCTGGCTCATGCCATCTGAATGGAAATCGCGGCTTCATCGCCTGCATGGAGTGAGCGTACCCATATCCTGCGTTCTGTTCCAGATACGTTTAGTCATCGGGATGAGCGCCGGCATGGCTGTCATATGAGAGCCTGCGACATGAAACTGGTGGTCCGGTCTCAGGAATTCGTCGCCATCAATCGTATTGTCGGTTGCCTTGCTGACCTCTTCGGACAACGGCATGCATAAAAACAAGGACTTAAAGCACGGCAAGCGAACCTGAAAGATCGCGATACGCTTTAGAGCCGTTCATGGTTTCACGGAAGCGCCGAACGGGTCCAGGTGTTTGTTGTGTCGCGTTTTGAACCGGAAAAGTGTTTCCACTTTTCCTGGAACCGCTCCAAATGCGCCATGCTTCAGGTTTGGGCGGCCCATGCCTTGATCTTGGCGGGGCCCTCCATCAGAACGGCATCGGGAGGGGTCTTGCCGGTCTCGATCAATTGGCGCGCCAGCATGTGATCGGCAGGGCTGTTCAGGGTTTCGACCGCCGCGAGCCGGCCGTCCCGGAAATGGAAGACGGCAAGCCGGGAATCCTCGGCCCGGACCACGCGACGGTCGGAGCGGTCGGACAGGCCCGCGATCTGCAACTTCAACGGCCCGATGTCGGACCAGAACCATGGCACCGTGCGGAAGGGTTCGTCGCCGCCACGGGCCAGCAGCCTCGACAGATGGCGGGCCTGATCGGTGGCGTTCTGCACGCTTTCCAGCCGCACCGCCGCGCCGCCGGCCTGCCAATGCGGCGTCTCGGCCACGTCGCCCAGCGCCCAGACATGCGGCGCTCCGGTTCGCAGGCAGGCATCGGTCAGGATGCCGTGGTTGCAGGTGATCCCGGCGGCGCGGGCCAGCGCCGTTTCCGCCTCGGCGCCGATACCGACAAGGATCAGGTCGCAGGCGATTTCGCCTTCGGCGCCAAGGGCCGCGACCACCCGGTCGCCCTCGCGCCGCCAGCCCCGGCCCTGCCATCCGGTCCGCAGGTCGATGCCGAGGCCGAGCAGGGTCGCCGCTACCCGCTGCGATGTTTCCGGCGCGGCGACACGGGCAAGGACGCGCGGCGCGGCTTCCAGCACCGTAACCCGGCAACCCATCGCGGTCAGCGCCGCCGCGGTCTCCAGGCCGATGAAGCCGCCGCCCACCACCACCACGCACCCGGCGGCCGGCAGGGCGTCGCGCATCCGCCTGGCGTCGGCGAGATCGCGCAGGGTATGCACGTTGGAGGCTCCGGCAAGATCGGGCAGCATCCGGTTGCGCGCGCCGGTGGCCAGCACCAGATCGTCATAGGGGATGGATTTCCCGTCCAGCGTGACCGTTCGCGCCTGGGGCGAAATTTCCGAGACGGTGCCGGTCAGCCGCGTCACCCCGGCCTCGTCATAAGTCGAAGCGGCCCGCAGCATCTGCGGTGCGGCATCCGGGGTCTTGAGAAAGGTTTTCGACAGCGGCGGCTTGTGATAGGGCAACTCGCCGCAGGCGTCGATCAGCGTGACGGGGCCTGCATAACCTTCCGCCCGCAGAGAAACCGCAAGCTGGCTGCCGGCATGGCCAGCCCCGATGATGACCACCCCGTTCATCGCCCGGCGACCCGCAGGACGACACCTTCCATCGTCCCGGTCGCGACGATCTGGCAAGCCAGACGGCTTTCGGGGCGCGGTTCCTCGGCATTGAATTCCAGCGTCTCGGATTCCATGGCGTCGGGCTCGGGAAGGTCTCCGGCCTCGACATAGCAATGACATGTGGCGCACATGCAACTGCCGCCGCATTCGCCGATGATCCCCGCGACCCCGGCCCGGGTGGCGGCGACCATCAGGCTCTCGCCCGCGGTTGCGGTGATCGTAAGGGTGGTTCCGTCCGGCTCGATGAAGGTGATTTCGGGCATGTCTATCTCAAAGGAACTGGCGGCCGCCGTCGATGATCAACGTCTGGCCGGTGATGAAGGAAGCGAGGGGCGAGGCCAGGAACAGCGCCGCCCCGACCATGTCGTCAGACCCGGACGCGCGCTTGATCGCGCCGCGGGTCACGCCGTAGCTGGCGGCGTTTTCCATGAGGCCGAGGCTGGCCTCGGTCAGGGTGAAGCCGGGGGCAAGCGCGTTGACCGTGATCCGGTCGTCCCCCATCTCGCGCGCCAGCGCGCGGGTCATGGCGATGACGGCGCCCTTCGAGCTGACGTAATGCAGCCATTCGGGCGAACCGCTCATCACCGTCGCGGACGAGACGTTGATCACCGCGCCGCCGCCCGCCCTGCGCAGATGGGGCGCGGCGGCGCGGGTCATCTGCCACGGCCCCTTGACGTTGACCGCCATCACCCGGTCCCAGACGGATTCCTCGATCGTCTCGAAGCCCCGCCGTTCCAGCCCGGCATAGATCGCGGCATTGTTCACCAGGATGTCGATGCCGCCCATCCGTTCGGCGGCCAGATCCGCCAGCGCGGCCGTCGAGCTTTGCAAGGTCACGTCCACCGCCGCGCCCGACGCGGCATTGCCGATGAGGGCGGCGGTTTCACCGGCCCCTTCCGAATTGATGTCGGCCGCCAGCACCGTGGCGCCCTCCCGCGCGAAGGCCTGCGCAAATGCGCGGCCGAGGCCGCCGGCCGCACCGGTGACGACGACGCGCTTGCCCTTCAACTCAAGACCGCTCATTCTCCTGCCCTTTCCCTATCTTTCCGCCGTCGCCAGGCCTTCGGCCAGAAACCCGCGCGCCATCGCCTGCGCCTCGGGCGTCAGGAGCGAGGGCAGGACGAAATCCTCCAGCATCGCCAGTGTTTCGGGCGCGGCACTTTTGAACCATCCGCCGACCGTGGCCACGCCATGCGGGGTGAAGCGCCACAGCTTGTCGGCGTCCTTGACCAGCATGTCCTCGGGCGAGCGGGCGTGGCGGGTCGTGTCGTGGCCATCGATGATGGCAAGGATCGCCGCATCGTCCAGACCGAGGTCCAGGCGGGCCAGGATGTCGCGCCCGATCTCGACCCCGGCCAGTTCATGATCGCGCTGAAGCTCGGGGAATTCGGGCCGCGGCCCCACCGCGCGGGCCAGTTTTCCGGCCGGCATCTTCTTCCAGCCGGTGTCGTGCAGCAGGATCGCCGGCAGCACCACCGCCTCCTCCGCCTCGGGGTGGAACGACAGGAGCGCGCCTGCCAGCCGCCACGAGATCTGCGTGTGCACGTCGTTCGACCGCACGTCGAGCCAGGGCCGCGCCGCTTCCCACAACGCCAGGTCGCGCGGGGACATCGGGCCGGTCATTCCAGCGCCTCGTCGTAGCTGAGATAGATCGTCTTGTATTCGAGATAGCTTTCCACGCCCCAGCGGCCCTTTTCCCGGCCGAGCCCGGATTGCTTCATTCCCCCGAACGGCGCGGAATGGTGGCTGCGGTGAATGTCGTTCACCCAGACCGAGCCCGCGTTGATCCGCTCGGCCAGCGCCAGCCCGCGCCCGACATGGCCGGAAAAGACGAAGCCGGCAAGACCGTAGTCGGTGGCATTGGCCAGTCGCAGCGCCTCTTGCGGGCCGTCGACCGGCATCACCCCGAGAACCGGGCCGAAGGTTTCCTCGGTCATGATCTTCATCGAATGGTCGGTGTCGGCGATCACGGTCGGCGGCAGGAAATAGCCGGCATCGTAGATCCCGCCCGTCAGCCGGTCGCCGCCGCAGCAGATGCGCGCGCCCCTGTCGCGTGCATCCTCGATCTGGCCGAAGGCGTTGTCGAATATCTTGGCGTTGACCATCGGGCCGAGCGTGACGTCCTGGCTCTGCCCGTCGCCGATGGTGATCTTCGCCACCTCGGCCAGCAGCGCGGCAAGGAAGGCGTCGTAGACGGGCCGTTCGACATAGAGCCGGTTCACGCGGTAGCAGAACTGGCCGGAATTGGCGAAGCCGTGGCGCGCAATGGC
>JAZIHP010000035.1:0-39309 GCA_036678505.1 Alphaproteobacteria bacterium
CTAGATTAAACGGCAATATCAACTATATCTCCCGGCATTGATCTCAGGGTTGCGTTCGCTTATCACCCGGACGACCGATGTTGGCGCGCATTACTGCCACGAATCCTGGCAGCCGCGAGTACCCGCTTACCTCCATAATATTCCCAAAACCTGCCATTCCGGATAGTCCAACACCTCGGTCATGTAAAACTATCGGAAGCGGCGGGTAACGCGAGTATGACGATTTGGCCAACGTATGTCCGACGATGGGGTGTGTGCTCATGTTCGCGTCAATCTTCAGTCGGTGGTTAGTAGGCATGAATCTACCGGTTGGACCCTCCGATTCGCCGCCCCTCGCCGCCGATGCCCGCACGCGCGTAAACGCCTGTTGAAACAGCCCCAAATCAGGTTCTTTTAATCGACCCCGATCCGGGGGCCGTCTTTTGCGCACCCGTCATGCACGGGGCCGCCATGACTGCATCACATCAGAAACCGGAAACGATTGCCCGTGGCGCGCGGATGCTGCGCACCGCGCTCGGGGCGTCCATTGCCCGGTTTCTGGAAGACCCCGGCGTGGTCGAGGTAATGCTGAACCCGGACGGTCGCATCTGGGTGGATCGGCTGTCCGAAGGTCTGGCCGATACGGGGGAGAGATTATCGGCCGCCGATGGCGAGCGGATCGTCCGGCTGGTCGCCCATCATGTGGGGGTCGAGGTTCATGCCCGTAGCCCGCGTGTCTCGGCCGAACTGCCCGAGACCGGCGAACGGTTCGAAGGACTGTTGCCGCCGGTGGTTGCTGCTCCAACATTCGCCATCCGCAAGCCTGCCGTCGCCGTTTTCACACTCGACGACTATGTGACCGCCGGGATCATGACCGGCCTTCAGGCCGAGGTGCTGCGCCTGAACGTCGCCGCCCAGGCCAATATCCTTGTCGCGGGCGGCACCTCGACCGGTAAAACCACGCTGACCAATGCGCTGCTGGCCGAGGTCGCGAAGACCACGGATCGCGTCGTCATCATCGAGGACACACGCGAGTTGCAATGCGCCGCACCGAACCTTGTCGCCATGCGGACGAAAGATGGCGTGGCGACGCTTTCCGATCTGGTCCGTTCCTCACTGCGCCTGCGCCCCGACCGCATCCCCATCGGCGAAGTGCGCGGCCCCGAAGCCCTCGACCTGCTCAAAGCTTGGGGCACCGGGCATCCTGGCGGGATCGGCACCATCCATGCAGGTTCCGGCATCGGCGCGCTGCGCCGCCTCGAACAGCTCATCCAGGAAGCCGTGATTACAGTGCCGCGCGCCCTGATCGCCGAGACGATCGGCCTTGTTGCTGTCCTCGCCGGACGCGGATCTGCCCGCCGTCTCGTTGAACTCGCCCGCGTCGATGGGCTCGGCCCCGACGGCGACTACGCCATCACGCATCCCGTCACTTTGGCAACCAACCCGAAAGGAGACCCTTCATGATCCGCACGATTTCGCGCGGCTACCGCGCCATGGCAACAGCCGTTGCCGCCGTTACCACCAGCCTGATGCTCGCTCCGGCCGCGCACGCTTCAGGTTCGTCCATGCCGTGGGAAGCGCCGCTCCAGAGCATCCTTCAGTCGATCGAAGGACCGGTTGCCAAGATCATCGCCGTCATCGTCATTATCTCCACCGGCCTTGCACTGGCCTTCGGCGATACAGGCGGCGGCTTCCGCAAGCTCATCCAGATCGTATTCGGTCTCAGCATCGCCTTCGCGGCGTCGAGCTTCTTTCTGTCGTTTTTCTCGTTCGGCGGCGGGGCGCTCATCTGATGGCGGGCGGCTTTGAGCAACTCGACGCGGTGCCGGGATTTTTCGTCCCGGTCCACCGGGCGTTGACCGAGCATATTCTGCTCGGCGGCGCTCCGCGCTCCATCGCGATCCTGAACGGTACGCTGGCTGGGGCCGTGGGCCTTGGCCTGCGTCTCTGGCTGGTCGGTCTCGCCATCTGGGCGGTCGGGCATTTCCTCGCGGTCTGGGCGGCAAAACGCGATCCGCTCTTCGTCGAGGTCGGGCGCAGGCATCTGCGTGTCCCCGGTCATCTGTCGGTGTGAGGACGCAGCCATGATGAACCTCACCGAATATCGCTGCACCGCCACCCGTCTCGCGGATTTCCTGCCTTGGGCCGCTCTGGTCGGTTCCGGTGTTGTGCTGAATAAGGACGGCAGTTTTCAGCGCACCGCCAAATTCCGAGGGCCGGACCTCGATTCCGCCGTCGCAGCTGAACTGGTCGCGGTCGCTGGTCGGATCAACAATGCCGTGCGCCGTCTCGGCTCTGGCTGGTCGATCTTCGTCGAGGCGCAACGTTCCGAGGCCGCGACCTATCCTGACAGCAGGTTTCCCGATGCGGCTTCCGCGCTGGTCGATGCCGAACGCAAGGCCGCCTTTGAGGAAGCTGGCACGCATTTCGTATCGGGCTATTTCCTGACCTTTCTCTGGCTACCGCCTGCCGAGGATGCTGCCCGCGCCGAGACCTGGCTCTATGAGGGCCGCGAGCAATCCGGCGTCAATCCATGGGAGGTGATGCGCAGCTTCATCGACCGCACCGACCGCGTGCTGGCGCTGCTCGACGGCTTCATGCCCGAATGCCACTGGATCGATGACGCAGCGACGCTGACCTATCTCCACTCGACCATTTCTACCAACCGCCACCGCGTGCGCGTACCGGAGGTGCCGATGCACCTCGACGCGCTGCTGGCCGATCAGCCGCTGACGGGTGGACTGGAGCCGCACCTGGGTGGTCAGCATCTGCGGATACTGACCATCACCGGCTTTCCGAGCGCGACAACGCCCGGCCTGCTCGACGAGATGAACCGGCTGGCCTTTCCCTACCGCTGGTCCACCCGCGCGATCCTGATGGACAAGACGGACGCCACGAAGCTGCTGACCAAGATCCGCCGCCAATGGTTCGCCAAGCGCAAATCCATCGCCGCAATCCTGAAAGAAGTGATGACCAACGAGCAATCCGCGCTCGTCGACACGGATGCGTCGAACAAGGCGCTCGACGCTGACATGGCCCTGCAGGAACTTGGCGCTGACATGGCCGGCATGGCCTATGTCACGGCGACCGTCACCGTCTGGGATGCCGACCCGCGCATCGCCGACGAGAAGCTGCGGCTGGTTGAGAAGATCATCCAGGGCCGCGACTTCACGGCCATGCCGGAAACCGTCAACGCCGTCGATGCCTGGCTCGGCTCCTTGCCCGGGCACGCCTATGCGAACGTCCGTCAGCCGCCGGTCTCAACGCTCAACCTGGCTCACATGATCCCGCTATCGGCCGTGTGGGCGGGGCCGGAACGGAACGAACATCTCGGAGCGCCCTCCTTGCTTTACGGCAAGACCGAGGGTTCGACGCCGTTCCGGCTTTCCCTTCATATCGGCGATGTTGGCCATACTCTCGTCGTCGGACCGACCGGCGCGGGCAAATCCGTGCTGCTGGCGCTGATGGCGCTGCAGTTCCGCCGCTACGAACGCTCGCAGATATTCGCCTTCGATTTCGGTGGCAGCATCCGGGCTGCAGCGCTCGCCATGGGTGGTGACTGGCACGATCTGGGCGGCGGACTGACCGAAGGAGACGAGGCGTCCGTCTCCCTGCAACCGCTGGCGCGCATCGACGACAGTTATGAACGCGCCTGGGCCGCCGACTGGATCGGTGCAATCCTCATGCGTGAAGGCATTACACTCACGCCCGACGTCAAGGAACATATCTGGACGGCACTGAACTCCCTGGCCTCTGCCCCGATCGGGGAGCGCACCATCACCGGCCTCGCAGTCCTGCTGCAATCCAATGATCTCAAGCAGGCGCTGCGGCCATATTGCGTTGGCGGTCCGTATGGACGGCTGCTCGACGCTGAAGCCGAACACCTCGGTCATGCCGACGTGCAGGCCTTCGAGATCGAGGGACTGGTCGGCACGGGGGCTGCGCCTGCGGTGCTGGCCTATCTGTTTCACCGCATCGGCGACCGGCTCGACGGCCGACCGACGCTGCTCATCATCGATGAAGGCTGGCTGGCGCTGGATGATGAAGGCTTCGCCAATCAGCTCCGCGAATGGCTGAAGACGCTCAGGAAGAAGAACGCTTCCGTCATCTTCGCCACGCAATCGCTCAGCGACATCGATGGCAGCAACATCGCGCCCGCCATCATCGAAAGCTGCCCGACGCGGCTGCTTCTCCCGAACGAGCGTGCAATCGAGCCCCAGATCACCGCCATCTATCGCCGCTTCGGTCTCAACGACCGGCAAATCGAAATCCTCGCGCGGGCGACGCCCAAGCGGGACTATTATTGCCAATCACGGCGCGGCAATCGGCTGTTCGAACTGGGTCTCAGCGAGGTCGGCCTCGCGCTCTGCGCCGCTTCCGCCAAATCAGATCAGACCCTGATTGCAAACCTCATGGCTGAGCATGGGCGTGACGGCTTCCTTGCCGCCTGGCTGCGCCATCGCGGCGCCGATTGGGCCGCAGAGCTGATCCCGAACCTCACCAATCTCACGGAGCCGACCGAACCCGCTGTTTCGGTCGCGCCAGTTCATTCCCAACCAGACCACCCCCATGAAGAGGAGACCCAATCATGATCCGTATTCCCGTTCGCCGTCTCGCCGGTACGTCCGCACTGGCTATCGCGCTCGCCGTGCCCGTCGCGCTTTCGCCGATGCTGGCGAGTCCGGCCCATGCGCAATTCGGCTTCGGCCGTATCGTCTTCGATCCCTCTAATTACGCCGAAAACGTCCTCACGGCCGCGCGCACGTTGGAGCAGATCAACAACCAGATTCAGAGTCTCCAAAATGAGGCGACTATGCTCATCAATCAGGCCCGCAATCTGGCGAGCCTGCCATATAGCTCGCTCCAAACCTTGCAGCAGAATGTGCAGCGCACGCAGCAGCTTCTGAGTCAGGCGCAGAACATCGCCTTCGATGTCCAGAACATCGACCAGGCGTTTCAGCAGCAATATGGCAGCATCTCCCTGTCTGCGACCGATGCCCAGCTCGTCGCCGATGCGCGGTCTCGCTGGCAGAACACGGTCGGTGGCTTGCAGGACGCCATGCGCGTGCAAGCCGGTGTTGTCGGCAATATCGACACCAACCGCACGGAGATGTCCGCTCTGGTTGGCCAGAGCCAGAATGCCACCGGCGCCTTGCAGGCCACGCAAGCGGGTAATCAGCTTCTGGCCCTGCAATCACAGCAGCTTTCCGACCTGATCGCGCTGATGTCGGCCAATGGCCGCTCCGAAGCTCTGATCGAGGCTGAACGTGCGACCGCCGCTGAACAGGGCCGCATCCAGCGCGAACGCTTTCTGACACCGGGATCGGGCTACCAGCCCGGCAATGCCCGGATGTTCGGCAACGGCAACAACTGACCGGACAGGAGGGCGCGCCATGGATGGCAAGCTGCTGGCCCGGATCGGGGCAATCATATTCGTCGCCATTGCGATTACCGCCACGGTGATCGAGATGACCCGCGAGGACGAACCGGCGCAAACCCGTCCAGCTCCCGCGCTTCAACCTTCTGTTGATCCGCTGCGCCAGAGCCTGCGCCGCTGCCAGCAGCTTGGTGAGGCTGCCGTGAACGATCCCGCTTGCCTCGCCATCTGGGCCGAGAACCGCGATCGGTTCCTCGGCCGGACGCCGGCGCCCGCCGCCCCGCATCAGAACGGGGGACAATGAACCATGGGCGGCACCGGCGTCATCGACAATTTCCTGGGCGTATTCACCAGCTATATCGACAGCGGTTTCGGCCTGCTTGGCGGCGAGGTCGCGTTCATCGCCACCACCCTGATCGTTATCGACGTGACGCTGGCCGCTCTCTTCTGGTCCTGGGGCGGCGATGACGACATTATCGCCCGGCTGGTCAAGAAGACGCTGTTCGTCGGCGTCTTCGCCTATCTGATCGGCAACTGGAACAATCTCGCGCAGATCATCTTCGACAGCTTCGCCGGTCTCGGCCTGAAGGGATCGGGGACCAGTTTTTCCGCCGCCGATCTGCTGCGGCCCGGCAAGGTGGCGCAGACCGGCCTCGATGCCGGTCGTCCGCTGCTCGAATCCATCTCGGACATGATGGGCTACTGGTCCTTCTTCGAGAACTTCATCCAGATCGCCTGTCTGATGTTCGCCTGGGTGCTGGTGCTGCTGGCCTTCTTCATCCTCGCTGTGCAGCTCTTCGTCACCCTGATCGAGTTCAAGCTGACCACGCTTGCGGGCTTCGTCCTCATCCCCTTCGGTCTGTTCGGTAAGACCGCCTTCATGGCAGAGCGGGTGCTGGGCAATGTCGTTTCGTCCGGCATCAAGGTTCTGGTACTCGCTGTCATCATCGGCATCGGCTCGACGCTGTTTTCGCAGTTTACGGCAGGTTTTGGCGGCGCGACGCCGACCATCGACGACGCAATGGCGATCGTGTTGGCCGCACTTTCCCTTCTCGGCCTCGGTATCTTCGGTCCCGGCATCGCGTCAGGTCTCGTCTCCGGCGGCCCGCAGCTTGGTGCAGGTGCTGCCGTTGGAACCGGCCTTGCCGCTGGCGGCATGGTGCTCGCCGGCGGCGCTGCCGCAGGCATGGCCGCGAAGGGGGGAGTTGCGGCGCTCTCGGGTGGAGCCGCTGCCGTCCGTGGCGGTGCAGCCGCCGCAGGTGCTGCGAGCGCAGCCTATAGTGTCGGTTCCCTTGGCCAGTCCGGCGCGGCCGGTGTCGCTTCGGGTCTGGGCGGTGTCGCTCGTGCCGCAGGGTCCGCTGCCGTGTCGCCGCTGAAGCGAGCCGCGTCGAAAGCAGTGGGAAGCGTCAAAAGCAGCTTCTCCGATGGTGCGCGCGCCGGGCTTGGCGTCACCGGAGGGTCGTCCACGCAGGGAAGTATTGGCGGCGCGAGTGCCGCCGCTTCCGCAGCGTCTGCCGCTCCGGCGGGCGGTCCGCCTGCATGGGCGCAGCAGATGCATCGCCGTCAGGCCCTCAATCACGGCACCACCATGGCCGCCCATGCCGTCCGCTCCGGCGACAGCCACGGCGGCGGCTCTTCCGTCAACATGTCCGAAAGCGACCGCTCATGAACATCTTCAGACGCCCATCGACCCACTACGGCAAATCGCCCGAACCCGAGACGCCTTACCAGAAGGCCGCGCAGGTCTGGGACGAGCGCATCGGCTCGGCGCGCGTACAGGCGAAAAACTGGCGACTTATGGCCTTCGGCTCGTTGATCCTCTCTGCAGGCTTTGCCTCCGCGCTTGTCCTGCAATCGGCACGCGGGACGGTTGTGCCCTGGGTGGTGCAGGTGGACAATCTTGGCCAGGCGCAGACCGTTGCCGCCGCGACAGCCGATTATCGCCCGACCGATCCGCAGGTCGCTTTCCATCTGGGCCGCTTCATCGAGCAGACGCGCTCGATCCCGGCCGACGCGATCATCGTGCGTCAGAACTGGCTGCGCGCTTATGAGTTCACCACGGACCGGGGCGCCGCCGCGCTCAACGACTATGCCCGCGCCAACGACCCGTTCACAAAAGTCGGCCGCGTGGCTGTAGCGGTCGAAGTCTCCAGCGTCATCCGCGCCTCGAACGACAGTTTCCGCGTTGCCTGGACCGAGCGCCACTACGAGAACGGGCAGCTTTCCACGACCGAGCGCTGGACCGCGATCCTGACCATCGTGATCCAGCCCCCGCGCGATGCTGCGCGTCTGCGCGTCAATCCGCTCGGTATCTACGTCAATGCAATCTCATGGTCGCGGGAGATGAGCCAATGATCCGCACGGTTCCCCGCAATTCCGGCATCCCGGCTTTCCGTAAACCCGCTTTCGCGGCTTTGCTGCTCTCGGCCACCATGCTGGCGGGCTGCGCCACCAATCGGACGCCGCAGTTCAGCTATGATGCCGATGTGCCAGCCTTGCCCGTGGTGCAGACTGCCGCCACCGATGACCGGCCCCTGCCATTGCACACGCCGCCGGCCTGGACTGTCGCCCGAGGCGGGACCGCAGCAGGTACGCCGGCAGGCCGCGTCGAAAACGCGAATGCCGCCGCTCGCGTCGAGCCGCGTCGCGAAGGCTACTACAACGCCATCCAGATCTACCCCTGGTCGGAAGGCGCACTTTATCAGGTCTATGCCGCGCCGGGACAGATCACCAATATCGCGCTGGAGCCAGGCGAGAGCCTGACTGGCGCGGGACCGATCGCGGCAGGTGACACCGCTCGCTGGATCATTGGCGATACCGAAAGCGGGTCCGGGGCGACCCGTCGCATCCACATCCTCGTCAAACCATCGCGACCGGACATCTCGACCAATCTCGTCGTCACCACCGACCGGCGCACGTACATGATCGAACTGCGCGCCCGCGAAGCGCTCTATATGCCGTCCGTTGCCTGGGCCTATCCGGCGCAGCCCGCCGGCCAGCGTCAAACCGTTCCGGCAGCACCGATTATCCCGGCCGAAGCCGCGCGCAACTACCGCTACGGCCTCACCGGCGACAGCCCGCCGTGGCGGCCGATCTCCGTCTTCGACGATGGCCGCCGGGTCTATGTCGTCTTCCCGCGCGGCATCGTGCAAGGGGAGATGCCGCCGATCTTTGTTCTGGGATCCGATGGCGAGCCGCAGATCGTCAATTCGCGCATCCATCAGAACATCCTGATCGTTGATCGCCTGTTCGGTGCGGCCGAGCTGCGCCTGGGCAGCGGCAATCGTCAGCAGACCGTCAGGATCGTTCGTATCGAACAAAGGCAGGCCGCACAGCCCGCGAACAGTGGGGAGTCGCCGTCATGAGCGAAGAGACCACCACGAATGCCGCGCCGATGCGCCTGCGCGCCGAGACACCGCGTGTCACCCGCCTGTCGCGCAAGATGCTCGCCGGTGTCGCTGCTATCGCTTTGCTCGGGATCGGTAGCGCGCTGATCTACGCGCTCCAGACCCGCGATAGAAGCGGCGACAGCGAAGAACTCTATTCGACCGAGAACCGCCCCACGGCCGACGGTCTTTCCGGTCTGCCGCGCGATTACAGTGGCCCGGTCCTGGGACCGGCATTACCGGGCGATCTTGGCGGTCCCATCCTTGACGCCCAGAATAGGGGGCAGCCCGTTGCACCGCCGGCTATGGCAACGCCCGCCCGCGACCCTGCTGAAGAACGGCGTCTCGCTGAAGAGGAAGCCGCGCGTCTGAGCACGGTCTTCTTCCAGTCAGGGCAGAGAACGGCGGTGGCACCCAGTTCCACAATGCCTGGCCTCGCAGGCCTTGACCTTGGCGGTCAGCCCGCGGCGCAGGACCGCCATACGGCTTTTCTCAATGGCCCGGTGGACCGCCAGACCGTTGCCATGGACCGCATCATGGCGCCCACATCGCCCTACATCCTTCAGGCGGGAGCCGTGATCCCGGCGGCGATGATGACCGGCGTCCGCTCCGATCTGCCCGGACAAATCACCGCGCAGGTCACCGAAAATGTCTATGACAGCCCGACGGGCAGCCTGCTCCTGATCCCGCAGGGCACGCGCATCATCGGCCAGTATGATGCGGGCGTCACCTTCGGACAGCGCCGCGTGTTACTGGTCTGGAACCGCCTGATTCTGCCCAATGGCCACTCTATCGTGCTGGAGCGCCAACCGGGCGCGGACGCTTCCGGCTATGCCGGGCTTGAGGATGGCGTCGATTATCACTGGTGGGATCTGATGAAGGCGGCAGGGCTGTCCACGCTGCTCGGCATTGGCACCGAGCTGGCGACCGATGACGACGACCGTCTGATCCGCGCCATCCGCGACGGGGCGCAAGACACCATCAACCAGGCCGGACAACAGATCGTCCAGCGCCAGTTACAGGTTGCCCCGACACTGACCATCCGGCCGGGCTTCCCGGTCAGGGTCATCGTCACCCGCGATCTCGTGCTCGAACCCTACAGGAACTGACCATGGCAAAGCTGAAACTTGGACCCATCATTGAGGACAAACCTGTCAAACTCACGCTGGAATTGCCGGGGCCGCTTCATCGTGATCTCGTTGCCTATGCCGAAGTGCTGGCTCGCGAAACCGGCCAGCCCGCGGCTGATCCGGTCAAGCTCATCGTGCCGATGCTGGAACGGTTCATTGCGACAGATAGGGGCTTTGCCAGTGCCAGGCGAGCCCGCTCATGATGAGCTACCCTTGCCATGGCGCGTCGCCGCGATGATCTCCATGAGTGTATTGACGGTTTCGCGTGTCGTGTCCCATTTGGCGGACGGATCCATTTCCCGGTTCTGAAGGGTGAGGCTCACCGCGCCGTGTACCGTTGACCAGAACATGAAGCTGTAGCGGCTAAGGTCGATGCTTGGCAGAAAGCCTTTTCCCTGAGAGCAGCGAAGCCCCGTCAGCAATAGATTCAGAATCTGGCTTCCAGCTTCGCTCGACCATGGGTCGTCGCTGACCCCAAGCCTCGGCGGCGGTGTGAACATCAGCCGGTATAGCGTGGGATTTTCGAGGGCAAAGCGGACATAAGCATAGCTGCCATCCCGCAAATAACCGAACGGGTCACCGCGCATCTGCTCGAAGACGACCAGCTTTTCTCTGTAGAGCCGGCTGAAACCCTCATCCCGAACGGCGCGCAGCAAGGCGCTCTTATTGCGAAAGTAGCCGTAAAGCGCTGGCGCTGTGCAGCCTATGGCATGCGCAACAGCAGTCAGCGGTACATCAAGGTCGCCACGTTCCATCAGCAGGCGGATGGTTTCGTCGATCGCACGACGAGCAATATCAAGTTCTTGCTCCTTACGGGGGCGGGCCATGCTGATGCCTGTTGCAACTTGTCGTGAAAACTAAACGCCGTTTATTTTTTTCGTTGACGGACCGGATGTCAAGAAGCAGCATCCCGGTAACTGAACGTCGTTAAGTTTGATATTTTGCGGAGTGGCGATGAGCGCGCGCAGATTCAAGCATCGTGGTGCGTGCATCGAAAGTGAAGCGCGCAGGCCGTTTTTTGCGCCGATGATGGCGCGGTTTTCATCAGAAACCGAACACGGTTCAGGGTGATACACCGTGCCTGTGATCCGGAACAATCGGCAATCGCCTGATGATACCCTCACGAACATGGTTGCGGGGAATGGCGGCAAGTCCGCAGTTCGGTTGCACCAGTTGCGATATTTTGTTGCGGCTGCCGACTATGGGAGCTTCCGCAAGGCCGCTGCGGCGCTTGCCGTCCAGGAGTCTTCGATCAGCCGACGGATCCGTGATCTCGAAGATGAACTGGGGGCGTCGCTTTTCATGCGCCATGCCGGCGGTGTACGATTGACCGTCGCTGGGCGGGAGTTCCTGCGCAACGCCCGCCATGCTCTTCGCCAGATCGACATCGGGGTGTCCAAGGTGGCAGCTGTCGGCCGGGCGGAGCAAGGCCATATCACAGTCGGGATATTCTCGTCGCTCGCTTCAGGATTTCTGTTCGATCTGCTGCGCGATTTCGGGGAGCGTCACCCGAAGGTGCAGGTCGACATCCTTGACGGCAATCCCCCTGAGCACGTCGCTGCGGTCCGTAAACTTTGCCTGGATGTTGCGTTCATAACCGGAACGGCGGCCTGGGATGGCTGTGAGGCGGAGCATATGTGGTGCGAAAAGGTTTTCGTGGTGCTGCCCGATGATCACCCCTTGGCGGAGAAACCCGAACTTGGGTGGGCCGATTTGGCATCGGAGCGGTTCATCGTGAGCGATGTTGCGCCGGGACAGGAGATTCATGACTATTTGGTGGCCCATCTTGCCGGTCTCGGGCGTCGTCTCGATATTCAATCCCAGCAGGTCGGCCGCGACAATATTCTATCGCTCGTCGCTTTGGGGCGCGGTATCACTCTGACGAGCGAAGCGACGACTGTCGCGCAGTTTCCAGGAATCACCTATCGGGAACTTGCGGATGAGGTGCTGCCGTTCAGCATGGTCTGGTCAGCCCAAAACGACAATCCGGCATGTCGACGGCTGTTGAGCCTGGCTCGGTCGATGGCGGGAAGGCAATGAGCCTATGATCAGCTCTGGTGATTAAAAACGGTAAAGCCGAGGGCTGCATCCCAACTATGCTTCTCTGTTCCGAGATTGGCCGGGTGAGCACAGACCAAATCTGCCAAACTGCTGTCTTCTATGTGCTTTAATTAAAGAGCTACCAAAACCCGTCGAAATACAAGTAAATCTAAATGAATTCAGGCTGTTTGCATGACTTTTTGATTGCCGACGTCATCGCTCTCGGCTAACCTGGCTGTGCGACCACAAATTGGGCTCGCACAGTTTACGTGCATGCGCCATAGCGGCAGGAGGGATGGTGCGCAAAAACGGATCGGAGCTTAGCTGGGGGGTCGAGCGGCGTCTCGAATTTATAGAGTTCCGATTGTTCTGGGAGGGGCACGTGAACCGTAGCGATCTGACGGGGCAATTCGGAGTCTCGGTGAACCAAGCGTCCACCGACCTGAATCGCTACATCGGTTTCGCTCCTGACAACATGTTCTACGACAAGAGCGCACGGACTTATGTCCGCAGCTTGCAGTTCAATCCGCAATTCCTCGAACCCGACGCCGGCCGCTACCTCGCGCAGCTGCGATCGGTTGCGGATGAAATCCTCGACAGGGAAGACTCTTGGATCGCAAGCCTTCCGCCCTATGCGGCTACTCCTGCGCCCGTGCGAGGCGTCAATCCGGCGACGCTTCGGTTGGTGGTTGGCGCGATCCGCAGGTCCGAAGCGATCGAAGTTAAGTACCAGTCCTTGTCCAGTCCGGAGCCGCGCTGGCGGTGGGTTGAACCCCACGCCATCGCATTTGACGGATTCCGTTGGCACGCCCGAGCGTTTTGCTTGAACGACGAATGCTTCAAAGACTTTCTGCTATCGCGGATGCTCAAAATTCGCGGATCGCGCGACGGCGAAACCTCTGCTGCCGAGGACCGCGACTGGCATGCGGAAGTCATACTGGAAGTCGGACCGCACCCCGCTTTGTCTGAGTCGCAGGCGAAGGTCATCGCACTCGACTATGGAATGCTAGGAGGCAAAGTAGCGATCAAGGTCCGGCGGGCATTGCTCTACTACGCGCTAAAGCATCTCGGGCTTGACACCGCCCCCGAGGCACGAGCGCCAGAAGATCAGCAGATCATCCTCATTAATCGCGATGCGATCCTAGGCGGCACTCAGTCTCACTTGAAAGCGCGCCACACCGGTGATGGAAAATTCGACGAAAAGGCTGGTCGCGGCTCCAAGACTAAGGTTTCCCCATGAAAGCGTTTGAGTTTGACCATCAATTGATCCGTGCCTACGAGCGCTTTTCGCGTTCATTCAGCGCAATTCGGGCAACCGATCTGAAATCAGAGATAGACGCTCAGTACGACGCCGGTAAATTCTGGCCGGATGCCCTTCTGTCACTGAACCCGCGCTTCATGGCTGGGCCGACGATCGATGAACTCGTCGCGACGGGCGACCTTGATGAGGGCACGGGGAAGGTCTTCCGGTTCGGAGCGACACCACTTCGATTCCATCGGCACCAAGCTGAAGCAATTGCGAAGGCAAAGCAAAACAAGAGCTATGTTGTCACGACCGGCACCGGTTCGGGGAAATCCCTGTGCTTCTTCGTGCCAGTTGTCGACGCAATTATTCGGGCGCGTCGCACAGGCAAACCCCGGCAAACAGCGGCGATCATCGTCTATCCCATGAACGCCCTGGCGAATAGCCAGATGAAGGAAATTGATAAGTTCATCGACGGGTCTGGTTTGCCGGATAATCTCAAGCCGGTGGTTAAGCGCTACACCGGTCAGGAAAGCCGAGAAGAACGCCAGCGCATTGCCGATAACCCGCCAGATATTCTTCTGACGAACTACATGATGGCCGAATTGCTGCTGACGCGGCAAGACGACTTGGACTCACAGGTGATCGCAAACGCATCAGGCCTCGAGTTCATCATTCTCGACGAACTGCACACCTACCGCGGGCGCCAGGGAGCCGATGTTGCGGTCCTGGTTCGGCGGCTGCGTGACAGGTGCTCTCCGGACAAAGAGCCAATCTGCATCGGCACCTCAGCAACGATGGCGTCCGAGGGATCAGACGAGGGCCGCGCACTTGCAGTCGCGACGGTCGCATCACGACTGTTTGGCACCGAAATTGGTCCAGACGCGGTCATCGACGAGTCCTTGCAGCGTGCCACCGATGACGCCCTGAAGGCGGAACACGTCGTTGGCGCCTTAAGCGAGGTTCTAAAGCAACCTCTCCCGGACGCACTCGATGACGAAATCCTAAAGCGGCATCCGCTCTCAGTTTGGGCGGAGTTGGAACTCGGATTGGACGATGGGCTGGAACTCCGCAGGAAAAAGCCGATCCCGTTCGAAGATGCCGTAGCAAAGCTGTCGCTGGCCAGTGGGGTCGATGCCGAAACCTGCCGCGACTATCTCGAGAAATTCCTGACCCGGGTAAGTCTGCCTGAGTTTGAGCGCGGCGGCACAAAAGATGGTGCGTTTCTTGCGTTCAAGCTCCATCGTTTCATCTCCGGCGCAGGCGAAATTTTTACGACACTCACAACAAGGCCCCGGCGGATTCTTCTTGAAGGACAGCTCGAGGATCCCGAAGCGCCAGGCAACCGTCTCTATCCGACCAGGTTTTGCCGAAGCTGCGGCCAAGAATACCATGTCGTGACAAAGGTCGACGATGATGGGAATTTGCGTTTTCTGCCCCGGAGCATCGACGACACCCCCCTCGACACCGAGGAAGACGAGATCGCGGGTTATCTCTGTCCGGTGAATCCCGGCGACACCGATTTTCAGTTCACTGGCGAGCTTGAGAGCTACCCGGAAAGCTGGCGGGAAGAAAAGAATGGCATCGAACGGCTGAGAAGCTATCGCAAGAAGCGTATGCCGGCATCCTATGTCTTGGGTGCCGATGGTCGTCATGGAGCGGGCGGGAATGATTTCTGGTTCATCCCAGGGAAGTTCGCCTTCTGCCTTTGCTGTCATGACGAACCCACACAAGGGATGCGTGAACGCTCCAAGCTTGCCGGGCTCTCCGGTGAAGGGCGGAGCTCCGCGACAACGCTGCTCGTGGCCAGCGCCCTGGAGTGGATGAACAAACCAGGCAGCGGTGTGCCCGAGGCAAAGCGCAAACTGCTGGGCTTTACCGACAACCGTCAGGATGCGGCACTGCAATCTGGCCATTTCAACGACTTCCTGTTCGTAAGCCTGTTGCGCGGGGCCATCCTACGCGCGGTGATCTCAGCTGGCTCAGACGGCCTTGCAGAAGACGAATTCGGTCTTCAGGTAGTGAAGGCGCTTGGGTTCACCGCCGCTAACAAAGAAGCCCGGCAGCACTGGCTGTTGGATGCGAATGCTGGCGCCATTATTCGTGAAGATGCACAACGCTCGCTTGCAAAAGTGCTCGCCCACCGAGTCTGGACAGACCTGCGTCGCGGCTGGCGTTTCACCAACCCCAGCCTGTCAGTCCTCAACCTGGTCGATGTGAGTTTTCTAGGTCTTGAGGAACTCGCGCAAGATCGCGAGCGCTTTATGACCATCCACCCCGGGCTGGGCGATCTTGGCAACGATCAGCGGCAGGCAATCCTCAAGACGATTTTGTCGGCGATGCTCGAAGGTCTGGCTGTTCAGACGGAAGCCTTGGACCTAACCGTCCTCGATGGCGTGGCTCAGAAATCCCGGACGCTGCTTCAAGCTCCTTGGGCAATTGATCAGAAGGAGAACCCGAGAGCTCGATCCTCCCTGGTCCTGCGAGCCGGCAGCAAGAACGTAGTTACGCTACGCGAAGAACAAACTCTCCTCCGGGCAGGTCCCAATTCCAGGATTGCGAGACTCGTGAACCGGAAATCCGTTCTCGGTGTAAAACTCAACAGAGATGAATACTACGAGTTCATGGAGGGGCTGCTATCGTTTCTCAGCGATGAGGGGCTGCTCATACCCATTGATCTGGATAGTGACGTTATTGGCTGGCGCCTGTCGTCATCCGCAGTCCGGCTTATCCCCGGGCCCGCTCTTTCTGATGATAGCCGACGCGGCAACCAATACTTCCATGAGCTCTATACAGCGATTGCGAATGACCTTGGCGATGGGCGTAGCCCCTACTGGGGGCTGGAGGGCCGCGAACACACGGCCCAAGTTTCGCAGAAGCAGCGTGAATGGCGTGAATGGCGGTTCCGCTTTGAACAGGACGACATTGAGCGTCTCGAAACCTCGGAGTATCGTACGGAAATTCGAGCCACCGGCGAGTCCGATCGGTTCCTGCCGGCGCTCTTCTGCTCCCCGACCATGGAACTCGGCGTTGATATTTCCGCATTGAACGCTGTCTACCTGCGCAACGTACCGCCTACGCCAGCGAATTACGTCCAACGCGCTGGTAGAGCTGGTCGTTCTGGGCAGGCCGCAGTTATCGTAACGTACTGCGCTTCGGGATCTCCACATGACCAGTATTTCTTTGAACGACGAAACGATATGGTGGCCGGTGTCGTTCGGCCGCCAGCACTCGACATCACCAATGAGGAACTGGTCCGGTCGCACCTTCATGCGGTGTGGCTAGCGGAAGCGAAACTGGCGCTTTCCCCGGATATTCCTGAAATCCTGGATCTTCACGGCGATAAATTCCCGCTGAAGGAGGAGGTTCTGTCGGTTATTTCCAGGCCCGCTCTTGTCTCACAGGCACGCGGGTCAATGGCGCGAGTTCTGAAACAAATTCTGGCGTCTGATGGAGGAAAAGCCCCAATCTGGATGGACGATCCGGACGAATTCATTCTTCGCACAGCCATGAACGCACCGAAGGAATTTGATCAGGCATTCGACCGTTGGCGTGAGCTTTACAGCTCCGCGAGAACGCAGTTGACCGAGGCCAACAAGCGCTCTGAGATTACTGGACTCTCGGGAGCAGACCGCCGGAAGATCAAGGCGGCGCAGATGCAAGCCCAAGATCAGATCGCTATCCTCGAACAGGGCAAAGCCTCGAATGGATCCGACTTCTATTCATACCGGTATCTTGCAACGGAAGGTTTCTTGCCCGGATACAATTTCCCGCGTCTGCCGTTGTACGCATTTGTCCCCGGGGAAGGGAAAACCGGCTCTTTCCTGTCCAGGGCCCGTTTCCTTGCCATCTCTGAATTCGGACCTCGCAGTCTGATTTACCATGAAGGCCGTGCCTACCGTGTCATGAAGGCCAAGCTGCCCCCTGAGGTACGTCAAGGCGATGGGTCGGAATTGGCGACCAAGGACGTCTATATTTGCTCCAACTGCGGTGCCTCCCATGAGGGCGAAGTCGAGCGTTGCCATGGATGCAACAATCACATGGCAGGAGAAGTCCCTATCAAGAAGACGCTACGCATCGATAATGTCGAAGCGGCTCCGACTGAGCGCATCACGGCAAACGATGAAGAACGGGTTCGACAGGGCTTTGATATCCAAACCGTATTCTCGTGGCCAAAAAAGGATGGCCAGGTCCAGGTAACCAACGCCAAGTTCGTATGCGAAGAAACCTCGCTCCTCGCCCTCCAATACGCCAACAGCGCGGAAATCAGCCGCCTGAATAAGGGTTTGAAACGCCGCAAGGATCAGACTGTTTTTGGCTTCCACATCGATCCGAGGTCTGGTTACTGGGCGAAATCCGATGACGAGGACAGCGACACGGATGTCCCGCCGGACGTGGTCAAGCCGGTCCGTATCGTGCCGATCGTTCGCGACAGGAAGAATGCCCTGCTGTTCCGCTTTGAAAAACCGGAGCAGTACGAGCCGGAAACGATCGCTACGCTTCAGCATGCATTGCTTCGCGGAATTGAAGTGGTCTTCCAGTTGGAAGAAGGCGAAATTTTGGGTGAGCCGCTGCCCGCAAAAGACAATCGACGAGCAATCCTCGCCTATGAGGCAACTGAAGGCGGAGCCGGCGTCCTCACGCGCCTGATTGACGACGGCAAGGCAATCAATGAGGTGGCGAGGACCGCCCTAGGCCTGATGCACTTTGAGAATGTTGAGGCAGCGATTGCGGCCGGTTATGCGGATCTGTTGCAGGAGAAGAAAGACGGCAGCTGCGTGCGTGGCTGCTACCGCTGCCTCCTATCCTACTTCAACCAGCCAGACCATGAGCTGATCAATCGTGCGAGCCCAGAAGTGGCACAATTTCTGATCGATCTCGCCCGCGGAGAGATTTCCCTTGCGGCAAAGCCATCCCCCGGAGCAGCGGCATCGCCATGGCTCGAGGCATTCGGCGCCGCGGGTATACCGCAAGTCGATACCATGCCTGCCAGCTTTGGCGGCACCCAATTCGAGTTCGTCTGGCGCGCATTCGCGGTTGCCGCGACAACCGCAGGCCTAACTGCCGAAGCTGAAGCGGATGCGATGAACAAGGGCTGGGTTGTGCTCAGCCTGACTTCGACTCCGACCGAAGGGTTGCCGGACAGTTTCACCAAGAATTTTGAAGGCTGATATGACTACGAATTTTACACTTGGTGATCTCGTCAGAGCACGCGGCCGTGAATGGGTTACACTACCAACCCCCGGAGAAGGCCTGTTAGCTCTGCGTCCTCTTTCCGGTAATGAAAACGACATTCTCGTTCTGGCACCGGATCTTGAACTTGCGCCGGTTGAAGCTGCCCGCTTTGGCCTGCCTGACGATGTCCGCGTAACAGTCCAGTCGAAGGCAACACTCCTTGCGGATGCACTGCGCCTGACTCTTCGCCGTGGAGCAGGACCATTTCGGTCCGCAGCGCAGCTCGCATTTGAGCCGCGCATATACCAACTTGTACCACTTCTCATGGCGCTTCGTCTTCAGGTGCCACGCCTTCTGATCGCCGACGATGTTGGTATCGGGAAGACAATCGAAGCCGGTCTGATCCTTCGTGAACTCATGGATCGCGGCGAGGTAGACGCCTTCTCAGTCCTTTGCCCCCCTCATCTCGTAGATCAGTGGGTCGTTGAGCTGAAAACCCGTTTTGGAATCGATGCGGTTCCCGTCACTTCCGGAACAGCTGCTCGTCTGGAGCGAAATTTACCTTTGGCGCAGACCCTGTTCGACGCCCACCCATTCACAGTTGTCAGCCTCGACTACATCAAGGCCGAGAAACGCCGTGATGGCTTCGCTCGGGCTTGCCCGGACTTCGTTATCGTGGACGAAGCCCACGCCTGCGTCGGCACTCACAAGGGAAAGCAGCAGCGTTTTGATCTGCTGCAGGGGCTCGCAAGCGATCCTGAACGACGGTTGATACTGCTAACGGCAACTCCGCATTCCGGTGATGAAGAAGCTTTCGCCCGTCTTCTGTCGTTGATCGATACGGAATTCGGGTCCGTGAATTTCGACAATCAAAAATATCGCGAACGCCTTGCCCGACATTTTGTTCAAAGGCGGCGCATTGATCTTGTCGAGGGAGAATGGGACGAAGACCGTTCATTCCCAAAGCATGAAACCACCGAATATTCATACCGCCTGAACGACGAACATTTGGCGTTCCAAGAGGCTGTACTCGACTATTGCTTCTCAGTGGTATCTCGGGCGGGCAATACGCAGAAGGACCGTCGCCTTGCCTTCTGGGGCACTCTCGCGCTTATGCGCTGTGTCGGATCGTCGCCCGCTGCGGCAATGAGTGCGTTGCGCAACCGGGCATCAAACGAAGACGATCGTATCGAGCCTCAGATCTATGACGAAGACGGCGATGATGAAGACGCTGTCGATATTGAACCAAACACCGTCTTTTCCAGCGACCCTGCACTCCAGGGGCTGCTGGAGAAGGCCATCGCGCTTCTTTCCGCTGAAGATCCAAAGCTGAACGCTCTTATCAAGGCCCTCAAACCCTTGATCAAGGAGGGCGCGAACCCCGTGGTATTCTGTCGTTATCTCGCGACTGCCGAGCATGTGAAGGAAGGGCTTCGCAAGGCCTTCCCCAAGTTGAACGTGCAAGCGGTGACGGGTGAGTTGACGCCGGACGAACGTCGCGATCGCGTTGCCGAAATGGCGACAGAAGATGGTGAAGTCGAGCATCAGCGCATTCTCGTCGCGACCGACTGTTTGTCAGAGGGAACCAACCTTCAGCAGCTGTTCGACACGGTGATCCATTACGATCTCTGCTGGAACCCGACGCGCCATCAACAGCGCGAGGGCCGTGTGGATCGGTTTGGGCAGCCAGCAGAGATCGTTCGCTCCATCATGATGTTTTCGCCCGATAGTGCGATTGACGGCGCCGTGCTGGATGTGATCCTCCGCAAGGCGGAAGATATCCGCAAGGCGACTGGCGTAACGGTTCCGCTCCCGGATGAGCGTGGTCCGGTCACCGATGCTTTGATGGCTGCGATGATGCTGCGGAGTGGCGGAGGTAGCCACAAGCAGCTGACCCTCGATCTGCAACTCGGTGATGGCATCCAGGTCATGGAAACGCGGTGGCGTGATGCCAGCGAGAATGAAAAGCGCTCACGCGCGCGATTTGCCCAGAATGCCATGAAACCGGGCGAGGTCGCGCCGGAATGGAACAAGGCGAAATCTCTGTTGGGCTCGCCGGAAGAAGCGCTCGAATTTCTTGAGCGTGCGATGTCGCGTTTCGGCGTGCCGCTGGAACAGAAAAAATCACTGCGCATTGCCCATGTCCACGCGCTTCATACCGGCCTCAAGGAAAAGCTGGGGCAGCGCGGCCTCAAAGGATCTGTCAGACTGGCAACCCACGAACCTGCGCCGTCAGGGGCCTCGCTTATAACCAGAACGCATCCGCTCATATCAACTCTGGCGGAAAGTCTTTTCGAAGCGTCGCTCGACACCGAAACACTGCCGGATCTGGGGATCGGGCGCGTTGGGGCCTGGCCCAGTTCCGCCGTTACGCAGCTGACGCGTATCGCCTTGCTGCGTATTCGCTACAAGTTGA
Organism: Alphaproteobacteria bacterium; assembly: GCA_036678505.1. GTDB lineage: Bacteria > Pseudomonadota > Alphaproteobacteria > Rhizobiales > Rhizobiaceae > Mesorhizobium. Next base: position 20,747 of record JAZIHP010000035.1, read on the forward strand.
CCGTCCATGCCCGGCGCGAGCGGCTTTTACTGGCCGAGGAAGCCACATTGATTGCCCTGGACAGCAACGCAATGATTGCCTCTGGCAATGAGGCGCGGGAATTGCTGGCCACTGCTGCAACCGCAGACCTCGCGCCCGTCGCGCGTGATCGCATGATCACAGCCGCAAGATCGGCCCTTCCGGAGTTGCTCAGCGGACCGATTGCCGAATTCGTCCGGCAGCGCGCGGTAGAGCTGGAAGACGATCATGTGCGGCTCCGCGTCGCTGCGGGCTCAGCCTCGCGTGTCACCGTAGAGCCGGTTCTTCCCCCTGATGTCATCGGCCTCTTCGTTCTTGTTCCGGGGGAAGTGTAATCATGGCACGCAAGACCGTCACCGATATGTCTGCCTGGCCGTCGCTCGGCCTCGAAGGCAATCTGATCGCGCCCGCCATGATCGCAAAGATCGATCAGCGTCAGGCGTCAGAGCAATCGCCCGAGGAATATGCGGTTCGCAAGGGGCTGCAAATTCGTGAGGAAATCGCCACAGCCTTCCGCGTGGGGCAATCGCATTTCGATGCCTTTGCCAAGGTCGAGAATCCGTCGGCGGCCGCGACCACGCGCTTCGTCGCCGGGCTTTTCCGGGAAACCTTCGGTTTTACAGACCTTGTGCCTGCTGACGCGCCAATCGCCCTGATGGCGTCGGGCCGCGTCCCGGTTGTTGTTGTGCCACCCACAGAGACGCTCGACCGGCGCAGCGCTACGCTTTCCATGGATCGTTCCCGTTCTCCGGCTTTCGCGCTGCAGGATCAGTTGAACGACAATGACGCCATGCTTTGGGGGATCGTCACCAACGGCATGCAGTTGCGCCTGATGCGCGACAATGCCTCGCTTACACGCCCGGCCTATATCGAAGCCGATCTGGCGCAGATGTTCGTCAACGAAGATATCGCGTCTTTCGCGGTGCTCTGGCTGCTGATCCACCGTTCCCGTTTCGGCGCCGCAGATGCGCCCGCTACCGATTGCCCGCTGGAACGCTGGCGTGATGCGGGCTCCAAAGAGGGCGAAGCCGCGCGCGACAGGCTTGCCGGTCAGGTCCAGCTTGCCCTGAAGCTGCTTGGCTCCGGTTTCCTTGAAGCCAACCCCGATCTTGCCGCAAGGCTGCATTCCGGCGAAGTAAACCTGACCGATTGGTTCAACGAACTTCTGCGCCTCGTCTATCGCCTGATCTTCCTGATGGTGGCCGAAGATCGCAACCTCCTGCATCCGGAAAAATCCAAGGCCGAGGCCCGCAACCTCTACACCCAGAGCTATTCGCTCCAGTCTCTGCGCCGGCAATGCTATCGCGCCGCCACATGGGACAAGCACCACGACCGCTACGAGGGGGTGAAGATCGTCTTCCGCGCCCTCACGCATGGGCAGCCCGCCCTCGCGCTGCCCGCCCTCGGCGGCCTCTTTGCCGAGGACAGGCTGCCCCACCTCGAAACCGCCCGCCTGCGCAACCGCGCCTTCATGGAGGCGCTCTACCGCCTCTCCTGGCTCGCCGACAAGACCGGCATGGTCCCGGTCAACTGGCGCGCGATGGAGACGGAAGAACTGGGTTCCGTCTATGAATCCCTCCTCGAACTTCAGCCACAGCTGGGCGATGACGGCAAGACGCTGCTCTTTGCTTCCGAGGCCGCCGAGCAGAAGGGCAACCAACGCAAGACCACCGGCTCCTACTACACGCCCGACAGCCTCGTTCAGGTGCTGCTCGATACCGCGCTCGATCCGGTGCTCGACAAGACCGAGGCCGAGGCGGACGATCCCGCCAAGGCGCTACTGAAGCTTTCGGTCATCGACCCTGCCTGCGGTTCGGGCCACTTCCTGCTGGCCGCGGCGCGCCGTATCGCAACGCGGCTCGCGCGTATCCGCGCCGAGGGCACGCCCTCGCTCGCCGACTTCCGCCATGCTCTGCGAGATGTCGCGCGCTGCTGCATCCACGGGGTGGACCGCAACCCGATGGCAGTGGAGCTGACCAAGGTCGCGCTTTGGATCGAGACGGTGGACCCGGGCCTACCGCTGGGCTTCTTCGACGCGCAGATCCGCTGCGGTGATGCGCTGCTGGGGGTGTTCGACCTGCAAGTGCTGCAGGACGGCATTCCCGATGCCGCCTACAAGCCGCTGACCGGCGACGACAAGGAAACCGCGAAATACTACCTCAAGGCCAATCGCGATGCGACGGCGGGGCAAGGCGGGTTCGACTTTGGCACCGGTCAGGCGTCGATGCCCGCGATGAAACCGCTGGCGTTGGATTTCTCGGGGTTCCGCGACCTGCCTGAGGATACGGTCGAACAGATCGGCGCCAAGGCCAAGCGGTTCAAGGACCTGCGCAAGGGGCAGACCTTTGTCCGCGCCAAGGCGGCGGCGGACCTCTATGTGGCGGCCTTCCTGTTGCCCAAGGTCGGCGGCGCACCGGCGGGGGCATCGGCCCGCACCGTTCCGACGACCGAGGAACTGTGGATGGCCCTCAATCAGGGCAAGATGCGCCAGGCGATGGTTGAGGCGCCCAAGGCCGCCCGCAACGCCCGCGCCCTGCATTGGCCGTTGGAATTCCCTGATGTGATGCAACGGGGCGGGTTCGATGTGGTGCTGGGCAACCCGCCGTGGGAGGTGATGCAGCTCAGCGAAAAGGAATACTTCGCCTCGAAGCATCCCGAAATCGCGGCGCTGGCAGGCGCTGCGCGCAAACGCGCGATCGACAACCTGAAGAAAGAAAACCCGGCCGCCTACGCAGAATTCGAAAGCGCGCTGAGACAGTCAGAAGCTGGCAACGAGTTCGCCCGAGCATCGGGTCGGTTCGACCTCACAGCCCGAGGTAAGGTTAACACCTACGCTCTTTTCGCCGAGCACTTCGCCAGCTTGGCGCGAACCCGCGCCGGGGTTATCGTGCCCACTGGCATCGCAACTGACGCGACTACGGCCCCATTCTTCGCCGCATTGGTCAAGGACAAGCGATTGGCGAAGCTGGTGGACTTCGAAAACCGAGCAGGTCTGTTCCCGGCGGTCCACAGTGCAATGAAGTTCAGCCTACTGACACTAGGGCGAGATGAGCCGCTTGCCGCGTTCGCGTTCTTCCTGACCGAGCCTAGTCAATTGTTGGAACCGGAGCGCAACTTCACCATGTCCGCTGAAGAAATCGCGCTTATTAATCCCAACAGCGGAACTGCAACAGTTTTCCGTGCGCGGTATGACGCAGCACTGACAGCGAAGATCTACGGCTCCGCACCTGTGCTGATCCGTGAGGGCAAGGACAAGCACGGCAACCCTTGGGGGCTCGAGTTCCGGCAGGGCTTGTTCAACATGACCTCGGACTCGGAGTTCTTTCGAACCGCCACGCAGTTGCAAGCCGACGGCCTGGTTCGTGATGGCACGGACTGGATTCCTTCGGGTAGTGACCTGAAATCAACTCGATACGTCCCACTATACGAAGCGAAGATGATTTCATTCTTCGACCATCGCTTCGCTGGCTATACCGCGCGTGGCGATGATCGGGGTTATCGTGTTCTTCCTGAAACCACACTCGACGAGCATCAGGATCCAAATTTTGAGGTGGAGCCCTTCTATTGGGTAACGAAGACGGAGTTTGAGGGTCGCTTATCGGATCGCACAAAGATGGGATGGCTCTTGGGTTGGAAGGACGTCACTGCAGCCACCAATGAACGAACAGCCATCTTCTCGGTCATTCCTCGCGTGGCAGTCGGCCACACTTTGCCGCTGATGTTCTCAACCGAAGGCACGAACCGCTTGACGGGACTTTACGCAAATCTGAATTCGATTGTGACCGACTACACCGCGCGAAACAGCGTCGCCGGACTTCATTTGACCTATGGGTATCTGAAGCAGTTCCCTGTCTTTGGCCCCGATTTCTACACCGAACTCCGCCTCGCCTTTATCACTCCGAAGGTGCTGGAACTCACCTACACTTCGCACAGCCTCGCCCCCTTCGCCCGCGATCTGGGCCATGACGGCCCGCCCTTCGCCTGGGAAGAGGACCGCCGCGCGCTCCTTCGCGCCGATCTCGACGCCTTCTACGCTCGCGCCTATGGCCTGACCCGCGACGAGCTGCGCTACATCCTCGACCCCGCCGACGTGAAGGGCCCCGACTACCCCTCGGAAACCTTCCGCGTCCTCAAGGAAAAGGAAATCCGCCAACACGGAGAATACCGCACCCGCCGCCTCGTGCTGGCGGCGTGGGACAGGATGGAAGCCGACGGCGAATTCGCGGCGCTGGGGATGTGAGCGGGAAAGCAATATGCAGGTAGGAATTCTTTCGATCCAGAAACTGTTCGGGCGTGAAGTGCATTATGCCGTGCCGCTCTATCAGCGCCCCTATGTCTGGAACGAGGCCGAGCAGTGGCGCCCTCTCTGGGAGGATTTGGCCCCGCTGGCCGACATGGTGGCCGACGGAAAACAGAGCCGGGCGCATTTCCTCGGCGCTTCGGTGCAAGAACCTGTGGCCGTTCCTTCGGGCGCGACCGAGGTGCGACGGGTAATCGACGGGCAGCAGCGGCTGACCACCATGCAGATATTGCTGAAGGCGTTTCGTGATGTAGCCGCAGCGCGCGGCTGCACCAACCATGCGCTCGCCATCGACAAGCTGCTGCGCAATGACGACCCGCTGATTACCGAAGCGCCCAAGCGGCTGAAGCTGTGGCCGACACGATCGGATCAGCCGGATTTTCAGGCTGTTATGGATGCAACAGGCCCCGATGATCTGAAGCAGGGGCTGGGCGTGCCCGGCGCACGCTATCCGCTGCGCAACCATAGCATCGCCAACGCCTATCTGTTCTTTCACGGCGAAATCATGGCCTGGCTGCCTGAAGGCGATGAAGGAATCGAGGCTCGTGTCGCCGGGCTGTACGGCGCGATCCGCGACCAGTTGCGGCTGGTGGTGATCGATCTGGACGATAAGGACGACGCGCAGGCGATCTTCGAGACGCTGAATGCCCGGGGCGCGCCGCTGCTTTCGGCGGATCTGGTCAAGAACTTCCTGCTTGGGCAACTGCAGCCGGAGGCGGCCGAGGAAGCCTATCGGAAATATTGGCAGGCCTTTGACAGTGACGGGGCATTCTGGCGCGAACTGATCGGCCGCGGACATGCGCAAAGGGCCCGTATCGAGACTTTCCTGCAACATGCCCTGACGCTGATGACCGGCGAAGTGGTAAGCGCGGGGCATTTGTATAATGCGTTCCGCGATTTCGCCGATCGCCCCGATGCGGGCAGCGCGACCGAGATCCTGTCCCGTATCAGGCGGCTAGGCGATATTTTCCGCCGCTTGCAGGAACCGCAGCAGGATCGTCGGACTTCGGATTTCTTCTATCGGCTGCATGTGCTGGATGTGGCGACGGCCTGGCCCTTCATCCTTGCGCTCTATGAACGGTATGAGGGTGAGCCGGACATTCTGAGCGAGATGCTGATAATGTTGGAGGCCTATCTCGTGCGGCGGATGGTGTGCCGTTTGAGCACCCGTGGCTATAATAATATTTTCGGCAAGCTTACGGGTCTGATCGTCGCCGGAGGGGATGCAGCCCTGCAGGATATTCGCCAAGCCCTGCTTGAGGGGACGGCGGAAGTGGACCGTTTCCCGCGCGACAAGGAGTTTGAGGACGCTTGGACGAACAACAAGCTTTATGAGAACCTGACCCGGCCCCGCTTGCGGTTCATTCTTGAAGCCATGGAAGAGGCGCAGCGCACGGCCTTTGCGGAAGACAGCCGCGTGCCCCGGAATCTGACAGTTGAGCATGTCATGCCGCAGGGATGGCGCGAACATTGGCAGCTTCCCGAGGGGGTGGCGGCAGATGACCGTGACCGGCTGGTGCACACTATCGGAAACCTCACGCTTTTGAACGGGAAGTTTAATCCCTACCAGTCCAATCGCCCGTGGATCGACGGCAGAGAGCCCGAAAGCGGAAAGCGGGCCAATCTGGATCAGCATACGGTGTTGTTCATGAACCGGGAGCTTTGCAACCACGCCATCTGGGATGAAACGCAGATCCGGCACAGGGCGGGGAAGCTGTTCGGCTTTGCGCGCAAGATATGGCCCTGTCCGGATCAGCCATGACACAGGTGGAATCGCCTCAATCTTTTGTCGTTCAGGGTGAATGCACCAAAGCGGCCTGGCAACATGGTTATCGGATATCGCTGGGTGAGAATGCGGGGTGGGCCGGCTTCCGTTCCACTACCGCGCAAGGAACAATCTGGCTGGCCGCCGCCGGGCATCATGGGCCATGGTATCTGGCGCTCGACCATAGCGGCGTTGAGGCTGAACTGGACCTTGCCGAGGTAGATATTGCTGGCCCCGGGATTGCCCGTCATGCCTTTGCAGATACTGGAGCGCTATATGCCGTGTTGATACGGCAATATCAGCTCGCCGTCAGTCTGCCTAATGCGCCCCTGCACGAGTTTCTGGAGCGTACGCGCGGCCTGCCAAAAACCACAGAAGCCGAGCGACTTGTTGTCCAGCGTGTGGGGCAGGATGTTTTTCGGGATGGCCTGCTACAATACTGGCGGGGGCGTTGCCCGTTGACGGATATTGCGGACCCGGCGCTCCTGCGCGCTTCGCACATCAAGCCATGGAAGGATTGCGGGACCGACGGCGAGCGCCTGGATGTACATAATGGCTTGCTGCTATCGGCGCTCTGGGATGCCGCGTTTGACGCAGGGCTGGTGACATTCAATGACGATGGAAGCCCGGAGTTCTCGGTTCATTTGAGCGAGGAGGCTCGCTCGTCATTGTGCTTTCGGGAACGCCTGAGCCTTACGCAAAAGCATAAAGGGTTCCTGGAATGGCATCGTGCGATGGTTTTCCAATCCCCAGGGTAGGGCCTTGCAGGCTGCATGGCCCTCATCAAGTTTAAGGGATTTCGTGCGGGGAGCGACGCTCTCCACCCGCGGCCCGAATCGAGCACCGGCGCGGTGATCTCGTCAGCAAACAGCCGTTCTGATCGTCGCAATCGCTTTAGGATGTGGTCGCGCAGCCTGGCAGCGCCATCAAGAAACTATCCGGCGACCTCCTGAAGAAACTGCTCGAGTGATGCCTTTCTCGCGGATCTATCAAAGGCATAGGCAGTTTGCTTGAATTCATTGCCGTCCAACAGACCCTGAATATACCCGGATACCGTATCGGCTGCCATGACGAGCGTGTTGTCCAGCGTATGGACATATCTACTGGTCACCGAACTGTTGGCATGACCAAGGAGCGCCGCAATTGTGATCTCGCTGAGACCAAGGTCATTGGCAATGCTCGCAAAACTGTGTCGCAGAACATGGGCAGTGATCGTCTCAAGAACGGTTCCAGCGAAGATCTTCTTCCACTGGTTCGGAAAGGCGCCATATGCCTTGCCGCCCCGCGATCCAGGAAACACGTAATCTCCGGCGGAAACCTCGCGCTGCATCTCCAGGAACTCGACCACCGGAAGACCAATCGGGCGGATCGACGCGCCTTCCTTGGAATCCGAGAGCCGTAGGCAACTATTCGAAAGGTCCACATCGCTCCACCGCAGCCCAATGATCTCGCTGCGCCGACAGCCGGTTAGAGCAATCTGACGCACGATGTCGGCCATCATAGCAAGATCAGGGTTGCTTGCCGACCGCTTCAGCGCCTCGCCCATATCCCGATATTCAGCGGTGCTTAGACGCCGGTTCCTGACCTGATCCTTTGGCTTCTTGATGCCATGGGCAACATTCCGATCCACGATCCCAGCATCATTCGCATAAGTAAGGATCCCACCGAGTAACCCTACGGTACGACTTGCCGCCCCTGGTCCACCGCGGAGAATGGATTTGCCGCGAAGGTTCCCAGTCTTCCTGACTGCCCGCGTTTTCCCGATCAGGATGTCATTCATCATCTTCGTCACGTCTGCCTTACTCAGATCGCGCACTCGCTTCTTGCCGAGGATCGGGATAATATGGCCATTGATACGGCCGATATCCGTGGTGATTGTCGATGGCTTCTTGGACCGCCCGTGTTTACCCTGGATAAGACCTGCATGGAGGTCGCCAATATAGCGTTCGCAAAGCTCCTTGACCGTCATGGCATTTCGGTCCTCAAGCCTTTCCTCAGCCGGATCATCGCCTTGAGCTACGCGCCCGAGTTGTGCCTTTGCTTCGCGTCGTGCCGTCTCGGGTGTCCAGATACCGTGAAGTCCAATGGTGAAACGACGAGAAGATCCGTTGCTTCGATATTGGATCACATAGCTGCGCTTCCCCGACGCAAAGACTCTCAATCCAAATCCGGGCAGGTCATCGTCCCAGATGACGTAGTCCCTAGGCTTGGTTATGGCGCTCTCAACAAGCCGTTTCGATATCTTGGGCATGGAATTTATCCTTTCCAGTCAGGCTCTCGCGTAAGCACCACGTAAGCACTTGGGGGAGAACCACAGCGTAGTTTCGGTTATACTTTTCCGTTATGCAGCGCTGGAAAGTAAAGTTATTTCAGTGCCTTATCGTACTCTAGCGTAGTCCATCGCACACATCGGATAGACTGCTCATACGTGCTCCGAAGGCAGAGGTCACAGGTTCGAATCCTGTCGGGTGCGCCATTTCAGAACAGAACTCTGAACGCCGCCGTTTCTACGCTGGAAACCGCAACCAGCGTTCGCAGCAGCTCTGACTTCGATCCCATTATACGAACCTCATCGTCACCAACCTCGACGCGCTGCGCCAGAGCGCGCAGATGGTCGCGGTGATAGCCGCCATCGTCGAGTCGTATCCGTTCGCGGGCTTTGCGGGCGAAGCCCTTGAGCATATCGGGGCTGACGCCCTGATTGCCTGAACTGTCGAGCGCGAGCTGCGTGCGCTCGGCGTCGGCGGCGGCCTGATCCCGCAACGCCTTTAGGCTCACCATGCGCTCTTTCGCCATGGCGTCGTCCTTGTCCACCATGCCCGCTTCGATGGCGTCAAAGAGACGGCCAAGCCGCTGGTCGGCTTCCGTGATTCGCCTGTGAAGCTCGGCAAGATGCTCGCGGCGGCGCTCGGCGCGCTCCTGCCGCCGGTCGATGACGCTGGCGAGCACGGTTTCCAGTCGCTTGGGCTGGAGCAGCCGATCCCCGATATGCTCGGCGACCAGATGGTCCAGCTTGTCCATCGGGATCGTGCGGCCCTTGCAGCCGGTCTTGCCCTGCCGCGCCTTGGTTGAGCAGGTGTAATAGCGATATGTTGCGCCCGTGCTGCCTTGGCCGGTGCGCAACGTCATCGCACCTCCGCACTTGGCGCAGAAGCAGATGCCTGTCAGCAGCGTGGGGCCGCTGGAGACACGCGCAGGCGTCACCATGGGATTGCGGGATTTGAGGCGGGCTTGCACCGCATCGTAAATCTCGCGCTCGATCAGGGGCGGCACCGCCATGATGGCGACCTCGCTCTCCGGCTTCTTCTCCCGGTCCTTGTGCGAGCGCGTGTTGAACCTGTGCTCGCCTATATAGGTGGTGCGGGTCAGGATGGCGTGAATCTGCGCTAAGCCCCATTTCCCACCGTCGCGGGTGAAGAAGCCGCGCTCATTGAGATAAGTGGCAATAGACTTGACGCCCATCGCGCCGGATGTGCCGTCACCTTCGAGATATAGCCGATAGATCAGCCGCACGGTGTCGGCGTGCAGCGGATCGATCTCCAGCTTCTTCTTGATCTTCGATCCCCGCTGCTCTGCCGCGACGATGCGGTAGCCGATAGGCGGCCGTGCGCCGTTCCAGAGTCCTTGCCGAACGCTCTCGTTCATGCACGCGGTCTTTACGGCATGGTCGAGCTGATCGACGCCGGCCGTGACCAGCTTGACGAAGTGGCGCCCGCGTTCCGTGCGGGCGATGCCAGTTGTATCGATGCCGCCAGACGGGGAGTTCGGCGGCTCGATGCCTTGAGGTCGGATATGCGACCGCGTATGCCCACTCCCTGAGCGCGGTCTGGATGAAGCGCTCGGCCTTGCCGTTGGTTCTGGGGGTATAGGGCCTGGTGCGGATGTGCTTCAGGGCGAGATCGCGGCAGGCTCTGGCGAAGGCCTTCGACTTATAGCAGGAACCGTTGTCTGTCATGACACGGGAAACGGTGATGCCGAGGCTTGCATAATAGGCGAGCGCGGTCTTGAGGAAGGCGACCGCGCTTTCCTTGCGTTCATCGGGCAGGATCTGGCTGAAGGCGATGCGCGAGGCGTCGTCCATGCAGACGTGGACATACTCTCAGCCGACACCACGGCTGTTGGACTGGCCGGTGCGATCGCCGGTGACGCGGTGACCGATCCGCTCGAGGCGTCCGAGTTTCTTGATGTCGATGTGGATCATGTCGCCCGGTTTGTCGTGCCCATGGCGGCGTACAGGCACGGCCGGCTCCAGGTCCTTCAGCCGCGACAATCCCGCTCGGGCCAACACGCGGCTGACGGTGGCCGGCGAGACGGCGGCCATGCTGGCGATATGCTTTCCGGTAAAGCGCTGGCGGCGCAATGCAACGATCCGTTCGACGATAGCCGGCCCGGTTCCGTTCGGGCTACGTCGTGGCCGCGACGAGCGGTCTGCCATGCCGGAACGGCCCTCGGCCCTGTAGCGCTCGACCCACCGCTTCACCACCTTCGCCGTCACTGCGTATCGCGATGCCGCCTGGGCTTGGGAAAGGTTGCCTTCCAGGACCGACAGCGCCATCTCCTCTCGATGCAGCAGCGTAGGACGGGCGTTCCTATGGATGTTCATTCGGACCCTCCGGCGAATCTGAAACGTGGTAACTCCAGTCTCCTCGATCAGGCCCGAATGGACAACCTCCTGAAACTCCACAGCTAGAGCGTTTGGAAACTCACGGGTGAGTGGTTTTTCGTAGCAGATTGCCCGCCATGGCGACGAGGATCATGGCCTTGGAGACGTCGATGCGGGCTTCGCAGTCGTGCACGAGGCGTCGCCAGCGGATCATCCAGCCGAAGGACCGCCCGGCGGCGGGGCAAGACGTGAAAGCCCTTTTGGTTATCGGATCGCCGGATGATCTCGACGGTGAAGTCGAGATAGGCGGCCTTGTCCATGAGCTTGAGCCGGTCGCAGCCCTGTCGGCGAACAGGTGTCTGACCTAGGGTCAGCGCTTGCGAAAGGCCGTCCAGGATCAACTGGCCCCCGGCGCTATCGGAGATGTCGGCCGAGGTCAGATGGACCATCAGCAGCCGGCCGTCGGTATCGACGGCGATGTGGCGCTTGCGACCGACGATCTTCTTGCCGGCGTCGTAACCCCTTGTTTGTCCATGCGGAGCCTTGATCGACTGGCTGTCGATCACGCCAGCCGTGGGACCGGCCTCGCGGTCCAGCATCAGGGTCACGTCGTGGATGGCCTGGAACAAGAACCGCCGCGTCAGTTCGCGAAACCATCCGTAGACCGTCTGCCACGGCCCGAAATACACCGGCAGCATCCGCCATCCACAGCCCGAGCGCACCAGATAGCGCACAGCGTTGATCACCTCGCGGAACTAGCCTCGTGAAACCTCACACCTAGCGCAGGTAGTTCCGGAAGCTGCGCAGGGACATCATGAAGAGCGCCGCGCCGATTACGAACAGCGCAAGCAGTTGCGGCCATACCATGTCTATGCCCGCGCCGCGGAACAGAACGCCCTGCGCCAGAATGACGAAGTGCGTGTTGGGGGCCGCCAGCATGATGTCCTGAACGATCTGCGGCATGCTCTCACGCGGCGTGAGGCCGCCAGAAAGCATCTGCAAAGGCAGCAGGACAAGTATCAGCAGCAGACCGAACTGCGGCATCGAGCCTGCCATGGTGGCAAGGAAAATGCCCATCGACGTCGTGGCGAAGAGATGCACCGCCGCCCCGAACAGGAACAGCGTCACCGAACCCTGAATGGGCACATGCAGCAACCCCTGCACCACGAAGATGATGGAGGCGGCCGAGGCGACCAGAACCACCAGCCCCATCGACAGCACCTTGCTGATCATGATCTCGGCCGGCGTCACCGGCATAACCAGCAGATGCTCGATGGTGCCGTGTTCGCGTTCGCGGATGAGTGCGGCGCCGGTCAGCACGATGGAGAGCATGGTGATCGAGAACACGACGTTCGACAATGCGCCGAACCAGCCCTTGTTGAGCTGCGGGTTGAACCGCATGCGCATCGCCAGATCGACGGGAAGCTCCGTCGCGTCACGGTGGCGGGCGAGAAACTCGTTCACTTCGCTGGAGACGATCGCCTGAACATAGGTGCCGCCGGTGAAGGCCTGGCTGACGCGGGTGGCGTCGATGTTGAGCTGGATCGAAGGCGAGCGGCCCGCCAGCAGGTCCCGCTGGAAATTCGGCGGAATATCGAGCGCAAAGGTGTCGAGCCCGGCATCCATGCGCGTATCCATTTCCGATTGGTCGATCAGCTTCGGCACCACGAAATAGGGCGGATAGAAGGCCGTGGTGATGCGCGACGATACCGGCGACTGGTCCTCGTCGACGATGGCGATGGCTGCGCGGTTGAGGGTTTCCGGCATGGCCGTCACCGCCGTGTAGATCGCCACCGTGAAAGCGTAGACGATCAGGGCCAGCAGCATCCGGTCGCGGCCGAGACCGCGCAGTTCCTTCACGCCCAGATTGTAGATGTTGGCAGCACGCATGGTTCAGGACGCCTGTTTCTTCAGAAGCACGATGCCGAGGCCGAAAAGCGCCGGCACGGCAATCAGCAGGGGAATGAACTGCGGGGCGAGATCGGCGAACTCCAGCGCCTTGGAGAAGGCGCCGCGCGAGATGGTGACGAAATAGGTCGTCGGGTAGATGTCGCCGATGACGGCGCCGAGACCCTGCAACGAGGAAACCGGATCGATGAGGCCGGAATACTGCACGGCCGGAATGAGCGTGAGCAGCGCGGTGGCGAAGATCGCCGCGATCTGGCTTTCGATGAAGGTCGAGACCACCAGCCCCATGCCCGTCGTGAAGATCACATAGAGCAGAGCCGCCGCGGTATAGGCGGTGAAGCTGCCCGTAAACGGCACGCCGAATATGCAGACGGCGAAGAGGGTGAGCATCACGAAATTCAGCATGGCAAGCGCCACATAAGGCAGTTGCTTGCCAAGCAGGAATTCCGTGCGGGTCACCGGCGTCACATAGAAATTGACGATGGAGCCCAGCTCCTTTTCACGCACGACGCTCAGCACCGCCAGCATGGCCGGTATCATCAGCAGCAGGATCGGAATGATCGCGGGAACGATCGCCACGAGGCTTTGCACGTCGGGATTGTAGCGGTAACGCACTTCCAGCTGGAATTTCCCGACGGCGGCGGCGTCGCCATAGAGTTCGCGCGCCTTCTGGATCAGCCATGTCTGGTGAACGCCTTGCACATAGCCCCGAACCGTCTCGGCCCGCATCGGCATGGCGCCGTCCACCCATGCGCCGATCTGCGCCTTGGCGCCGCGCGAGACATCGCGGCCGAAACCGGGCGGAATCTCGATGGCGAGACTGAGCTTGCCGCTGGCCATGCGCCGGTCCAGATCATCATAGTCCCTGATCGGCTCCATCTCGATGAAGTAGCGCGAGCCGGCAAGCTGAAGCGCGTAGTCGCGGCTGATCGCGGTATCGTCGCGGTCGAGCACCGCAAAGGACAGGTCTTCGACATCCATGCTGATGCCGAAGCTGACGACGAACATCAAAAGCACCGAGCCGAGGATGGCAAGGCTGGCGCGGATCGGGTCCCGGCGCAGTTCCAGCGCCTCGCGCCGCGTATAGGCGAACATGCGGCGGAAGCTGAAGAAACGCCGGCCGGAGGTTTTGCCGGCTTCAGGCCCGGGCTCCACCGGCATCGCGGCAGCGGCCTGCGGAGCGCCGGCATCCCCGATCGCTTCCTCCAGATAGGCGACGAAGGCTTCCTCAAGCGTTTCCGCGCCCTTGCGTTCGATGATCCCGTCCGGCGTATCGGACACCAGAACCTTGCCGGCATGCATCAGCGAAATGCGGTCGCAAAGCGCCGCCTCGTTCATGAAATGGGTGGACACGAAGATGGTGACGCCGTCCTTGCGCGACAATTCGGCAAGGATTTCCCAGAATGCGTCACGCGCCACCGGGTCGACGCCTGATGTCGGTTCATCGAGAATGAGGATTTCCGGCGAATGGATCAGCGCCACGGCCAGCGACAGACGCTGGCGGATGCCGAGCGGCAGCGCCTCCGGCAGTACGTCCATGACGCCGGCAAGGTCGAACCGCCGCATCATTTCATCGATGCGGCGGGAAATGGTTTCGGGCGCCATGGCGAACAGGCGCGCATGAAGTTCGAGGTTCTGGCGCACGGTAAGTTCGGAATAGAGCGAGAAAGCCTGGCTCATATAGCCGACGCGCCGGCGGATCTCCATGTCGCGCGGATCGACTTGCGCGCCGAACAGCATGGCGGTGCCTTCGCTTGCCGGCAACAGCCCGGTCAGCACCTTCATGGTGGTGGTCTTGCCGCAGCCATTGGAGCCGAGGAAGCCGAAAATCTCGCCGCGCGGAATCTCGAAGCTGACATTGTCGACGGCGGTGAAGTCGCCGAAGCGCACGGTGACGTTTTTTGCCTCGATGGCAATTTCGCTTGCCGCGCCGGCAGATCGCGGCGGGATCGCGACCTGCCTGTGGCCCCTGCGCTTTTCCTCCGGCAGCAGCGCCACGAAAGCGGCGTCCAGATTGTCGGCGCCGGTCCTGGCCAGAAGTTCCGCCGGCGTGCCGGTGGCGAGGATCCTGCCGCCGTCCATGGCCACGAGCCAGTCGAAGCGCTCCGCCTCTTCCATATAGGCGGTAGCGACGATGACGCTCATGCCCTCGCCGCGAATGTCGTCGATCAGTTCCCAGAATTGTCCGCGCGACAACGGATCGACGCCTGTGGTCGGTTCGTCGAGGATGAGGAGATCGGGATCGTGGATCAGCGAACAGCACAGGCTGGTCTTCTGCTTCATGCCGCCGGAAAGCTTGCCTGCCGGGCGGGTCGCGAAGGACGACATGCCGGTGCGGGCCAGAAGCGTGTCGATGCGGCGTTTGCGCTCTTCCTTCGAGTGCCCGAACAGCCGGCCGAAAAAGTCGATATTCTCGAACACCGACAATGTCGGATAGAGATTGCGGCCGAGGCCTTGCGGCATGTAGGCGATGCGGGAATAGGCCTCGCGGCGGTGACGCCGGTTGGCGATGTCGCCGCCCAGCACCTCGATCAGGCCTTCCTGCACGACGCGCGCGCCGGCGATCAGCGACAGCAGGCTCGATTTGCCCACGCTGTCGGGACCGATCAGGCCGACCATGCATCCGGCCGGGATGTCGATGTCGATCCTCTCCAGCGCACGGACGCCGCCATAGCTCAGCCCGACATTTTGCAGCCGCGCGACGAAATTGCCGGCGGGCTTTGCGGCTGAGGACGCACTGGCTTCGGCTGCATCCACGGTCACGGCGTGACGACCTCGCGCAGCTGCGGCGGCCATTCGGCTTCCGGATCGAGCTTGACATAGGCGACGCCGGGAAGCCCGGTCTTCACGTACCGGATGTATTCGCGCAGCAGCTCGGGCGAAATCCGGGCCTTGACCCGGAACATGAGCTTCTGGCGCTCCTCCTCCGTCTCCACGGTCTTGGGCGTGAACTGGGCGACGTCGGCGACGAAGCTCACGCTGGCGGGGATGACATATTGCGGAACGGCATCGAGCACGAGGCGCACTTCCGTGCCCATGGCGATCCGGCCGGCTTCAGCCGTCGGCAGGAAGAAGGTCATGTAGACATCGCCGACATCGACCAGGTTGAGCACGCGCCCGCCGCTGGGGAGAACCTCGCCGGGCTGCGCCACGCGATACTGAACGCGCCCGTCGCGCGGCGAGCGCAGGACGGCGTCATCGATGTCGGCGGTGACGCTTTCGATCGCCGCCCTGGCTGCATCCACGGCCGCCTCCGCGTCGACCACCTGCGCCTGCGCCGCACTGATGCCGGCCTCGGTGGCGGCAAGCTGGGCCCGCGCGGCGTTGACCGCAGCAGCGGCTTCCAGCGCGGCGGCGCGGTCATTGTCCAGAAGCTGCTGCGAGAGATTGCCGGTGCGGGCAAGCTGCTCGGAGCGGACCAGCTTCTTGTCGATAACGTCCTGCTGCGCTTCGCGCTGGGCAACCACCGCCTGTGCCGCGGCGTTCTCGGCATTGCGCTGCCTGACCAGTGCGCCGGCCGTTTCGATGCCGATCGAGGCGCGCTTGAGCTGGGCTTCGAGCTGGCGGCGCTGCGCCTCCATCTGCTCGGTGTCCATGCGGGCCAGAACCTGGCCCGCCTCCACGAACATGCCCTCGTCGGCAAGAATTTCCCTGATCCGGCCCGGCGTGCGCGCCGAAATGTCGATCTCGACCGCTTCGATGCGCCCATTGCCGGCGGCGATGCCGGCCGGCAGGCCGGAACCGTCGTAGAACCTCCAGAAATAATAGCCGCCGGCGGCCATTGCGGCGACCACTATGGCCAGAATCCAGTTTTTCGCAGATTTCATGATGCTGTAATCCCTGCATTAGCGGCGGCGATGAGCTCGCATTCGAAAGGAGGCGCGAACGGAAAAATCCGCGCCGGCCCGGACCGGATGACTTTCACATGATCCTCTCGCTGCCTGATCCGCCGCAAGCCGGCGGTCGCGATGCTCAAATCCTGCGTCCCCTCCCCTCCCCTCTTCCTCCGGGAGAGCCGGATGTTTCGATCGACTTCAAGTCGCCCAGCCGGCGAGGACGGTAGCTTCATATTAGAGCCGTTCATGGTTTCGCGGAATCGCCGAATGGCTCCAGGTCTTTGTTTTGTCGCGTTTCCGAACCGGAAAAATGTTTTCACTTTTCCTGGAAACGCTCTCGAGCCCGATGCCGAACCGCGCCTGCGCGGCCGCCGCCACAGCCAGTCGGCCGGAGCGGAAAAGAGATGGAAACAAGGCATAATGCGTCTCCGGTCCGGTCGGCGCCGCCGCGGCCATGATCGTCCAACTCCTCGAAAATAAGAGACCTGTGGCGCCACAATCCACCAGTGCGAATGAATCGGCATTGATCTATGTCAACAATGTTGACCGCCAAAACCGGTAGAAGCAGGCTGTATTGCGCAAATATGACGTCGGGCAGAATTTCAGGATGACAGCGCCACGCACAGGACCAGCCAGAACGACCGCCGCCAGGGCCGGCAACAACACGCGGGACCGCATCCTCAGGGCTGCGATGGCGCGTTTCGCCACGCAATCCTACAGCACCACCTCGTTGCGCGATCTGGCTTCGGATGTGGGTGTGGACGTGGCCTATGTCCATCGCTGCTTCGGGTCCAAGGAAAATCTGTTCCGGGCGTCCATCCGCGCGGCCATACGGCCCGACTGGATGTTTGCGGGCGACATCCGGGATCTGGCGGCGACGCTGGCCGGGCAGACGCTTGGCAAGTCGCCGCAAGCCGAAATCCGCATGCTCGATATCGTTTTCCGCTCCTTTTCCAGTCCCGATGCTGCAAAGGTGCTGCGCGAGGTGCTGATGAAGGATTTCATCGGTCCGCTGATCGCGGCGCACCCGCATGTGTCGAAGCGGCAGGCCGCCCTGGTCGCAGCCTTCTTTGCCGGGGTCAGCATCCTGTACGACGTTATCGGCAGCGAGCCGCTGCTCGAAGGCGATGGCGACGAAACGCAGCGCCTGCTCGTTCAGGCGCTTGCCCCGTTGCTGAGCGATGGCCGCGGCGCCGGCCCTTTTTCTTCTCCTTCATGGAAAGGTGAATCCAGTGAACGCTCGAACATCTCCCGCGAACAAGGCGCTTGCCAGAAGCCGGACGCAGCCCCCGAAAGCCGGCACGGGCGCCGCCTTGCCGGGAGCGATTGACGAAAGCGTCTCCTCCGAGGCCTATCGCGCCATTGACCGGATGCGCGAGGCGCTGAGCGCGCATCTCACAGGAGGATTGTCGCCGGCCTCACTCGCTCTGGCGCTCATCGACTGGAACATCCATCTTGCCGCGGCGCCCGGCAAACGCCTTGAACTCATCGACAAGGCCATGCGCAAATCCGCCCGTCTCTCGACCTATCTGGCGGCGGCCTGCGTCGATCGCGAAACGCCGCCCTGTATAGAGCCGCTGCCGGGGGATTATCGCTTCAAGGCGCAAGCCTGGTCGCAGCAACCGTTTTCGTCCTTCGCCCAGGCCTTCCTGCTGGCGCAGCAATGGTGGCACAACGCCACCCATGAGGTGGCGGGCGTGACCCCGCATCACGAGGATGTGGTGTCGTTCATGGCGCGCCAGATGCTGGACGTTTTCTCGCCGTCGAACAATCCCCTCACCAATCCGGAGGTGCTGGCAAGAACGCTGGAGACGGGTGGAACCAATTTCGTTCAGGGCATGCGGAACTGGATGGAAGATGCCGCGCGCGCCGCATCGGGCCGGCCGCCGGTCGGGACGGAGAACTTCACGCCGGGCGCGGAGGTCGCCGTCACGCCGGGCAAGGTGGTCTGCCGCAACCACCTGATCGAACTGATCCAGTATGAACCCGCCACCGGCCCCGCCGCCGGCAAGGTGCTGGCCGAGCCGGTGCTGATCGTGCCGGCGTGGATCATGAAATACTACATTCTCGACCTGTCGCCGCACAATTCGCTGGTGCGCTATCTGGTGGAGAAGGGACACACGGTATTCTGCA
>JAZIHP010000036.1:0-38784 GCA_036678505.1 Alphaproteobacteria bacterium
CCGGCTGCAAGACAGTGCGGGCGAACCGCCGCCATAACGCCACATTGATCGTGCCTCACCGCTGGTCTGTGGTGTTTCCGGGCGTTGCTCCCGGCGCGTTCAGCCCTTATAGAACCAACGCATGAACGAGGACGACATGAGCGTGGCGGATAAATCCCAGAAGAAATCGGGCGGACTTGGCGAAACCTTTTCCGTCATCGTCCAGGCGCTTCTTCTGGCGTTGGTGATCCGAACCCTGCTGTTCCAGCCTTTCTCCATTCCGTCGGGCTCGATGCGCCCGACCTTGCTGGAAGGCGATTATCTGTTCGTCACCAAATGGTCCTACGGCTATTCGCGCTATTCGCTGCCGCTTGCGCCGAACCTGTTCTCCGGCCGCATCTGGGGCGGGGAGCCGGAGCGCGGCGATGTGGTGGTGTTCAAGTTTCCGCCGAATCCCTCGATTGACTACATCAAGCGCGTCATAGGCCTGCCGGGCGACAAGGTGCAGATGCGCGGCGGCCAGGTGTTCATCAACGATATGGCGGTGCCGCGCGAGAAGGTCGGCCAGATCGACAATCCCGACATTACCGAGGTTTCGCGTCCGGTCGACGTCTATCGCGAGACGCTGCCCAATGGCGTGAGCTACGACACGCTGGACCTGACGTCCAACGGCATCGGCGATGATACGCGCGAGTTCACGGTGCCTGAAGGTCATTATTTCATGATGGGCGACAATCGCGACAACTCCGCCGACAGCCGTTTCAGCGTCGGCTTCGTGCCCTATGACCATCTGGTCGGCCGCGCCAACATCATCTTCTTCTCGATTGCCGGGGGCGCCAGCCCTCTGGAAATCTGGAAATGGCCGAGCGAGGTGCGTTTCGGCCGCCTGTTCGATTTCATCCGCTAGTTCCATGGCTGCCCCGAAGAGGTTGACCGCCGAACAGCTTGCCGAAGCGGTTCGGGAGCGCACCGGCCATACATTCCGCGACCAGCAGCGCCTGCAACGGGCGCTGACCCATGCCAGCGCCCGCAGCGCCCATGCCGGGCTCGATTACGAGCGCTTTGAATTCCTGGGCGACCGGGTGCTGGGGCTGGTGGTGGCCGACATGCTGCTCGCCGCTTATCCCGACGCCGTGGAAGGCGAGCTTTCCCTGCGGCTGAATGCGCTGGTCAATGCCGAGGCGCTTTCGGAAATCGCCGGGGAAATCGGCCTTGCCGAACTGATCCGGGCGGGCGCCGATGTGCGCAATCTGGCCGAGCGCAAGCGCGTCAACCTGCGCGCCGATGCGCTGGAATCGCTGATCGCCGTGCTTTATCTCGATGGCGGGCTGGAAGCGGCGCGCGCCTTCATTCACCGCTATTGGGAGCCGAGGTCGCAGGCCATGGCCAGAGCGAAGCGCGATCCCAAGACGGAATTGCAGGAATGGGCCCATCAGGCCGCATCGGCCACGCCATCCTATAAGGTGGAGGGCCGCGAAGGGCCGGATCACGATCCGGTGTTCACCGTCAGTGTCGTGGTCGGCGAGTTCGCGCCGGCGCGGGGACGGGGCCGGTCGAAGCGGGAAGCCGAGCAGGCAGCCGCGACCGCCTTGCTGGTGCGCGAGGGAGTGTGGGCGGATGAAGGACATGCAGCATGACCGGAACTGAGACTGTGCCCGCCACCCGGTCCGGGTTCGTTGCGCTGATCGGCGCGCCGAATGCCGGCAAATCCACGCTCGTCAACCAGCTGGTCGGCACCAAGGTTTCGATCGTCACGCACAAGGTGCAGACGACGCGGGCGCTGGTGCGCGGCATCGCCACCCATCATGCAGCGCAGATCGTGTTCGTCGATACGCCCGGCATCTTCAAGCCGCGCCGGCGGCTGGACACGGCCATGGTCACCACCGCATGGGGCGGGGCCAGGGATGCCGATGTGGTGCTGGTGCTGATCGATGCCGAACGCGGCATCAAGGGCGATGCCGATGCGCTGCTCGACCGTCTGGCCGATGTGCGCCAGCCGAAGGTTCTGGTGCTCAACAAGGTCGACCGCGTGAAGCGCGAAAACCTGCTTGCGCTGGCTGCCGCCGCCAATGAGCGGGTCGCCTTCGAGCGCACCTTCATGGTTTCCGCGCTGACCGGCTCCGGCTGCGAGGACCTGCTCGACTATCTGGCCGAAAAGCTGCCGGCGGGACCATGGTACTACCCGGAAGACCAGATTTCGGACCTGCCGATGCGCCAGCTCGCCGCCGAGATCACCCGCGAAAAGCTCTATCTGCGCCTGCATCAGGAGCTTCCCTATTCCTCCCATGTCGAAACGGAGAGATGGGAGGAAAAGAAGGATGGCTCGGTGCGCATCGAGCAGGTGATCTATGTGGAGCGCGACAGCCAGAAGAAGATCGTTCTCGGCCACAAGGGCGAAACCATCCGCGCCATCGGCGAAGCCTCGCGCAAGGAGATCGGAGAAATCCTCGACCAGAAGGTGCATCTGTTCCTGTTCGTGAAGGTGCGCGAGAACTGGGGCGACGATCCGGAGCGCTATCGTGAAATGGGCCTGGACTTCCCGCATTGACGGACCGCGCTTGATTTCGCTGATGAAGCGGTGAAAAGCTCCCGCCATGGAATGGAGAGACGAGGGAATCATTCTCGGAACCCGCAGGCATGGCGAAACCAGCGTCATCCTCGAAGTGATGACGCGCGCCCATGGCCGCCACATGGGCATGGTGCGCGGCGGGCGCTCGCGCCGGCTGCAACCGGTTCTCCAGCCCGGAAACCGCGTCGATCTGATCTGGCGCGCGCGGCTTGACGAGCATCTGGGTACATTTCAGGCCGAGGCGCTGGAGATGAATGCGGCGCGGCTGATGGACAGCGCCGTGGCCGTCTACGGAATCCAGCTCATCGCCGCACATCTGCGCCTGTTGCCCGAGCGCGATTCGCACGCGGGCCTTTATGAAACGCTTATGGTCATGGTCGAGCACCTTGCCGATGCCGGGGCGGCTGGCGAGCTTGTCGCACGGTTCGAGCTTCTGGTTCTGGAGGAGCTTGGCTTCGGGCTCGATCTCAGCGAGTGCGCCGCCACCGGCGCGCAGACCGATCTTGTCTATGTCTCGCCGAAATCCGGCCGGGCGGTGTCGCGCGAGGCGGGCCTGCCGTGGCATGACAGGATGCTGGCCCTGCCGGCCTTTCTCGAACGGGGCGCAGGCCGCCGTGCCGACGAGGCGGCTCTCGAAGACGCCTTTCGTCTGTCATCCTATTTCCTCAACCGCCATGTCTATGAACCGCGCGGCATCGAGCCCCCCGATGCGCGTGCCGGTTTCCTGACGGCGTTGCGCCGGCATTTCGCTGCCCGACGGACGCTCGACGGAGACACAGCCGCATGAGGTCCGCCCGGCATGTCGTCCGTGGCGGCACTTCACCGAACTGGAGCCGTTCATGGCTTCACGGGATAGCCGGACGGCTCCAGGTCTTTGCTTGGTCGCGTTTGCGAACCGGAAAAGTGTTTCCACTTTTCCTGGAAACGCTCTAAGGGGCGCTCATGTACGAGCTTGCTGTCATTGCCGTCATCGCTCTCTTCGTGATCGCCGCGAAGCAGCAAAAGAGGCTGGGCCGCATCGAGGCGGATCTTGCCTCATTGCGCAAGTCTTATGAGGAAGGCGTCCTGCCGGTGGTCGCGGCGGCAGCCGGCGCCCCCGCCATCTCCGCGCTTCCCGGGCCTTTGCCGGCGGAAGAGCCGGATGCGGCGGTGCTTGCAGGCCCCCTCGAAACGGACGATGCCATCGAAGATGCTGACGGACCATGGGGAAAGATAGCCGTCGCTATAAATGCAGGGGTTGGCGAGACTGCCGCGCCGCCGGTGCCGGAAAAGGCCCGGCGCGACATCGAAACCGCGCTCGGCACCCGCTGGGCCGTGTGGGTCGGCGGCGTCGCGCTGGCGCTGGGCGGGTTGTTTCTCGTTCGCTACACCATCGAGGCCGGCATATTCGGTCCCCGCATGCGCCTTGCCATGGCGGCGCTGTTCGGCGTCTTCCTCAGCGCCGCGGGCGAGTTCGTGCGCCGCCGGGGCTGGAAGGTTCCGGTCGCCGGCGCCGCCGCTGCCTACATACCGGCGATCCTGACCGCCGCCGGTGCGTTCACCCTGTTCGGCGCGGTGTTCGCCGCTCATGCCGTCTATGGCTTCCTGGGAGCAGGAAGCGCCTTCTTCCTGCTGGGGCTGATCGCGGTGGCGACCATAGTCGCGGCGCTCGTCCACGGCCAGGCGCTTGCCGGCATCGGCCTGCTGGGCGCGCTGGCGACGCCCGCTCTGGTTTCCAGCCACTCACCCGATGAATGGGCGCTGTTCGGATATCTGGCTATCGTTCTGGGTGCCGCCGCCATCATCGCGCGCATGCGCCGCTGGCGCTTCCTCATCTCGGCGGTTTTCGTGGGCACGGGCCTCTGGACGCTGCTCTACCTTGGTGCCGCCGCCCCGGCTCAGCCTCTCACGGTCGTCACGGTGTTCAGCGCCATCGTGCTTGTCGTTCTGGTCTTCATATGGCTCTCAGGTGCCGGCGATGACGACAGGGCGGATATGGTGTCCGTCATTCCGGCCTTCTTTGTCGGTGTGAGCACGCTTTTCCTGTTCGTCCTCGCCAATGGCGGCCCATGGCAGCCGGCGCTCATCGTCGCGATGATGGTGGCGGCGGCGTTCCGGCGTCCAGCCGCCGCGGCGACGCTTCATGCCGCCGGTATCGTGACGGTGCTTGCATCCGTTCAGATGATGCCCGTCTTCGACCTCTATGCCGTCTGGTCTTCAGGTCCGGTCGTGACCGCAGGGGTGGCGCGCATGGTGCGCGGCGGCTTTACCCTGCCCGTCAGCCTGTTGCTGGGGTCGCTGTTCGTCGCCGCCGGTTTTGTTGCCGCGCGTCGCCATCTGCTGCGATCGCCATGGCTGTCCGCCACATGGGCTTTCTGGGCGGTGACGGTGCCGCTGGTGCTTCTTGTCTCGTCCTGGGTGACATTCGGAAATATCGATCGGGATTATCTGCGCGCTGGCATGGCGCTGTTGTTGTGCCTTGGCTTCGTGGCTGCCGGCGAATGGCTGGCGCGGGCCGAACGGCCGCCGCTGGCTGGCGGCGCATCGGTCTCCTGCGCGCTTGGCGGCACCGCCGCCGCCGCGCTCATGTTCCTGCATATGGGCTTCGGTTCCGGCATGACCACGGTGCTGGCCGCAGCGTCAGCCGTGGCGCCGGCTCTGGCGACGCGTCATCGTTCCTGGCCGGTGCTTGGCTGGCTTTCCGTGGCCGCCCTCGTCACCGTTCTGGCCCGTGTTGCGTTCGACCCGACCATCGTGGGGGCAGAATTCCTGTCGCGCACGCCGGTGTTCAACTGGCTGCTGCCCGGCTATGGCGTGCCGGCTCTGGCATTCGGCTTCGCGGCCTGGCAGCTTGCGCGCACCACAGCGGGGCGTCCGCGCCTGATCATGGAGGCGGGCTCGGCCCTGTTCGCGCTGCTGACGGTGGCGATGCTGGTGCGCCATGCCATGCATGGCGGGGTGATTTCCTCCGGTGCGCCGACACTCGCCGAACAGGCGATCTACACGCTGATCGCGCTCGGCGCCGGCGCCATTCTCATCTCGCTCGACATGCGTTCGCCGAGTTCCGTTCTGCGGGCGGGGTCTCTGGCGGCCGGTGTGGTGTCGGCGCTGTTCATCTGCGGCCAGCACTTCGTGGCGCTCAACCCGCTGGTCACCGACGAGTCGACCGGTCGCATTCCGGTTTTCAACCTCCTGTTCCTCGCCTATCTGCTGCCGGCCGTGGCGGCCTTCGCGCTTGCCTGGTATGCGCGCGGCAAGCGCCCCCGATGGTATTCGGCGATGCTGGCGCTGCTCGGCGCGCTGCTTGCCTTCGCCTATGCCACCCTGTCGGTGCGCCGCCTGTTCAGAGGCGAACACATCGCCTGGTGGAGCGGCATGGAGCAGGTGGAAACCTATTCCTATTCGGCTCTGTGGCTGGCTATGGGCGTGGTTTTGCTGGTCGCCGGCGTGCGCCTGGGCTCGCAGGTGTTGCGCATTGCGTCGGCGGCGCTGATTTCAATCGCGGTGCTGAAGGTCTTCCTGTTCGATATGTCTGAACTGGAAGGCGTGCTGCGGGCCCTGTCCTTCATCGGGCTTGGCGGGGTGCTGATCGGCATCGGCCTGTTCTATCAGCGCCTGTTGACGCGCTCGGCGGCCATGGAGCGCAGCCTGGACTGAGGCGATGTCCCGGAACCCTTTGCGCGCGCATTCGCGCATGGTTCAGGTGCGGCTGACCGGGAACGCGCCGTTGCCCCGCAGCTTTTCCAGCGTGTTGAAGCGTTTCAGGAACGCTTCCTGCGCAAAGGTGACCGACCTTGGCGTTACATCGAACCTGTCGGCGCTGATGCCGCGCGGCCGTCCGAAGAACTGGGCTGCCTCGGCGGCAGAGAAGCCCGCAAGCAGCGTCGCCTCGAAATAGGCTGCCACCCGATCGGCGCGCTTGATATCCTTGACAAGGCCCGCGGACAGGGCGGCGGGAAGGGAAAAGCGCAGGTGGATGGCGCGTTGAAGGCGGTGCTCGCATTCCTTGTAGCCGCCGCCGACCACCGATTTGAAGGGCGAGATCATGTCGCCGATCACATATTCGGGCGCATCGTGCAGCAGAGCCGCCAACCGGGCCCCGGGCGAGGGCGCTTTGGCCTGAGCGCAGAAAATCGCCTCGACCAGCAGCGAGTGCTGCGCCACCGAAAAAGCGTGGGGGCCGATGGTCTGACCGTTCCAGCGCGCCACCCGCGCCAGACCGTGCGCAATATCCGAAATCTCGATGTCGAGCGGGGAAGGGTCGAGCAGGTCCAGCCGGCGGCCGGACAGCATGCGCTGCCAGGCGCGCGGCGGTGCGCCGGCGCGGTCGGCCATCAGCCGTTCTCCGCCGCCGCAGGGCTCTCCGGAAATGTGAATTTCGCCCAGCCGGGTATGGCGAGCGTGACCGGAACGCCGTCGGCGAGAATTTGCTTGCCGCTGTCGATGGCGCTCTTCACCCGGTCGATGCGGGCAATGGCCAGACCCTGCGTGCCGGAGACGGAACCGAGCGTGCCGACGGGCTTGCCTTCCACGGTGAGTTCAGTGCCGGGTGCAGGCAGGGGGGCGCCGGCTGAAACGATCAGGACGCGCCGCCTTGCCGTGCCGCGATGCTGCATGCGCGAGACCACTTCCTGGCCCACATAGCAACCCTTGGCAAAGCCGACGCCGCCGGTCTGATCGAGCAGCACGTCATGCGGGAAGGCATCGCCCGGCTGATAGTCGCTGCCGCTCTCGGCAACGCCGCCGGCGATGCGGAACGAATGCCACGCAGCGGGATCGCCGTCTTCGGTATCTGGCCCGGCGCCATAACGGCGCATGACCCTGCCTTCCGGAAAACGGGTATCGCGCAGCGCAGTTGAATCGGTTTCTGAAGAAGCTGGATCATCTTGCCATGCGATGGTCACGACCATCTGTTCCGGCCTGGAAATCTCCGCCTTGGTGCGCAGCTTGTAGAGCAGCAGGCGGCGATGGAAATCGGCGGCTGTGTCCGCCCGGCATTCGAGCCGGAAGGCATCGGCACCAGCGCGCGAAACCAGGAAATCGAAGAGAATCTTGCCCTGCGGGGTGAGCAGCGCGCCGGGTCTGGCCTCGCCCTCCGCGAGTGTGTCCAGGTCTACCGTCAGGATGTTTTGCAGAAAATGCTCTGCTTCCGGGCCGGAAACGGTAATGACGGCGCGATCTTCAAGACGGGCGATGGACATGGATGGACGAGAGCCTGAATCTGCGAACACTTGTGTCTAGAGCGTTTCCAGGAAAAGTGGAAACACTTTTCCGGTTCGCAAACGCGACCAGACAAAGACCTGGAGCCGTTCGTCGCTTCCGTGAAACCATGGACGGCTCCAGGGCATGTCGCCCCGAAAGCGGGAAGCGGTTTCGGGATAACGGCATGCGTAAAAACAGGAGCTTAAAGCGTAAGGAGCGAATTTGAAAGATCGCGACACGCTTCAGGTAGTGCTCCCGTTGCGGCCCTGCAAGCCGGAGCAGGCCCGCTCCCGCCATTTCTGAGCAGTGGTTGGGCGCGCACGGCCGGTCGCGGCGGCCCCACCGGTTCCGGCAATGCCCCGGCTTCAGTCGCCTGCCACGAAGAACGCCCAGCGCCCCTCCGGCGTGATGCCGAGGCGATAGAAGATATAAGCGCCGAACTGCTGCATGTCCTCGTAATCGCCGGCGGTGACGATCTTGAACAACTCAACCCTTTGGCGGGGGTCCAGCTTGTCGAGCGGCAGGGCGAAGAAATAGGGCCAGACATAGAGTTCCTGCGGCGCGCCGGCATCCATGTGCACATAGCCCGCGCTGAGCACCTCTTCCATGATCGCCAGAATTTCCTGGCCTTCGCTGTCGCCTGACAGGCCCTTCAGGAATTCGATCGGGTCGCCTTCGATCTCGGTGAGCGAAAGCTGGGTGCCGCTGTCTGCGGTGCCGACCAGGGGCCTCAGCTTCTCGATGTCGCCGGTCTTGCAGGCTTCGAGAATGAGGCCGTGCATGCGACGGACGGGTTCAGGCAGGCGTTCGAGATCATAGATGATCTCGGGCACAGGCGCGCCCGCGGCGTCTCCGGCCTTGTCTTCGCCGTCCCCGCCATCCTGTGAAGGCGATTGCGCGCCGTCCGGCTTTTCCGCTTCGCTGGAAGGGGGCTGCGAAGTGTGGATCGGGTCCGGGATCGGTACTGTCGCCGGCGATGAGCCGTCGGGGCTGGCAGGCGCGGAAAGGGGCGCAGGCAGTTCTTCGCGCCTGATCTCGCTGAGCGCGGAGGCGGAAGGCGCGGTGGCCACAAGCGCCGTCGCGGCCAGCACCGAAAAGCCCAGAGCGCATACGGCAAGCCTGAGCGCAGAGGCCCTGACGGAAGGTCGAAGTTTCAAGGTCCGCATCTCCATGTCAGCCGGATGATGCCCCACCGCGCCAGCCACGTCAAAGCCCGGATCGGTTTCGGGACAGGCCGTGCGGAAAAGAAGCCGGTCTGAAGCGCATGGGTGGACGCGGGCCGCGGTTCCCGCTTCGGAAGCGGTCTCAGTGGCGCATGCGATGCGGCTCGAAAGCGCCGCCGATCACCTTTTCACGCATCCGGTCGAGCATGGCCAGCGCCGTCTTCTCGCCATTGGCGCGCAACATCTCGCAGAAGGCGGTTTCCAGAGCGGCCTCGGCGATGATTTCGGGCTCGATCCCGGCCGAGAGGCCCTCGGCCCAGGCTTCATTATGGCTTTCGACGGCGGTCAGGCGTTTTTCCTCCCTGACCATGGCGTCGATGTCACTGATATTGTGTTCCATACGCAACACTCATCTCGTTCAAGCACCGATCCTTCAAATTAGGATCAAAGTCGAAGCGTCCCTTTAATGTCCCATTAAGACTTCTAGCATGGCTTCGCGGATTTTGTTCGGGTGCTTTGCCGGAAAAGTTAATGGAGTGCTAATTGCCGTAGCGCGAGGCGATGTCCCTGGTCAACGCCTCGCCTTCCTTCATATACCGATTGATGGCGGCCGTGGCCGAAGGCGTACAGCTTTTGTAGGTTTCGCCGAAGCTGCGATAGCCACGGTTGAAGGATGAGATGAAGCGTGCGCGCCGTTCCGGATCGGGGTTTTCCGATTCGAGCAGTTTTTCCATGCTGTCACGCCACTCCGAGCCGTCCTCGCCGCACAGATTGCGCAGGAAATGCAGCGAGCCCAGTATCTCGGCCAGCCGCATCAGGCCGGCCTCGAAGGGCGATTCTGCCGCGCGGGCAGGGCTGGCGCCGAGCAGGCAGGCCATGGCGAGACCGATGCAAAGCGGACGGGCAAGGCGTTTCATGGCGTTGCCTCGCCGGACGATATGTCGCGCGCCGGGCCGGTGCCGGCGAGCAATTCCTCGGCCACTTCCAGGACCGACCCGGCAAGCGGCAGGGCGCGCATCTCGGCCAGCGAATAGAAGGCGGCGCTCGCGGCATCGTCGCCGGCCACCGCCTCGCCTCCGGTCCAGGCCGCGGCGAAGACGGTGAGCCGATAGTCGACCGGATGATCGTCGCAGGCGCCGTCGATGAAAATGGTGCGCACCGGTCTGTAGCCGGTTCCTTCCAGCATGGTTTCTTCCGCCAGCTCGCGCTGGGCTGCTTGCTCCGGCGTTTCGCCCGGCTCCTGCTTGCCGCCCGGAAAGGCATAGAGACCTTGCGAGGGCGCGCGCCCGCGTTTCACCAGCAGCACGGTGTCGTCACGCACCAGCGCGACGGATACGGCGGGAATTTCCGGCAATGTCGTCATCTTGCAGCTTCACCGAATTGTTCCTGTGGACCGAATTGTTCCTGTGGAAGGAGAGGTTGCGGCAGCTTTAACGGTTGCGCGCGCGCTGATCCATGTCCACCCTGACGGTACGGCAGAAAAAAGGGTGCATTCATGTGCGGGCGCTTTGCGTTGACCGCGACCGCCGATCAGACGGCAGCATTCCTCGGCGTGGGCGAGTTGCACGATTTTCCGGCGCGCTACAACATTGCGCCGACCCAGCCGATCCTGATGGCGCTGGCGGCTCCGACGCGTCCGCCCGGATCCAATCTGCCCGATCGCGAGGCTTTGCTGGTGCGCTGGGGGCTGATCCCTGCATGGGTTAAGGATACGCGCGGCTTTCCCCTGCTGATCAACGCCCGCTCGGAAGAAGCGGCCGCCAAACCCTCTTTCCGCACCGCGATGCGCCATCGGCGCGCCCTGGTGCCGGCGTCCGGTTTTTATGAGTGGAAGCAATCCGGGGCCGGGAAGGGGCAGGCTTACTGGCTGCGCCCGCGCGATGGCGGCCTCGTCGCCTTCGCGGCGCTGATGGAGCCTTACTCGGAGCCGGGCGGATCGGAGATCGATACCGGAGCCTTGCTCACCACGTCCGCCAATTCGGCGATTGCGCATATTCACCATCGCATGCCGGTTGTGATCGGGGAAAAGGATTTTTCGCGCTGGCTGGATTGCCGCACGCAGGAACCAGGGGATGTGGCCGACCTTCTGAAGCCCGCCGATCCGGACTTCTTCGAGGCCGTTCCCGTTTCCAGTCTCGTCAACAAGGTGACGAATACAGGGGCCGGGATACAACAGGAAGCCAGGGAGCCGGCGGAGGCCCCCGAACCGGCCGCATCTTCCGCGCAGAAGCGGGGCGATGCGCAGATGTCGTTATTCTGACCGGATCGATTCATTCTGACCGGATCAATCCTGCCCGGATTGCAAAAATCCGGCGCTCATGCCGCATTCCTAAAGCATGTCGCCCGAAAGTGGAAACCGGTTTCGGGGCAACGACATGCGTAAAAACAAGAACTTGAAGCGCAGGGAACCGATCTGAAAGATCGCGGCACGCTTTAGTCTTCGTCCATCACAAGTCTTCGTCAAGGTGAACGTCGCCGGCGTTGCTCCGCTGCCGCCGAAAGCATCAGGCCGGGCGGGGCGATGTTATCTTCTGGACCGGCTTCTTCTTCCTGGGCATGTGCAGGAGGGCGGCGGCGACGGCGGCGGGGCCGATTGCGCGATACTGATTTGCCAGAACAGGTCGTTCAGGTTGCTTTTGCTGCGGCTTGTTCGACATTTTTCTTCCCCGATGCCGAGATTAACTTGTAATTTCAGTAAATGATACCTGATTCCGTCGAAATAGTGGCGCGATGGTGCGTTCTTTTGGGCTTCTTTCAGGTTCTGATTACATGTTTAATAAAATCCTTCACTGTTGCCGCAAGTCACGGCCTGAAGTCACGGCCTGCCCGTGCTTTCATCCCCTGCCTTTTCATCGGGCGTTGCGGCTTGACGGCGACGGAATCGAAGGCGATAAAGCCGGGCATGAAGATGTCCTTCGCCATTTGCGGCATTTCGATTATTGGCTAGCCGCGTGCTGGCCCGGACGTTTTCGCCCCATCTTCCTTTCAGATCGGACAAACGACCCGGCCAGCAGGCTGAAGGGCAACTGCGCGTCTGATTGAGCCGGCGATGCCGGGAAGGGGAAGAATGACTGCAACAGCCATGGGCCTGCGCCTTACCAACACGCTCACCCGCGCGAAGGAGGATTTTTCTCCGATCGATGCCTCGAACGTGCGCATGTATGTGTGCGGCCCGACGGTCTACGACTTCGCCCATATCGGCAATGCGCGCCCCGTCATCGTCTTCGACGTGCTCTACCGGCTGCTGCGCCATATTTATGGCGCGGATCACGTCACCTATGTGCGCAACATCACCGACGTGGACGACAAGATCAACGCACGCGCCCTGCGCGATTTCGGCGACGATATCGCCGCCGGCCGCCTCGCCCTCAACGACGCCATCCGCAGGGTGACGGAAAAGACCGCCGGCCAGTTCCACAAGGATGTGAAGGCGCTCGGCTGTCTGCCGCCCACTTTCGAGCCGCGCGCGACGGAGTTCGTGCAGCCCCGGAAGGATGGCCGCACCGACATGATCGGCCTGATTCGATCTCTCATCGAACGCGGCCATGCCTATGAAGCGGAAGGCGAAGTTCTGTTCGACACGGCCTCCATGCCCGATTACGGCGAACTCTCGAAGCGCCCCCTCGACGAGCAGCAGGCAGGGGCGCGTATCGCGCTCGATACGCACAAGAAGAACCCGCAGGATTTTATCCTGTGGAAGCTTTCCTCGCCCGAGGAGCCCGGCTGGGACAGTCCCTGGGGCCGCGGCCGGCCGGGCTGGCACATCGAGTGCTCGGCCATGTCGTCGGCCTATCTCGGCGAGATCTTCGACATTCACGGCGGCGGTCTCGACCTCATCTTCCCGCATCACGAGAACGAGATTGCCCAGTCGCGCTGCGCGCATGGCACCTCCGTCATGGCCAATTACTGGGTGCACAATGGCTTCCTGCAGGTCGAGGGGCAGAAGATGTCGAAGAGCCTCGGCAACTTCTTCACCATCCGCGAGCTTCTGGAAACGGAGAGCTTCGGCGGCCGCAGATGGCCGGGCGAGGTGCTGCGGCTGGCCATGCTGATGACGCATTACCGCGAGCCGATCGATTTTGCCGTGCGCAAGCTGGAGGAAGCGGAAAACACGCTGCGCAAATGGAAGCGCGCCGCCGATCTGGCTTCCGGTTCCGCCGCCGGGGTTCCGGCCGAAGTCGTCGCCGCGCTTTCGGACGATCTTGCGACCTATTCCGCCTTCCAGTTTCTGACGCAGCTGGCCTCGGAAGCGATCGATGGCGATAAAGACGCCGCTGCTTGCCTGCGCGCCGCGCTGGAGTTTCTCGGTTTCGACGTGAGTGCGGAAGTGGACAGGGCTGCCGTGGATGAAGCCATCGCCGCGCGCCTTGCCCTTATCGCGCAGAAGAACTGGGGCGAAGCCGACCGCATCCGCGACGAACTGCTGGCGCAGGGCGTGCAGCTGAAGGACGGCAAGGACCCCGCAACCGGCCAGCGCATCACGACATGGGAGGTGAAACGATGATCGACCATACCGGAATAGAGGTGACCGATTTCGAGGCATCGCGAAAGTTCTATGATGCCGCGCTGGCGCCGCTGGGCGCATCGCTGGTGACGATGGTGCCGGAAGAATTCACCGGCGGCCTGAAGGTCGGCGGCTATGGCTATGACCGGCCCCGGTTCTGGCTGCATGAGGCGAAGGAGGCCGGTCCCGGCCGCCACTATGCCTTTACCGCCGACAAGCGCGCGGAAGTCGATGCCTTCTATGAGGCGGCGATGGCGGCGGGCGGCGTCGACAATGGCGCGCCGGGCCTGCGCGAGCACTATCACCCGAATTACTACGGCGCCTTCGTTCTCGATCCCGACGGCAACAATATCGAGGCCGTCTGCCATCATCCGCAGTAAAGGCCGATAAGCCCGGCAACGGGCCGGTCATCCCGATCGCGATACAGAAAACCGGTCTGCAAAGGACATGAACAGATGAGCACGCAATTGCGAGGCCTTTATCCGGAGATCGAGCCGTTCGAGACCGGAATGCTCGATGTCGGCGATGGCCACGGCATCTATTGGGAGCGGGCAGGGACCAAAGGCGGCAAGCCGGCCGTGTTTCTGCACGGCGGGCCGGGCGGAACAATCTCGCCAAAACACCGGCGGCTGTTCGATCCGGCGCTCTACGATGTCATCCTGTTCGACCAGCGCGGCTGCGGAAAATCGCTGCCCAATGCCTCGCTGGAAGCCAACACCACCTGGCATCTGGTGGCCGACATCGAGCGGCTGCGCGAAATGTGCGGCTTCGACGAATGGCTGGTGTTCGGCGGCTCATGGGGCTCCACGCTGGCGCTCGCCTATGCGCAGACTCATCCCGAGCGGGTCAGCGAGCTTGTGGTGCGCGGTATCTACATGCTGAGCCGCGCCGAACTCGAATGGTACTATCAGTTCGGCGTCTCGCAGATGTTTCCGGAAAAATGGGAGCGGTTCGTGGCGCCCATTCCGCATGAAGAACGCGCGGACATGATCGCGGCCTATCGCAAGCGTCTGGTCGGCGGCGATCGCGCGGCGCAACTGGAAGCGGCCAGGGCATGGAGCATCTGGGAAGGCGAAACCATCACGCTTCTTCCCGAGCCCGAGACCAGCGATCCTTTCGCCGTGGACGATTATGCGGTGGCCTTCGCCCGCATCGAGAACCATTATTTCGTTCACGCCGGATGGCTGGAGGAAGGCCAGCTGCTGCGCGATGCCGGCAAGCTGAAGGACATTCCCGGCACCATCGTCCATGGCCGCTACGATATGCCGTGCCCGGCGCATTATGCCTGGGCGCTGCACAAGGCATGGCCGAAGGCCGAATTTCACCTGATCGAGGGGGCGGGCCACGCCTATTCGGAGCCCGGCATTCTCGACCGGCTGATCCGCGCCACCGACGCATATGCAGGCAAGGCCTGACCGCGGGAATTTCTACCAACTTCCGGCCGCCAGATCGGCCCGGGAGCAGGCAATGAGCAGGGCGATGAAAGAGCGACTTTATCTCTACGACACGACTTTGCGTGACGGCCAGCAGACGCCGGGCGTCGATTTCTCGGTCGAGGACAAGATCGCCATCGCCCGCATGCTGGATGAATTCGGCCTCGATTATGTGGAAGGCGGCTATCCGGGCGCAAACCCGACGGATACGGCTTTCTTCACGGAAAAGCGCACCCGGAACGCGCGCTTTTCCGCCTTTGGCATGACGAAGCGCGTCGGCGTTTCCGCCTCCAACGATCCGGGCCTGGCGCTGCTTTTGCAGTCGCGCTCGGACGTGGTGTGCTATGTCGCCAAAAGCTCGCAATATCAGGTGCGGGTGGCGCTGGGCTGCACGGATGAGGAAAATCTCGACGCCATCCGCGCTTCCGTGGAGGCTGCCCTTGCCGCCGGCAAGGAAGCGATTATCGATTGCGAGCACTTCTTCGACGGCTTCAAGGCCAATGCCGGATACACGCTGGCCTGCGCCCGAGCCGCTTTCGAGGCCGGAGCGCGCTGGGTGGTGCTGTGCGACACCAATGGCGGCACCCAGCCGGCGGAAGTGCGCGAAATCGTGGGCAAGGTGATTGCCGCCGGCATTCCCGGAACCCGTCTCGGCATCCATGCGCATGACGATACCGGGCAGGCGGTTGCCAATTCCCTGGCGGCGGTCGAGGCTGGCGTGCGCCAGATACAGGGCACGCTGAACGGCATCGGCGAACGCTGCGGCAACGCAAACCTCGTCACCCTGATCCCGACGCTTGCCCTGAAGAAAACCTATGCGGATCGCTTCGAGACGGGGATCACGCCCGGGCAGCTGGCAACGGTTGCGCATCTGTCGCGTTCGTTCGACGAGCTCCTGAACCGCGCGCCTGATGCGCAGGCGCCCTATGTCGGCGCTTCCGCCTTCGCCACCAAGGCCGGCATTCACGCTTCGGCTCTGGCCAAGGAGCCGGGCACCTATGAGCATGTCGAGCCCGAAAGCATCGGCAACCGCCGCAAGGTGATGGTTTCGGACCAGGGCGGCAAGGCCAATTTCATCGCCGAGCTGAAGCGGCGGGGCATCGACGTCTCGCGCAACGATCCGCGGCTGGATACGCTGATCGCCATGGTCAAGGAGCGGGAGGCGGAAGGCTATGCCTATGAGGGCGCCGATGCCAGCTTCGAGCTTCTGGCCCGCCGCACGCTCGGCACGGTGCCGGATTTCTTCAGCGTCGAAAGCTTCCGCTGCATGGTGGAGCGCCGCTTCGACGCCAACGGCCAGATCAAGACCGTTTCCGAAGCCATCGTGAAGGTGATGGTGGAGGGAGAGGTGCGCATGTCCGTGGCCGAAGGGCATGGCCCGGTCAACGCGCTCGACATTGCGCTGCGCAAGGATCTCGGCTGCTACCAGAGCGAGATCGAGGATCTGGAGCTTGTCGATTACAAGGTGCGCATCCTCAACGGCGGCACCGAGGCCATCACCCGGGTGCTGATCGAATCGCAGGACCAGAGCGGCGTCCGCTGGTGGACGGTCGGCGTGTCCGACAACGTCATCGACGCCTCGTTTCAGGCGCTGATGGATTCCATCGTCTTCAAGCTGATGAAGAACCGCGAACTGGCGGGGCTGGCTGCCCCGAACGGGTGAGGGCTGCGGTTGATCCATCAACGAAAGACGATTGAACCATGAGAAATTTGAAATGGCTCTGTTTGCCGCGCCGGTCCATATGGGCGCAATGACAACCGATGCGACCGAAAAACCGGGTGAGGCCGACACCGCTGCGAAGCGAGGGTTCGCGCTCGGCCTGGGAGCCTATTTCCTGTGGGGGCTGCTGCCGTTCTACATGAAATGGGTGGCGCATCTGCCGCTGATGGAGGTTATCGCCAATCGCGTGCTGTGGTCGCTGCCGATCGCGGCCGCCGCTCTGGTCTGGCTTCGGCGCACGGCGGATTTCAAGGTGGCGATCCGCTCGCCGCGTCTGATGGCGATGGCGGCGTTGACGGCCGTCATCATCACCGTCAACTGGAGCCTTTACGTGTGGGCGATCGCCGCCGACCGGGCGATCGAAACCGCACTGGGCTACTACATCAATCCGCTGGTCAACGTGCTGATAGGGGCGGTGATGCTGGGGGAGCGCCTCAACAGGGTGCAGACCCTCGCCGTCGGGCTCGCCGCTGTGGCCGTCGCGCTCCTCACCTATGAGACCGGCACCTTGCCATGGGTTTCGCTGGCGCTGGCCGTTTCATTCGCCGCCTATGGCTACTTCCGCAAGACATTGCCATTGGGACCCAGCCAGGGGTTCCTGCTGGAGGTGCTGATCCTGTCCGTTCCGGCTTCCATATATCTCGTGTGGCTGAATGCGAGCGGTGCCGGCCACATGGTTTCGAGCGGCTGGCTGGATACGCTTCTGCTGCTGGGATGCGGCCCGATCACGGCGATCCCGCTTCTGATGTTTGCCTTCGGCGCGAAAGCGCTGCGCCTGTCGACGCTGGGGCTGATGCAGTATATCGCGCCCACCATGGTGTTCCTGATCGCCGTCTTCGTGTTCCGGGAGCCGTTCGGAACGGCTCAGCTGGCGGCCTTCGCCCTTATCTGGGTGGCGCTGGTCATTTACACCTGGTCGACGCTGCGGGAAAACCGGGCCGCTACATCTTCTCGATAATGGAAGGCACGCCTTCGGCCGGCGTGCCGGTGGCGGACGCGGCCGACAGGATGGTCGGCACGATCGCTTCGACGTCTTCGACGACGAGCGGCCGCACCTGATGGGCGGTGTGGATGAAACCCTCGTCGCGCATATGGTCGAGCAGCGCGATCATCGGCTGCCAGAAACCGCCGACGCTGGCGAATATCATGGGCTTGCGGTGATGGCCGAGCTGGGCCCAGGTCATCATCTCCACGATTTCCTCCACAGTGCCGATGCCGCCCGGCAGGGCGACGAAAGCATCCGATTCCTCGAACATGCGCTGCTTGCGCTGGTGCATGTTGTCGGTGACGACAACCTCGTCCAGCCGTTCCAGTCCGGTTTCGGTCGCTTCCTTGTTCATCAGGAAGCGCGGGATGATGCCAAGCACCTTGCCGCCGGCGCGCATGGTGCCCTCGGCAACCGCTCCCATGATGCCCCGGGTGCCGCCGCCATAGACGAGACGCAGGCCGGAGTGGGCCAGCGCGCGCCCCAGCGTTCGCCCGGCCTCGATATAGGCGTTGTCGTTGCCGGGAGAGGAGCCGCAGTAAACGCAGACGGATCGAATCGTATTCATACCGGATTGGTGATAGCGCTTGCCGCAGCGGTCAACCCTGTTCCTGCGTTTTTCTTGTCGGTTTGTGCAAAACAGGCTAGAGCATTTTGCAGGCGGACGGGTTCGTCTGACGTCGCACAAATGCGGCCAGGGAAAACAAGCTGGAGCAGCGGGGCTGCGTTCGTCAAGACGCCCGCTGCTCTAAAACATGTCGCCGAGCGCGGAAACAGGAACTTGAAGCGCAGGGAGCTGAGCTGAAAGATTGCAGCGCGCTTTGGATCGCGGCATGACATGATCTCCCGATAAGAAGCCGGCGTCGGGGAGCGATCATGCGTGACCGGACGCCATCACGCGGGGCGAGGGCAAAGGGGCGGTTAACATAATGAAGAACAACGGGCTGAAGGCGCTTCTGTTCGCCGCTGCCGCCGCTCTCGTGGCGCTCTTTATCGGCTATATCTCCGGCGCTCTGGATCGCTATCTGGGGCGTGCTCCCGTGGAGACAGCGCAGCCGCAGGCGACGAGCCCGGCAGCGGACGCGGAAACCGGGCCGGAAACCTCCGCCGGCAACACGCCCGCGACGGCCAAAGCGCAGGCATCGGCAGATGACGGGAAGACCCCCGAACCGGAGGCGGCGCCTCAGGCCGCGTCGCCGGACGAAGCCGTTCCCACATTCGACGTGCTGCGGGTCGAAGGCGACGGTTCCGCGGTCGTCGCCGGAAAGGCCGCGCCGGGATCTGCCGTCGAACTGCTCGACGGCTCCTCCGTGCTCGGAAAAGCCGTTGCCGGCCCCGACGGTGCTTTCGCCATCGTGCTGGACGAACCGCTGAAGGCGGGCGATCATCAGATCGTGTTGCGCGCCACGGGCCAGGGCAGCACCGTATCCACCTCCGCCCAGACCGCCGTCGTCTCCGTTCCGGAAAAGCCGGATGGACAGGTTCTGGCCATGGTCGAGGAGCCCGGCAAGCCGGCACAGCTTCTGACCGTGCCGCAGGCACCCGCGGCGCCCGAAAAGGAGGCGCCTTCGACGGCCGCGGGCGGGGAAGAGCCCGCCGCGGAAGCGCAGGAAGCCGCCTCGGCGCGGCAAGGCGTTCCCCAGGCAGCCGGGAATGAGCAACCCGGTGCGCCTGAGCCGGCCGTTCAGCCGGCCGATGCGCCGAAGATCGTCGTTGAAGCCGTCGAGATCGACGGGGCCAGGATATTCGTGGCCGGCCGCGCCGATGCCGGGCGCAAGGTTCGCGTCTACGCCAACGAAACCCTGCTGGGCGAAGCGCTGACTTCCCCGGACGGCCATTTCCTCGTCGAGGCGAACAGGGATCTGCCGGTCGGTGAATATACGATCCGCGTCGACGGGCTGGATTCGGCCGGCAGCGACAGGGTCGTCGTTCGCGCCTCGGTGCCGTTCCAGCGCGAGCCGGGTGAAACGATCTCCGCCGTGGCTTCCGCGGAAAATCCGCAGGCCGGCCAGCCGGCAGCGCCGAAGCTCGAACATGCCGACGGTTCGGTGATCATCCGCCGTGGCGATACGCTGTGGCAGATTTCCCGCCGGGTCTATGGCCATGGCACCCGCTATTCGACGATCTATCTCGCCAATCAGGAGCAGATCGGCGATCCCGACCGCATCTGGCCGGGGCAGGTGTTCAAGCTGCCGCAGGAGACGGACAGCGGCGAGAAAGCCGATTTCGATGCGCTGGGCGACCGCGTGACGGTTCCAGCCGGAAATTGAGCTTTCCGGGCCTGCCGGAGCCGGCGTTCAGGCGCTGCTTTCTTTCAAAGGCGCATTGCATGGACGGTTTCCATCGTATATCGTCGATATACGATGGAAGAAACCTTCCCCTGTAACGCGGGCTACCGGAAGCCGGGCGATGCCGAACTCGCCGCCCGGCTCGGTGCGCTTTCGCATACGGCCCGCATCGAAATTCTTCGTTGTCTGGCAATGGCCAGTTCCTGCTGCTGCGGCGAGGTGGTTGGAAATCTCGATCTCGCGCAATCGACCGTATCCCAGCATCTCAAGGTTCTGGTGGCGGCGGGTCTGGTGCGCTTCGAGGCCGACGGGCAGCGCTCGCGCTACGCGATCGACCGCAAGGCGCTGAAAGCGGTGGCCGAGATGCTGTCCTGTTTCGCTTCCTCGTGCTGTTCTGACGATTGTTAGCCGCCGTCGGGTTTCCGGCGCGCGGCAGTCCATTTTATGTAAGGCATTCGATTCGTGAGTGAAAAAACAGTTTCCGCCGGGCCTGGCTCGACCCTGAAAACGCTGGTCAATCTGTGGCCCTATATGTGGCCTTCGGATCGCGCCGATCTCAGGCTCCGGGTCATATGGGCGACCATTCTTCTGGTCGCGGCGAAGCTTACGCTGATCGCCGTTCCCTATTTCTTCAAATGGACGACCGATGCGCTTGCCGGCAATGCCAGCGCCCCGCCGCTGCTGCCTGCCGCGCTTGCCGCCCCGGTAATGCTGGTCGTGGCCTACAATCTCGTCCGCATCATCCAGGTCGGCTTCAACCAGTTGCGCGATGCGCTGTTTGCCCGGGTTGGCCAGCATGCGGTGCGCCAGCTCGCCTGGCGCACCTTCGTGCACATGCACCGTCTGTCGCTGCGCTTCCATCTGGAACGGCGCACGGGCGGACTTTCGCGCATCATCGAGCGCGGCACCAAGGGCATCGAGACCATCGTGCGCTTCACGGTGCTGAACAGCGTGCCGACCGTGCTGGAATTCGCGCTGACGGCCATCATCTTCGCGGTCGCCTATGGCTGGAAATATGTGGCCGTGGTGGCGCTGACCGTGCTGCTCT
This sequence comes from Alphaproteobacteria bacterium, assembly GCA_036678505.1. Lineage (GTDB taxonomy): Bacteria > Pseudomonadota > Alphaproteobacteria > Rhizobiales > Rhizobiaceae > Mesorhizobium. The sequence continues at coordinate 20,871 of JAZIHP010000036.1, forward strand.
ACACCTGGTTCACGGTCAAGGCGAGCGACTGGCGCATCGACATTCGCCGCGACATGAACGACAGCGACACCGACGCCAACACCAAGGCGATCGATTCCCTGCTCAATTTCGAGACGGTGAAATATTTCGGCAACGAGGCCATGGAAGCCCGGCGTTTCGACCGCTCCATGGCCCGTTACGAGATCGCCGCCACCCGCATCTGGACCTCGCTCGGCTGGCTGAATTTCGGCCAGGGCGTGATCTTCGGCGTCGGCATGACGGTGATCATGGCCATGTCGGCGCTGGAGGTTCAGGCCGGCACCCACACCGTCGGCGATTTCGTGTTCGTCAACGCCATGCTGATGCAGCTTTCGGTGCCGCTCAACTTCATCGGCTTCATCTATCGCGAGATCCGCCAGGGGCTCACCGACATCGAGCAGATGTTCGACCTTCTCGATGTCGAGGAAGAAGTCACCGACAGTCCCTCCGCCGTTCCCCTCAAGGTGGGGGCGGGCAAGGTCGAGTTCCGCGACGTGCAGTTCGCCTACGAGCCGAATCGCCAGATCCTCAAGGGCGTCAGCTTCGAGGTGCCTGCCGGAAAGACGGTGGCCATCGTCGGGCCTTCCGGCGCGGGCAAGTCGACGATTTCGCGTCTGCTTTTCCGCTTTTACGATGTGCAGTCGGGCTCCATCCTCATCGATGGGCAGGACGTGCGCGAGGTTACGCAGGAAAGCCTGCGCGCGGCGATCGGGATGGTGCCGCAGGATACGGTTCTGTTCAACGACACCATCGCCTACAACATCCGCTATGGCCGCATCGACGCTTCCGATGAGGAGATGCGCCGGGCTGCCGAACTGGCCCAGATCGGCGGTTTCATCGAGGCCTTGCCCGAGGGCTATGACAGCATGGTGGGCGAACGGGGGCTGAAGCTCTCCGGCGGCGAGAAGCAGCGCGTGGCGATTGCCCGCACGATTTTGAAGGCCCCGCCGATTCTCATCCTCGACGAAGCGACGTCCGCGCTCGACAGTCATACGGAGCAGGAAATTCAGTCGGCGCTCGATCTGGTCAGCCGCGACCGCACAACCATCGTCATCGCGCACCGCCTCTCCACGGTCATCACCGCCGATGAAATCATCGTCCTCAAGGGGGGCCGCATCGAGGAGCGCGGCACGCACGCGGCGCTGTTGCGCAAGGGTGGCCTTTATGCCTCGATGTGGGACCGCCAGCGCGAAGCCACCGAGGCCGAGGAACGCCTGCGCATCGCCCGCGAAACCGACGAGATGGGCGTTATCGTCAGGCAGCGCACGCCGGAAATCATTTAAAGCATGTCGCCCGAAAGGGGGTACCGGTTTCGGGACAGCGACATGCGTAAAACAAGAGCTTAAAGCGCAGGGAGCTGATCTGAAAGATCGCGGCGCGCTTTAAAGCAATTCCAGCAAAAGTGCGAAGCGGTTTTGCGTCCGCAATCGCCTCGACAAAAAGTCGGGGCGTTTCCGCGGTTCGCAAAAAAGCCGGAATGCTCCAGCCGGGCAGGGGGGCGGCAAGAACGCCTCCCGCCCGGACATATTGTTTCATTGCGACACGGAGGCGTTTCGGCTAGAGAGGCTCGCATTGAAACGGAGCCGGTGCAGCAAACGATGCAACTCCTCGACACGATCAGAAAAACATTCGTGCCGATCCATCGCGAAGGCTATCCCTTCATAGCCATTTTCGCCGTGGTGACCCTGGCAGCGGGCTATTTTTCCGGATTTTTGCTTTGGACCGGAGCTATACTCACCGCGTGGTGCATCTATTTCTTCCGCGACCCCGAACGCGTCACGCCTGTCGACGACAGTCTGGTGATCAGCCCGGCCGATGGCGTGGTCACGGCGGTTGGCCCGGCAGTTCCTCCCTCCGAGCTTGGTCTGGGCGATGTTGAAATGACCCGCATCTCGGTGTTCATGGACGTGTTTTCCTGTCATGTGAACCGCTCGCCGGTGCGCGGCCGCATTACCCATATCGAGCATCGCCCCGGCCGCTTCATGAATGCCGAGCTGGACAAGGCGAGCAGCGAGAACGAGCGCAACGGCCTCGTCATCGAAAGCCCGAACGGTACGGTGGCTGCGGTGCAGATCGCCGGTCTGGTGGCGCGCCGCATCGTGTGCTGGGCCGAAACCGGTTCCGAGACGCTGGCGGGCGAGCGTTTCGGCCTGATCCGCTTCGGTTCGCGCGTCGATGTATATCTGCCCGAAGGTGCGGTGCCGCGCGTCGCCATCGGCCAGACGGCGGTAGGCGGCGAGACGGTGCTGGCCGAGTTTGGCGGCAAGGCGGCCGCGCCCGTGGTGCGCGTGTCGTAGACCGGTCCGATGACCCAGCCCTACAGGAAATTCGAGCCGCATGGATCCGGGGGGCCCCGCATCCGTGAAATCCCGTTGCGTATGGTGTTTCCGAATCTGCTGACGGTTCTGGCCATCTGCGCCGGCCTGTCCGGCATCCGCTTCGCCTTTGAGGGGCGGTTCGAAACGGCCGTGGTCATGGTGCTGATCGCCGCCTTCCTGGATGGGCTGGACGGACGGGTGGCGCGCCTTCTCAAGGCGACGTCCAAATTCGGCGCGCAGATGGATTCCATCGCCGACATCGTCAATTTCGGCGTGGCGCCCGCATTGGTGCTCTATGCGTTCCTGCTGGAGAAGGCGGGTTCGCCGGGCTGGATAGCGGCGCTGCTCTTTACTATCGCCTGCGGCATGCGGCTTGCCCGCTTCAATGTGCTGGAAGAGGTGCAGGACAGGCCGTCATGGCAGGCCGAGTATTTCGTCGGGGTTCCGGCCCCCGCGGGCGCTGCGGTGGTGATGCTGCCGCTCTACCTGTCCTTCATCGGTTTCGAGCAGGCCCGCTACGGCGCCTTCCTGGCCACCGGCTTCACCGTGATCGTCGCTTTCCTGCTGGTCAGCCGCCTTCCGGTCTATTCGGGCAAGAACCTGAAAGTGCCCGGCGACCGCATGCTGCTGGTCATTCTGGCCATCGTGCTCGTGTTCCTGCTGCTGGTCAGCTATCCATGGTACACGCTCACCGCGTCGGTCGCCGCCTATCTCGTGTTCCTGCCGCTCAGCGTTCTGGCCTATTCCCGCCGCGCCAAGCGGGAAGGGGAGGCGGAACTGCCGCCCGACGTGGATGCGCGCCTCGGCGAGTGACCGCAGATGCAGGGTCCGCAGACCGGGACGGCATGTTTTAAAATATTTTGCAGGCAGACGGAATCGTTTGACGTCGCACAAATGCGGCCGGGGAAAACAAGCTGGAGCAGCATGGCTGCGTTCGCCGGAACGCCCGCTGCTCCAGAGCGTTTCGAGGAAAAGTGGAAACACTTTTCCGGTTCGGAAACGCGACAAGACCAGGATCTGGAGCCGTTCGTCGATTTCGTGAAATCATGAACGGTTCCAGAGCGTTTCCAGGAAAAGTGGAAACACTATGGCGCGCCTCCGGCTGCCAGATGCCGGATGACAAGTTCGCGGGTGGCGCCGTAATCCGTCTTGCCGGAGCCCAGGACGGGGATTTCTTCCACCTTGACGATATCTTCCGGCATCGCCAGTTCAGCCAGTCCTTGTCGCTTGCCGAGCTTGCGCAGGCTTTCCGTATCCGCTGCGGCCGCGGTGGTGACGAGCACGGCGCGTTCTCCGCGCCTGGCGTGGGACACGGAAACCACCGCATGGCTCTCTTCCGGCCACAGAGACTGCACCAGCATCTCGATCGCTCCGAGCGGCACCATCTCGCCGGCGATCCTGGCGAAACGCGCGGCACGTCCGGTAATGGCGATGAAGCCCTCGCGGTCGACTTCCACGATATCGCCGGTGTCCTGCCATCCGGACGGCAGCGGCTGGATTTCGCCGGGGCGATCCGCCGACATATATCCCATCATGACATTGGGGCCCGAGAGGAACAGCCTCCCGCCTTCCGCCATGCCCTCCACCGGATCGATGCGCATCCTCATGCCGGGCAGAAGCCGTCCGACAGTGCCGTCGCGGCCATGGATGGCGGTGTTGACGGCAACGACCGGGGCAGCCTCGGTAAGACCGTATCCTTCGAGGATCGGGGTATCGAACCGTTCGCGCCAGACACGGCGCGTTTCCGCCTTCACGGGTTCCGCGCCTGCCACCGCGAAGCGCAGGCTGGAAAAATCGCCGTCGCGGGCGGTGCGCGCATAATGGGCGAGGAACGTATCGGTGCCGAACAGGACGGTCGGCTTCAGCCGCCGGGCAACCTGCGGGATCAGCTCGTAGTGCAGCGGCGATGGATAGAGGAACAGCCGCATGCCGGTTAACAGCGGCAATATGGCGCCGGCGGTCAGGCCGAAGGAATGGAACATCGGCAACACGTTCAGCGCCACGTCTTCGGTGGTGATGGTGACGCGCGCTTCGGCCTGCATGGCATTGACGATCAGGTTGCGGCTGGACAGCACGACAGCTTTGGGCAACCCTTCCGTACCCGACGTGAACAGGATGACGGCCGGTTTTTGCGCATCCTGCCCGCCGCGCGGATAGCGCCAGAGCAGGGCGGCCTTCAGCTTGTCCATCGCCGTGATGCCGGATTGCAGGTCTTCCAGCCACACGAGCTTTGCGCCTGCCTCTTCCACGGCGTGAACGATGTCGCCAAGCGCCGCCTTTTCGACGAAGGTCCGCGATGAAATCACCGTGTGGATCACCGCCATGCGCACTGCGGCGGAAACATCGGCAGCGCCGGAGGTGTAGTTGATGAACGCTGCCGTCTGTCCCGCGCCGGAAAGGCCGAGCAGCGTGAGCACCGCGCCCTTGGCGTTGGGCAGCATGATGCCGATGGCTTCCCCCGGTTCGGCAAGGGCGCGGAAGCGCTTGCTCAGAATATGCGCGCCGCCAAGCAGCGCACGATAGCTCAGCCGGCTGCCGGCCGCGTCCTCCACCGCGATCCGGGAAGGTCCGAAACGCTCCGCCGCGTCGCGCACCGCCTGAAACAGGCTGAGCGCCGGGTCGGTGGCCGCAAGCCGGGCCTCCGCCATTCTGTCGAACAGCGCATGTGCGTTTCTGGTGGCGGGGCTGCCGTTGCGCGCCACCAGTTCCTTTGCGGTCATCGGTTCGAGCACCGATACCGAAAGGCGGGGGAACCAGCGCCGGGGAGAGGGAGATCTGCCGTCGATCTGGAAAGGCAGTTGACCGGCATTGCCGATGAAGACCGGCACGATGCGCGCGTCCGCCTGCATGGCGATGCGGATCACGGCGCGGTAAAGCCGGAACGAGCGCATATCCGGCTCGACCGCCGCCGGGATGTAGACGGCCAGCCGCCCCTTGCCCTTGAGCACCCGCACCAGCCGGCGCGAAACGAAAACATGCTCGGCATTGAAGGCAATGGTGCGGGCGAGTTCCCGCCATGGTTCGAGCCACGGCGATCTGGCGGAACAGGGGTCGAGAATGTGCAGCGTGTTTTCAGGCAAAAGCGACAGCATCAGCGCCGGATCGAGGCGCGACTGGTGGGTGACGGCATAGATGACGGGCGCCGCCGCCTCCGTGGCGATGCCCATCCGCGTATCGGAAATGCGGTAGACAAGCTTCAGCGGCGCATAGAGGACCGCTTGCGAAAGGCTGAGCCCCAGCCGGAATTTCTCGACTATGGCGGTCAGGCCCCAGATCAGGGCAATGGCAGCCGGTAATGCGAGGATCAGGACCATATGCGGTGATGCTCCGGCCTTTGTTCCTGGATCGCCGTGCATCCGTTCGCGCGCACAAAGGACGATCTGAATTGTTGAGAGAGCATCGGAACAACCGAAAACCGGTTTCCACTTTTCGGTCCGATGCTCCAGAAAAAATGTCCGAGCCCGTTTAAGCCCGGAAAGTAACCGAACTCCGGTTCACGTCAACATCGCTTCTCCGGTTTCCCGAAGAGGACGGCGTAGAGGGGCGGCGATACCGGGCGCGGAAGCGGGCGTGGAAAAAGCGCGGCGCCCCCCGCGCAAAACCGCAGCGCGGAGCGAAGCCGGCTATTCCGGCATTCGGTAGGAAACCCAGCGCTGGTGGCGCGCCTGATAGATTTCGCCGGTGCGCGTCAGCTCCGGGCTGGCGAGCTCCACGATGCGCTGGGCGATCTCCGACGGATGCGGCAGCGTGTTCGGGTCCTCGCCCGGCACGGCAAGGGCGCGCATGGCGGTGCGGGTGGCGCCGGGATCGACCGCGTTGACCCGCAGCGGATAATTGCGCGTCTCGTCGGCCCAGGAGCGGGCCATGGCTTCGACGGCAGCCTTCGAGGCGGCGTAAGGTCCCCAGAAAGCCCGTGCGGAATGGGCCGCGCCAGACGACATCACGATGGCGCGGCCTGCATCGGATTGGCGCAGCAGCGGATCGACGGAGCGGATCAGGCGCCATGTCGAGGTGACGTTGACCGCCATCACCTTGTCGAACACCTTTGCCTCGACATGGCCAAGCGGCGCGATGACGCCCAGAACGCCGGCATTGGCCACCATGATGTCGAGTTTTCCCCAGCGCTCGTGAATGGCCCCGCCAAGGCGGTCGATGCCCTCCATGTCGGTCAGGTCGAGCGGCACCAGCGTGGCTTCGCCCTTGCCGGTGCGCGCTTTCCCGGCCCTGATCTCGTCGTCCAGTTCCTCAAGCCCGCCCACCGTGCGGGCGACCGCAACGACATGCGCGCCGCGCTTTGCCAGTTCAAGCGAAAGAAAATAGCCGATGCCGCGCGAAGCGCCCGTCACGAGAGCCAGACGGCCCGTCAGGTCGATGCTCATGCCTGTCCTCTAAATGCCTGCCCCGAAAACCTGAAAACGATCAGCCGTTGCTGGCCAGCAGCGAAAGCGTGTGCACGTTGCTTTCGCCATCCTGATCGACGAGGCGGGTTGGGTACTCGCCGGTGAAATAATGATCGGTGAAGGCCGGAGCCTCCGGATTGCGGGGCTCGCCGCCGACTGCCTTGTAAAGCCCGTCGATGGACAGGAAGGCCAGCGAATCCGCGCCGATATAGCGGCACATGGATGCGAGGTCTTCATGCTGGTTGGCGAGCAGCTTGTCGGCATGCGGGGTGTCGATGCCGTAGAAATCGGGGTGGTAGATCATGGGGCTCGCCACGCGGATATGCACTTCGGTCGCCCCCGCGTCGCGAATCATCTGCACGATCTTGACCGAGGTCGTGCCGCGCACGATGGAATCGTCCACCAGCACCACGCGCTTGCCTTCGATCATGGCGCGGTTGGCGGAATGCTTCAGCTTGACGCCAAGCGCCCTGATCTGCTGCGTCGGCTCGATGAAGGTGCGGCCGACATAGTGGTTGCGGATGATGCCGTATTCGAAGGGGATGCCGCTTGCCTGCGAGAAGCCAAGCGCCGCCGGCGTGCCGCCATCGGGCACCGGCACCACCACATCGGCTTCCACGGGCGCTTCCCCGGCCAGGTTCCTGCCCATGTTCTTGCGCGCCACATAGACGCTGCGGCCGCCGACCACCGAATCGGGACGGGCGAAATAGACATATTCGAACAGGCACAGCCGTTCCGGCTGCGGATTTTCCGGCTTGATGCACTCGGTGGTGATCGATCCGTCCTTCTGGATTTCGCAGATGACGATCTCACCGTTCTCCACGTCGCGGATATATTTTGCGCCGATGATGTCGAGAGCGCAGGTTTCCGAGCAGAAGATCGGTTTTCCATCCAGTTCGCCCATCACCAGCGGACGGATGCCGACCGCGTCGCGGGCGGCGATGAGCTTGGTGCGGGTCAGGGCGATCATGGCATAGCCGCCCTCGGCCTGCCGGATGGCGTCGACGAAACGCGCGCCCGAAGACGTATGGCGCGAGCGGGCGATCATATGCAGCACGACCTCGGTGTCGGAGGTCGCCTGAAAGATCGCGCCGGAAGCGATCAATTGCTTGCGCAGGGTGAGGCCGTTGGTGAAATTGCCGTTATGGGCAATGGCGATGCCGCCGACCTCCAGCTCCGCGAACAGCGGCTGCACATTGCGCAAAATGGTTTCGCCGGTGGTGGAATAGCGCACATGGCCGATGGCGCGGTCGCCGGGCAGACGGTGCAGGGTGGCGGCATCGGTAAAATGATCGCCGACAAGGCCCATATGCCGTTCGGAGTGGAAGCGCCGGTTGTGATAGGAAACGATGCCCGCCGCTTCCTGCCCCCGGTGCTGGAGGGCGTGCAGGCCAAGCGCGGTCAGCGCGGCGGCGTCCTCATGGCCAAGAATGCCGAACACGCCGCATTCTTCGTGCAAATGATCATCGTCTTCGGCGACGAAAGCGCCAAGTCCATCCGCCATAAGCTCAAGCTCCGCTAAAGCCGGTATATAGAACCTGGGCCGCTCCGGGGCAATGTGGAAGTTCGCCCCGCATGCCGGCCGCTTCTCAATCAGTTGGCGTCTTCGGCGGGCGGCGCGCCCGCGCCGTCGTCCTCGCCCGCGCCGGAGGCGGCCGGCGCTTCCGGGGAAGGCGCGGTTGCAGCGCCCGGCCCGGCCGCCTGTCCGTCACGGTTAAGGCGCTTCAATATAGCATTTTCCGGGTCTTCAGGCAGCAGGCTTTCAAGCTTGGCGCCAACGGTTTCCAGCAGAGGCCGCGACTTGGCCTCGGCGATCCATGCCGGCGTCCGCTCGCCCGCGAGCCAGTTGAAGAACAGAAGGCCGACCGCGACAACCAGAACGCCGCGCGCGGCGCCGTACAGGAAGCCGAGCGTGCGATCGAGCGCGCCGATGCGCGAATCGATGATGAAATCCGCGATCTTCATCGTGATGAGGGTGACGAGAACGAGCGCTATGACGAACACAATCGCTGCCGCGGCCGCCATGGCGAACTTCTCGTTGTCGATATAGGGCTGCACATAGGGCAGGACCGGCCTGTAGAAGAAGAAGGCCGCCGCCGCCGCCGCTGCCCATGAGGCGATCGAAAGCACCTCGCGGGAAAAGCCGCGCACCATGGCCAGCATGGCGGAAACCAGAGTGAAGCCGACGAGAATTCCGTCAAGCAGCGTAATCGGCATGGTTCTCGCCCCACTTCATGGTCCGCATCATTCATCCTCCGCAGCACGGCTGCGGCGTGAGCCGGCTATGCGTGCCACGAGGTCGGCAAGCTCGCCGGGCCGGAACGAACCGTCTCCCATGCCGCCGGAAACCTCTTCGCCGCCTCTGGAACTCGCCAGCGGCAGAACGGCATTCGCGAACCCCAGCTTTTCGGCTTCCTTGAGGCGCTGCTGCGCATGCGCAACCGGCCTGATGGCACCCGAAAGGCTGATTTCGCCGAAATAGACGCAATCGGGCGGCAGGGCAAGACCGGTAAGGGAGGAAACCAGGGCGGCCGCCACGGCAAGATCGGCTGCCGGCTCCGAGATGCGGTAGCCGCCGGCGACATTGAGATAGACGTCGTGCTGCGAGAACCGCACGCCGCAATGGGCTTCGAGCACGGCCAGCACCATCGACAGGCGGGCATTGTCCCAGCCGATCACGGCGCGCCGCGGCGTGCCGAGCGGCGAGGGGGCGACCAGCGCCTGAATTTCCACCAGAACCGGCCGCGTTCCTTCCATGCCGGCAAATACGGCAGCGCCCGGCGCCTTGGCATGGCGCTCGCCGAGAAACAGCTCGGAAGGATTTGCCACTTCGCGCAAACCCTTGTCGGACATCTCGAACACGCCGATCTCGTCGGTCGGGCCGAAACGGTTCTTCACCGTGCGCAGGATGCGGTAGTGATGACCGCCTTCGCCCTCGAAATAGAGCACGCCGTCCACCATGTGCTCGACCACGCGCGGTCCCGCGATCTGCCCTTCCTTGGTGACATGGCCGACCAGAACGATCGCCGCGCCGGTCGATTTGGCGTAGCGGATGAGCGCCTGTGCCGAGGCGCGCACCTGTGTGACCGTACCCGGAGCCGAATCGGCAAGGTCCGTCCATAGCGTCTGAATCGAATCCAGAATGACCAGATCGGGACGCTTGCCTTCGGCGATCGTTGCCAGAATGTCCTCGATATTGGTTTCCGCGGCGAGTTCGACGGGCGTGTGCGCCACGCCAAGGCGCTGGGCGCGCAGGCGAATCTGCGCTACCGCCTCTTCTCCTGAAACATAGACGATGCGATGTCCCTGTTTCGCAAGTGCGGCGGCGGCCTGTGTGAGCAGCGTGGATTTGCCGATGCCGGGATCGCCGCCGACCAGCAGGGCAGAACCGCGCACGAAGCCGCCGCCCGTTGCGCGGTCGAGTTCGCCGATGCCTGAAACGATGCGCGGCGCATCCTCGATGTCACCGGCCAGTGACGTAAGCGTGACGGCGCGGCCCTTGCGGCTGCTGCGCAGGGAAGCCGGCCCGGCGCCGATGCCGCCAGCCGTTCCTTCCTCGATCAGCGTGTTCCACTCGCCGCAGGAATCGCATTTGCCGGCCCAGCGCTGGTGCACCGCCCCGCAATTCTGGCAGATGAACTGGGTGCGGGACGCCTTAGCCATGCCGCGCGCTCCGCTTCAGGAGCCCGCGGCCTGTTGCCGCCGGATGGAGAAGGTGCCGCAAAATCCTACTCGAACCTCTCTGGCAGATGGCTTTCTTCCGCCAGATCGAAGAAGCGGGTGAATTGACCTTCAAAGCCCAGCGAAACCGTGCCTGTCGGTCCGTGACGCTGCTTGGCGATGATCACCTCCGCCTTGCCGCGCACGTCGTTCATGGCGCCTTCCCACTTGATGTATTCCTCGGTGCCGGGCTTCGGTTCCTGGTTTTTCAGGTAATATTCCTCGCGGTAGACGAAGATCACCACGTCGGCGTCCTGCTCGATCGAGCCCGATTCGCGCAGGTCCGAAAGCTGCGGGCGCTTGTCGTCGCGGTTTTCCACCTGACGCGACAGCTGCGACAGCGCGATGATGGGAACGTTGAGTTCCTTGGCCAGCGCCTTGAGCCCGGTGGTGATCTCGGTCACTTCCTGAACGCGGTTCTGGCTGGCCTTGGCGGACGAGCCCTGCATCAGCTGAATATAGTCGATGACGATGACATCGAGGCCGCGCTGGCGCTTGAGCCTGCGCGCGCGCGCCGCGAGCTGCGCGATGGAAATGCCGCCGGTGGAATCGATGAACAGCGGAATTTTCTGAAGGGTCTGGGTGCAGCTGACCAGCTTGTCGAAATCGGCCTCGGTCAGATCACCGCGGCGGATCTTGGAGGAAGGCACTTCCGCCTGCTCGGAGATGATACGGGTAGCGAGCTGCTCGGCCGACATTTCGAGCGAGAAGAAGCCGATCACGCCACCGTTCCTGGCCTTGAACGATCCGTCCGCCTGCTGTTCAGGCTGATAGGCATCCGCGACGTTGAAGGCGATGTTGGTGACGAGCGACGTCTTGCCCATGCCGGGGCGGCCGGCGAGCACGATGAGGTCGGACTGCTGAAGACCGCCCATGCGCTTGTCGAGGTCGCGCAGACCCGTCGCGATGCCCGAAAGCCCGCCATCGCGCTGATGAGCGGCCGCGGCCATGTCGATGGCGGTTTTCAGCGCGCTGGAGAAATCCTCGAAGCCGCCATCGTAACGGCCGGTTTCGGCCAGTTCGAACAGGCGCCGTTCCGCCTCCTCGATCTGGGACGAGGGCGACATGTCCACCGGCGCGTCATAGGCGACGTTGACCATATCCTCGCCGACGGTGATCAGCGCGCGGCGCGTGGCCAGATCATAGATAGCGCGGCCATAGTCGGCGGCGTTGATGACGGTGACGGCTTCGGCCGCCAGCCGGGCCAGGTACTGAACCACCGTCATGTCGCCCACCTTTTCGTCGGCGGGCAGGAAGGTCTTCATCGTCACCGGGTTGGCCATCTTGCCCATCCGGATGAGTTCGGACGCGACCTCGAAGATCTTGCGGTGCAGAGGTTCGTAGAAGTGGTGGGCCTTGAGGAAATCCGAGACGCGATAGAAGGCGTCGTTGTTGACGAGCATGGCGCCAAGCAAAGCCTGCTCCGCCTCGATGTTGTTGGGCGCCTCGCGATAGAGCGGCGTTTCCGCCGCAGCCAGTTTACGTGCTGCCTCTGCCATGATTCCCTCGGGTTGCCGATGCCCGTGATTAGCAGACGAAGGATCGCCTGAGTCGATCCGTCCCCCGACAATCTGTCCGCTACGCCCATGATCCACAGCCTGTGCGCGCCATCCACAGGGGAGGCCGGCGAAAGCTTGGTTTCCGGCAGAATCAGGTTGACTCGGGAACGTGGTGAAAATCTAGCAGCCGCCGCCGAACATATCAAGAACACGCCGCTCAGTCGGTAAGCGTATCGCCCCAGTCCGCGCGCTTCGCGCTTTTGAACGTCTCGCCGTTGCGCTTGGTGAACAGCCTCGAAGCTGCGCTGCCATCCGGGCAGCACAGCTTCAGCCCGACCTTTCCCGAGCCTGCCCTTTGCGGTGCGAGCACGCGCATTGCCTGCCGTCCATTGGCGGGCCTGTGGCGCGAAACGGCAATATAGGCGTACTTCTCGTCCTCCCACGGAACGTCCGCATCCTTGGCGAGGCGGTGAATGCGCGCCCGTGCGACGCGGCGGGAGAAGTGGCACCAGTCGGGCGAAGCCAGCGGGCAGGGGGCGGCATGCGCGCAGGGGGCCAGAACATGCGCGCCGGCTTCGATCAGCCGCGAGCGGCAGGCGAGAATGCGCTGCCATCCGGCTGGCGTGCCGGGCTCGACGATCAGCAGCGTGTCGGCGGCAAGCCTCCACAGCTGATCGACCAGCGCCACGCGAGCGGCCGGCTCCAGTTCGTCCAGAACGTAAGCGCAGGTCACGAGATCGGCGGGAGCCAGGTCGCCGAGGCTTCCGGTCGCGTCGCCGCTTTTCCAGTCGCTTCGAAGTGGCAGATGGCTGGCAAGACGCTGGCCGATGCGCCGGGCAGGATCGCTGGCTTCCAGCAGCGTCGCGTGGCTCAGATCGGGCCATGTGTCGGCTGCCGCCCAAAGCGCCGTTCCGGGGCCGGAACCGATATCGAGCAGGGAGACGGGTGACCAGTCGGGCCGGATTTCGGTCACCGCATCGAGGCTGGCCCGTACGGCCGCATAGGTCGCAGGCAGACGGGTTGCCAGATAGGCTTTGACCGCCAGATCCTCCGACATGTGCAGACGGCCGTCGCGCAGTTCGGCACGGTACCGCTCGGATAGCCGGCGCGCCGCCTGCTTCAGCGTGTCGATCCGGGTGTCTTCGAGAAGCGCGTCGACAGCGGCTCTGAGTTGCGAAGGCAGCTGCACGCTCAGGCCCCGCGCGGCGCGAGCAGGATCAGCGAGGCTCCCGCAAGGCAGACGAGTGCGCCGGCGATATCCCATTTGTCCGGCCGCAGCCCTTCCGCAAACCACAGCCAGCCGAGCGAAGCGGCGATGTAGATGCCGCCATAGGCCGCATAGGCGCGTCCCGCCGCCTCGCTTTCCACCTGCGCGAGCAGCCAGGCGAACAGGACAAGCGAGATCATGCCCGGAATGAGCCAGAGCGCCGATTTGCCAAGCTTCCACCACGCCCAGAACGCGAAGCAGCCGGCGATTTCGGCGAGTGCGGCAGCGGCGTAGATCACATAGATCATGAATGAATTCCGACGACTGGACAGAACTCCCTAATCATCGGAATTCACGGTCTTTACAACCCTGTTGCGGGCCTGTTGCGGGCACCCTCCGCGAGGGCAGGCTATTTTCCGCCTGAAACGCGGCGCTTTTCCTTGGCCTTTGCCGCCGGTTTCGTTGCCTGTGCATCCGGGCCGTGCGCCTTTTCGTGCATCGCCAGCGCCTTTTCGCACTTGGACATGTAATCGCGCGTGATCGGCAGGGCGTCGTTCCTGCGGGTGAGCTGAATCTGGAAATTGACCAGGTCCTGCCAGCGGAACGAGGCCTCCGAGCCCGACAGGTAAAACTCCCACATGCGGCAGAAGCGCTCGTCGTAGATTTTCTTCACCTCGTCGCGGTTGGCCAGGAAGCGCTCGCGCCAGTGTCTGAGCGTCTCGGCATAGTGCAGCCGCAGGATTTCGACGTCGGTGATCGCGAGCCCCGATCTCTCGATTGCCGGCATGATCTCGGACAGGGCGGGAATGTAGCCGCCGGGGAAGATGTGCTTGCGGATGAATGCATTTGTGGTCGTGGGCGGTGCCGTGCGGCCGATCGTGTGCAATAGCATCACGCCGTCGGGCTTCAGCAATGTGGCGCATTTGTCGAAGAAGGTCTGGTACTGGGTGATGCCGACATGTTCGAACATGCCGACCGAGACGATGCGGTCGAACCGCTCCGAAAGATCGCGGTAGTCGCGGATTTCAAAATGCACATCCCGGTCGAGCCGTTCAGCCTGCGCCCGCTCCGTCGCCACCTGATGCTGCTCGCTGGACAGGGTAACGCCCAGCACGTCGGTCTCGAAGGCCCTGGCGATATAGAGGCTGAGACCGCCCCAGCCGCAGCCGATATCGAGCACGGTCTGGCCGGGCTTGATGCGCAGCTTGGCGGCGATGTGCCGCTTCTTGGCGAGCTGCGCCTCTTCCAGCGTCATGTCCGGCCGTTCGAAATAGGCGCAGGAATACTGCATGTCCTCGTCGAGGAAGAGTTTGTAGAGCTCGCCCGAGAGGTCGTAGTGATGCTCGACATTCTTCTTCGACCGGCGGTGCGTGTTGAATTGCTGCAACGGGCGGAAGGCAAGGCGCGCGGTGTTGAGCAGCTTGCCCCAGTTCGAACCGGTCCATGAGATGCCCATGTTCTGGTAGACCAGATGCAGGAACCCCAGCACGTCGCCTTCGGCGAAGTCGAGCTCCTGCTCCATGAAGGCTTCGGGGATGGCGAGTGACGGATGCAGGGCGATTGCCCGTTCGGCCCGTCTGGTGTGGATCACCACGTGAACCTTCCCGCCCGTTCCGTCACCGAATGTGCGCGTGGCGCCGTTCGGCCCGGTCACCGTCAGATTTCCGGTGTGGACGATTTTATCGATAATACGTTGCAGCAGAATATTCATCGCCAACCTCTCCCTGCGCGCTTCCCGCAGACCGAAAACACAGGTGCGGGAGATCGCTCTTTGCCAAAGAGTTGGACGTTTCATCGCTACGCTGGAACGATGAAACGATCCATGACAGCACTGATGTGCAATCTTGCAGAAATGAATTGGGTTTGAAAAGTTCCAATATGGCATAAAAAAACCCGGGCCGAGCCCGGGTTTCTGGTCCAGATGGTCTGGAAAGCGAAGCTTACGCTTCTTCCTCGCCCTCTTCGAACTCTTCGTTCGGGTCGAAGAAATTGTCCGGGCGGGCATTTTCGTTGATGTCGTCGCCGTAGATGGCTTCGGCGGTCGTCAGCATCTCGCCGCGGGCCTGACGCTCGGCTTCGTCGGTCGAACGCGCGATGTTGAGCGTGATCGTGACCTCGACTTCCGGGTGCAGCGCGATCGCGATGCTGGTCAGGCCGATAGTCTTGATCGGGTGGTTGAGCTCGACCTGGTTGCGGGCGACGTTGAAGCCTTCCTCAGCCAGGAAGTCGGCGATGTCGCGGGTCGAGACCGATCCGTAGAGCTGGCCGGTTTCACCGGCGGAGCGCACGACGATGAAGGTGGTGCCGTCGAGCTTTTCGGCGACGGCCTCTGCTTCGGCCTTGCGTTCGAGATTGCGGGCTTCCAGCGTCACGCGCTGGGTTTCGAACTTCTTCTTGTTGGCTTCGTTGGCGCGCAGGGCCTTGCCCTTGGGCAGAAGGAAATTGCGTGCGAAACCGTCCTTGACCCTGACGGTGTCGCCCATCTGGCCGAGGCGCGCGATGCGTTCGAGAAGGATGACGTCCATGTTCCTGTCCTTTCAGACGTGTGGTCCGGCCACGCGATGGCCGATTGAAGCAGGGACAGTCAGGAAAAGCCGTTGGCGCTCAGCACCTTGTTCGCTGTCCTGCCCGTCCTAGGCAGTTAGGGACCGAAACGGACCCAGCCCGGGATTTTTTCATTCACCTCAAACGTGCCCGTCACGAATGAGAGGGGAGCGGACGGCGGGCCGTCCGCTCCGGAAGTCCTTAGCGCACCAGATAGGGCAGCAGGCCCAGGAAGCGGGCGCGCTTGATCGCCTTGGCGAGTTCGCGCTGCTTCTTCTGGCTGACGGCGGTGATGCGCGACGGCACGATCTTGCCGCGCTCGGAAATGTAGCGCTGTAGCAGACGCACGTCCTTGTAGTCGATCTTCGGAGCGTTGGCGCCGGAGAACGGGCAGGTCTTGCGGCGGCGATGGAACGGACGCCGGGTCGGGATCTGGTTGATGTCGACCATCGATTACTCTCCTTCGCCTTCGCGCGGACGGCGCGGGCCACGGTCGCCGCGGTCGCGATCACCACCACGGTCACGGTCGCCAAAGCGGGGACGGTCACCGAAATTGCCGCGCTCGGAGCGCTCTTCGCGCTTCTGCATCATGGCCGAGGCGCCTTCCTCGTGCTGCTCGACCTTGACGGTCATGAAGCGCAGGATGTCCTCCGACAGGCCCATCTGGCGCTCCAGCTCGTTGAGAGCCGCGGGCGGGCAGGCCAGGTCCATCAGCGTGTAATACGCCTTGCGGTTCTTCCTGATGCGGTAGGTGAGGGACTTCAGTCCCCAGTTCTCGACCCGGCCAACCGAGCCGCCGCCTTCGGAGATGATGCCCTTGAAACGTTCAACGAGCTCATCGACCTGTTGCTGCGACAGATCCTGCCGGGCAAGAAACACATGTTCGTAAAGAGCCATAGTCTTGCCTTTCTTCGTTTCTCTCCCGGTTCCCGACGGCTAAGCCTCTGCAACTTCTCTTGACCCGGAACGGGGAAGAAAGGAGCATGGACGAGACGGTCGAGAGCGGAGACACGGGAGGCAGAAGCACTTCGGGCTTCCTGACGATGGCTCTCATGAGCCAACGGCCCTCCGTTCAGCCCCCAATCGGGACCGGCAGATTGGGGGCGTCTATAAAGCAAAACCGCGCGAACGCAACCCCCGGCCCCGCTTAAAAGCCGTTCACCCCGTGCGGATCCTGAACAGCAGCCGGCCGATCGACAGCACCATGTAGGCGCCGAAGAACAGGGCCAGCGACCAGCCGAAGCCGGGCGGACCGAACAGATCCATGCCGATGCCGATGGCCTGCGGCCCCAGCACCATGCCGATGCCGTAGCAGAGCACGAAGGCGGCATTGGCGGAGGCCAGTTCATGGCCCGAAAGCTGCGAGCCCAGATGGGCGAGGCCGACCGTGTAGAGTGCGGCGACGACGCCGCCCCACAGGAACAGCAGGCCCGCCATGAGGTGCCAGTTCTGCGCGAACAGCGGCATGAAGGCCGTGCCCACCATGCCGACGCTGGCGCACAGCAAAAGCAGGTAGCGCCGGTCCGACACCTTGTCGCTGAGCATGCCGATCGGGATTTGCAACAGCACGTTGCCAAGCCCGATCATGGTCAGCAGCAGTGCTGCGTCGCCTTCGGAATAGCCGATCCGGCTTCCGTAAACCGGGAAAAGGGCGAAGCCGCCGGTTTCGACCGCGCCGAACACCAGAACGGCTGCGGTGGCCGTGGGCACCAGCCAGATGTAGCGCAGGAAGCCGGTTTTGGTTTCGCCATCGCGGTGAATGGGGGGGCTTTCCTTGCGCGCGGCAATGATCGGGATGGCTGCCAGCGCAACCAGCGCGACGGTGGTGCCGAACGGCATGAAGCCGGTGCTTCCGAGCTTGGAAAAAATCCATGGGCCGGCAGCGAAGCCGAGTGAAAGCACGGTGGCGTAGATGCCCAGAACCAGGCCGCGCCGGTGCGAGGGCGCACAGGTGCTGATCCAGAATTCCGAAAGAATGAAGAGGACGGTCAGCGACAGATGGAGCAGCGCGCGCAGCGGAAACCACATCCAGAAATAGGGCGCGAAATAGAAGCCCACGAAGGCCAGCGCTCCGGTGGCGATCATGGCCAGCATTGTCCCGGCCACCCCGAATCGGGCGGCGAGCGGCGTGGCCAGAGGTGCTGCGGCAATCGAGGCGATGCCTGCGATGGCGGTGTTGAGCCCGATCATCGAGGCCGAGTGGCCCCT
>JAZIHP010000037.1:0-37195 GCA_036678505.1 Alphaproteobacteria bacterium
GATGAAGCCATGCCTCTTCAAAACCCCGCCCGGCCCGCCTGCCTCCCCCTCGCCTGACGACGCCGGCCCGGCTGAGCGCTTATCGCCGGCGGACATGAAAGCCGTGCAGGGCTGGCAGCGCGGCGGCGGCCGTGTCATGGTTTGATGCGCGCCTGCAAGTGCCGATGGCGGCGTCTGTTGAAGGCGGCGGGGGAAACCAGTATTCGTCATGTCGACAACAGGTGGGCGGCATGGGCGGGAAGACCGGGACATCACAGGCGGAGCGCAAGCGCGGCGAAGGCGTCAGGCGCGTCTATGAAATCCTGCGCGACGATATCCTCGACCTGAGGCTGGCGCCCGGCAGCCCCATCGACGAGGTGCAGCTTGCAGACCGGCTTTCCATGTCGCGCACGCCGATCCGCGAGGCGCTGGTGCGGCTGGCAGCCGAAGGGCTGGTGACGACGCTGCCCAACCGCTCGACCGTGGTTGCCAATATCGACTTTCTCAACCTCCACACCTTCTTCGACGCGCTGACGCTGATGTACCGCGTGACCACCCGGCTGGCCGCCGAATTCCGCACAGATGCGGATCTGGAGATCATCCGCGCCCGGCAGGCGCAGTTCACCCGCGCGGTCGAAGCGCACGATGCGCTGGCGATGATCGCCACCAACCGCCAGTTCCACGCCGCGATCGCCGGGGCCGGGCGCAATCCCTATTATACCGGCCTGTTTTGCCGCCTGCTGGATGAGGGGCGGCGCATCCTGCGCGTCTACTACTCCTCCTTCGACGACCATCTGCCCCGCCGCTATGTGGATGAGCATGAGGACATGATCGCGGCGATAGAGGCACGCGACGTGGCCGAAGCCGACCGGCTGGCCAGCGCCCATGCCGACCAGATCGTGCGCCAGATACAGGACATGATCGCCCGCGACCGCCGCCGGCCCATCGCGCTGTAGCGACGCGCTCCACCTCTGCCCGCCTTCGGAAACGGCCTCGGCCGTTGCCTTTTCCGCCGCGAAACTTCTTGTCGACAAATAAAATACAAATGATATCGTGACGATTATGCAATCCGGTATCCAATCCGGCATTGAAGCATGTCGCCCGAAAGCGGGAACCGGTTTCGGGACAACGACATGCGTGAAAACAACAGCTTGAAGCGCAGGGAGCTGATCTGAAAGATCGCGACACGCTTTAGGGAGAAAACCCTCATGAATGCACAGATCTTTTCCGGCTGCATGCCGGCGCTGATGACCCCCTGCACCCCCGACCGCAGACCCGATTTCGATGCGCTGGTGCGCAAGGGCAGGGAGCTGATCGCCACCGGCATGTCGGCTGTGGTCTATTGCGGTTCGATGGGCGACTGGCCGCTGCTCACCGACGCCGAGCGCATGGAGGGGGTGGAGCGTCTGGTGAAGGCTGGCGTTCCGGTCATCGTCGGCACCGGAGCGGTCAACACGGCAAGTGCCGCCGCCCATGCCGCGCATGCGCGGAAGGTGGGCGCCACCGGCCTGATGATCATTCCGCGCCTCCTGTCGCGCGGCCCGTCGCCGGCCGCGCAGCGCAATCACTTCAAGGCGGTCCTGTCCGCCGCCCCCGATCTCCCCGCCGTGATCTACAACAGCCCCTATTATGGTTTCGCCACCCGCGCCGACCTGTTCTTCGCGCTCAGGGCAGAACATCCCAACCTCGTCGGCTTCAAGGAATTCGGCGGCGCCGCCGACATGACCTACGCCGCCGAAAACATCACCAGCGGCAGCGAGGCGGTGACGCTGATGGTGGGGGTCGATACCTGCGTGTTCCACGGCTTCGTCAATTGCGGCGCCACCGGCGCCATCACCGGCATCGGCTGCGTGCTGCCGCGTGAGGTGCTGCATCTGATATCGCTGTGTCAGGCGGCTGCGAAGGGCGATGTCGAGGCGCGCCGGCTTGCGCAGGAGCTGGAACAGGCGCTCGCCGTGCTCTCCGCCTATGACGAGGGGCCCGATCTGGTGCTTTATTTCAAGCATATGATGGTGCTGAAAGGCTATCGGGAATACGAATTGCACTTCAACGAGAGCGATGCGCTCAGCGCCAGCCAGCGCGGCTTCGTGGAAACCCAGCTGAGGCTGTTCGATGCCTGGTATGCGGGCTGGTCGAAGCAGTCCCGCCCTGGCGGCCGCGACGCCGCCTGAACGCCATCGCCGATCCGGCGCCGATCCGGCAGGCCCGGCGAGAGCGCCAGGCGGTTCATGAGCAGGTGAACGCTCTGACGAAAATGCCCTCTCGCGCAGGACATTTTCGTATCGGGACCAGGCTGGAGCCGTTCATGGCTTCACGGAATCGCCGAACGGCTCCAGGTCTTTGTTTTGACGCGTTTCCGAACCGGAAAAGTGTTTCACTTTTCCTGGAAACGCTCTGGAGCCGTTCATGGCTTCACGGAAGCGCCGAACGGCTCCAGGTCTTTGTTTGGTCGCGTTTCCTAGAAACGCTCTATGGCATCGAGCCCCAGCGTTTCCAGCCGGTCGAGTTGCGCGGCCTCGGCGGCGGTGAGGGTGATGCCTTCCGACAAGGTGCGCTTTCTGGCCGCGAAGCGGCGCTGCGAGGGCAGACGCGCGCCCTGCCCGGCAATGGCTTCCAGCAACATCTCGGCGCGGGCGAACGGATCGCCCGGACGCCCGGCGGCGAAACGCTGCGGGCTCATGGCGATGATGAGTTCGCCGTGACGGGGCGCCAGCGTGGTGGTGCCGAGAAAATCCAGCGCCTCGCTGCTGGTGAAATCGCCGATCATGGCGCCGGCCAGCAATTCGATCATGGTCGAGATGGCGGACCCCTTGTGCCCGCCGAAAGGCAGCATGGCGCCCGCCAGCGCGGCTTCCGGATCGGTCGTCGGCTGGCCTTCGCTGTCGAGCGCCCAGCCTTCGGGCAGTTGCCGGCCTTCGCGCCGGTACAATTCGATCTCGCCGCGCGCCGCGACACTGGTGGCGAAATCGAACACATAGGGCCGGGCCGGATCGACGCGCGGCCAGCCGAAGGCAAACGGGTTGGTGCCAAGCAGGGGCTGCTTGCCGCCGGCAGGCGCCACCGTGGCATAGCTGGGGCACATGGCGATTGCCGCCACGCCCAGCGCCGCAAGCTTTTCCACCTCCGGCCACAGGGCCGAGAAATGCGTGCAATCGTTGATGACGAGAGCGGCGATGCCAAGCTTTTTTGCCCGTTCGGCAAGAACGGGCGCGCCCAGTTCGAAACTGGCGCAGGAATAGCCGCCGCCGGCATCGACCCGCACCACGGCCGATCCATCGTCGTGCAGCGCCGGCTTTGCGCCGGGCGCCACCTTGCCCGCCTTCACCGTGCGCAGGCAGCCCTCGATGCGGTAGACGCCGTGCGACTTGCAGCCATCCCGCTCGCCCGCGACGATCACCGCGGCAAGGGCGGAAGCGTGACCCTGCGAAAGCCCGGCCTTGCGGAAGATATTCTCCACCCGGCCTGTCAGCGCCGCGACGCTCAGATTGACGCTTTCACCCATTTTGCCGTCTTTCTTATCAGTAACTGGAGTTCGACGATTCCCGCGTTCGTCCCTATCATGATCCCGACCATGCGGCCACTCTGGGGGCCCGTCCAGCCCGGCGCTGGCGGCAGGAATTTCTTCCGGACCGGAATGCGGGGCCACAGCGCCCGCTCAGCCGGCGGATCGCGCCTGCGCGAGGCGGCCAAGCAGCTCTTCCAGGTCGATCGTCCGGCAGGCGCGGTGCAGTTCTTCGGCCAGCGCGATCGCAACCGCCTTGCCCGGCCGGCTCTCGATCTCGGCCCAGTTGATGTGGGTCGAGGCCTCGATCCCGCTGTCGATGCCGATATCGGCATAGAGCGCGTTGATCGCAGCGGCGGCGGCGGCGTGATCCAGATCGGAAAACAGCGCCAGATGGGCCAGGACCGCATGTTCGCCCGGCCGCCCGCGCCCCAGACCGCGCCAGCGCTGCGCGGTGCCGGCAAGCTTGCGGGCGCCGACGACGATATTGTAGATGCCGTCGCACATGGTGCCGGGAATGGAGCGGAAGGCGCCTTCGATGCCCCGTGCGCGCAGCATGGCCATGACCGGCTCGCACAGCACCCGGTAGCTGGTTCCGATACGCTCGCGCACGTCCGGCCCGATGGAAAACACCATGGACAGATTGACCACGCCCGCCCCCTGAACCACGGCGCCGCCGCCCGTATCGCGCACATGAACGGGATAGCCGCGCGCGGCGGAGGCGGCCACGGCGTCCTCGAAACCGGGGCGAACCGTATGGCTGCGCGGCACCACGATGCAGGTTCCGGTCTGCCACAGCGACCAGCTCATGCCGGGACCGCCATCCGCGGCCGCCAGCATGGCCCGCTCATGCGCCAGCGCCCGATCGAACTCCATTTCGGCCAACGGGCCCGGCGTGGAAACATCCATTGTATCGTCCGCTCCCGGCCGTGAGCCCGCTATCTGCGCCCGTGTCATCATTCCCTGCCGCCATCCCGACCGCGCAAGAGCGCTGCTCGTCGCGCGGCGTCAACCACCTGCCGGCCGAAAATGGCAGCGCGGCGGGCAATGTTCAACAGGCAGAAACGACATGCGTAAAAACGACAGATTGAGGCGCCGGAAGCTGGAGCAATTGCAGCAAAAATGCGCAGCGGTTTTGCGTTCGAAATTGCGTCAAAACAAAGAGTTGGAGCGATTTTGCGATTCGGAGAAAAGCAGGAACGCTCCAAACTGAAAGGTCGCGACACGCTTCAGCGGCCCGCAACGCGCCGCGCAGAAAGATCTGGACGAACCTCAAAGGCCGGCGGCCGGCCCTTGAGGCCACACGATGGTGACCTCGACGTGGTCGAGCACGCCACGCACCGGCGCGTTGGGTTTGCGCACCGTGACGCGGGCGCGCATGATCTGGGGAAACGCCTCGCAAAGGGTGCGGCTGATGTCGAGCGCAAGCGTCTCGATGAGAAACCGGCGGCGGCCGGTGACGATCTTCTCGATTTCCGCGAAGGCCAGTCCGTAATCCACGGTCGCCTCGATGGAATCCTCTTCGATCCCCACGGAAGGCCGCACATCGAGTTCGGCATCGACGTAAAACCGCTGGCCGAGCCGCTCTTCCTCATCGAGCAGGCCGTGCCGGGCGAAGAAGGCGCAGTTCTTCATCGTGATCCTGTAGGTCGTGCCGGTGGCGTTGCGGCGGAAAATCCGGCCGCCGGGAGCGGAAGTGCCCGCAACAACGGGGTCGAGAACCAGTTCGTCAGCGCTCATGGGAGCCTCATTCATCTGTCGCGGCTCATGGGAGCCTTATTCATCTGTCACGATTGCATCCATGGGAATGTCCAGGGAATGCGGGTGGATGGTCGCAAGTCTTGCCCCGGCATAGCCGACGCCGAGCTTGAGGGGCCGCTTGCGCATCGCCGCCAGGGTGCGGTCGTAGAAACCGCCGCCATAGCCGAGCCGGTAATTGGCGCTGTCGAAGCCGACGACCGGCGAGACGACGATATCGGGCTCGACCGCCTGGCCGCCCGAAGGAACCAGAATGTTCCACACGCCGCGTTCCAGCGGCTCGCCCGGCGCCCATAGCCGGAATTCCAGCGGCTGCGCCTTTGCGATCACCACCGGCAGCGCGATCCGGCCGCCTGCGGCGATCACCCGACCGGACCATTCGCGCAGGTCGGGCTCGCCCCGGAACGGCCAGTAAAGCGAGACGATGCGCCCCTGCGGCTGCCCGATCAGACGATCGAGGCCAGTCGCGATGGTTCCGGTTCTGGCGGCGCGCTCGTCCGCGCTCATGGCAAGGCGCTGTTCGATCAGGCGCTTGCGCTCCGCCACGCGCCACCGCGAAACCTCCTTCGAAAGTTCCGGCGGCGGCCCGTCATGCCGGTCCGTTTCAGGATTGGAACCCTCTCCAGCCATTGCCTCTCCTCACCCCTTATTTCCCGACGGTCCGTCCCCTGAGCCCGGGGGTCAGGACCGTGGCCTTTCCTTCTTCGGATCGTAATGGGCGAAGGGAACGATTTTTGCGGGCAGGCGCTTCTGGTGCCCGTCGAGCTTACCGATCTCGACCTCGGTTCCCACTGCGGCATGGGCGGCGTCGACCCGTGCCAGCGCGATGTTCTTCTTCAGAAGCGGCGAGCGCATCGAGGAGGTGACCTCGCCGATCTGGGCGCGCCCGATATGGATGCAATTGCCGTGGCCGACGGCGACATTGCTGTCGATGTCGAGGCCGACCAGCTTGCGCACCGGGTTCTCCTTGCGCCGGATCAGCGCCTCGCGGCCGATGAAATCGTCGGTCTTGGACTTGAGCGGCACGGTGAAGCCGATGCCCGCCTCGAACGGATCGGTCTGGTCGGAAAACTCGTAGCCGGCGAAGATCAGGCCGGATTCGATGCGCAGCATGTCGAGCGCCAGCAGGCCCATCGGTTTCAGGCCCAGCGGTTGCCCGGCTTCCCAGATCGCATCGAACACGGCGCCCGCATCGCGCGGATGGCACCACACCTCATAGCCGAGTTCGCCCGTATAACCGGTGCGCGACACCACCACCGGCGGCCCGTGCTCGCCGCCGATGCGGCCGATGGTGAAGCGGAACCACTCCACCTCTTCGAGTTTCGGCTGGTGCGGCTGCGTCCAGATCACCTCTTTCAGGATGGCGCGGCTGTTGGGACCCTGCACGGCGACATTGTGCATCTGGTCGGTCGACGAGCGCACCATCACCTTCAGCCCGAGCTTTTCGGCGACCTCGCGCAGCCACACGCCCGAATAGTCGTCGCCGCCGATCCAGCGGAAATTGTCGAGCCCCAGGCGCAGCAGGGTGCCATCGTCGATCATGCCGCCATGCTCGTAGCACATGGCGGTGTAGACGACCTGCCCGACACCCAGTTTCCTGACGTCGCGGGTCAGCGTGTACTGAAGCAGCGCCTCCGCATCCGGGCCGGTGACCTCGAATTTGCGCAGCGCCGAAAGGTCCATGATCACCGCCTTCTGGCGGCAGGCCCAATATTCCTCGATCGGCCCTTCCCTGGCGAAGGAGTTGGCGAGCCAGTAGCCCTTATATTCCACGAAATTGCGGGTGTGCTGGGCAAAGCGCGAATGAAAGGCGGTTTCTGTTGTCATTTTCGGCTCGGAATCCGGAGTTACACGGCGGGCGATGGCACGTGAGAACCTGTTCTTGTCGGAATAGGTGCGCACGTGGATGTCGGTGAGGTTCCAGCCATTGGCCGCAGAGGTGTCGTCGGGGCAGGCCGACGACACGCACACGATGTCGGTCAGCGCGCGCAACAGCACATAGTCGCCCGGCCGCGACCACGGCTCGTCGGAAAACATCACCCCATGCGCATCGACGCCGGTATTGAAGAAGAAGTTCGCCGCCATCCAGCCGGCGCGCGGGCGAACGCCCTTGTCGGCCAGCGCATGATTGAAGTTCTCCGAGCAGTTGGCATGGCCGGGATAGCCGATATCGTCGTAATATTTGGGATAGCAGGCCAGCGCGAAGGCGTCGTGGCGGCCGCAGGTATCCTGCACCACCTCCACCAGCGGCTCAAAATCCTGATCGTAATATTTGGCGTGCAGGCCGGGCATGGCATAGGCATGGCCGAGCACCGAGCGGGTCGAGGTGACGTCGAGGGGGTTGTCGATGCCCTTGTCGAGCTTGCGCGCCGAAAAGCACTGGAAATCGGTGCACTGGCGCCCGTCGACATCGATGATCTGGATGAACTCGCCGGCGCGCACGAAATAGGATTGCGCCGTCGCCGACTTCACCCGCAGGTCGAGCACCGGATCGGCCAGCGGCTCGGGCGGCTCCGCACCCCTGCCCCTTGCCTGCACGCGCGCGCGGCGCACCAGAACCTGAATGGGCGTGACCGTGTCATGGCCGTCGATGGCCATCGGCCCGCCGGGGGCCGCGACGATCAGGCTGCCGTCGCGGGCGACGGTGAATGTCTCCTCGTCTCCGGCCGGGCTGTCGCCGCCGAACACCCGCACCGCCTGCGCCGCGGCAAGATCGATCCTGCGCCGGGCAAGCCCCGCGCGAAAGGCGTTCAGGCTGTCATCGTCGCCCGAAAGCAGGGCCTGAAGGCCGGAAGCGCTGGAGTTGGACTTCGTGCCCAGAATGGAGGCGTCGGCGCGCCCCGAGGCATCGGCCGCCACAAGCTCGCAGGCCTGCCCGCCTTCCATGTCGCGCACGGTGACGACATCGCCCGCCTGGACCGACACGAAAATCGCGCCGGCGCCGCGCACCTCGTAACGCTCGGTGCCGGCAGGAAGCGAAAGCCCGAAGGGAAGCTGGATGCCGCTCGGACGCGGGGGACCGGGAGCGACGTCCGGGTAGACTGTTTCCTGCAAGCCTGCCTCCCAGCGAGTTTTTCTTGCTTGTCAACTTTATTAAACAGGAAGAATAATCCACGGCGCATGCGATGACAAGTCCGCAATGCGCGCGAAGGCTTCTTATCGCGACGCAAAGATGACGAATAACACAGAAAGCATTGACAGGGGGATGAAACCAAATACCATAACTGTGGTGAAATAATTTTCGTCCAAGAAAACAATATGGGGAACATGCGCATGAACAGGAGGGTCGCCGTTATCGGCGCCGGGCCGTCCGGCCTTGCACAATTACGGGCATTTCAGTCGGCGGCGAGCAAAGGCGCCGACATCCCCGAAATTGTCTGCTTCGAAAAGCAGGCCAACTGGGGCGGGCTCTGGAATTATACCTGGCGCACCGGCCTCGATCAGTACGGCGAACCCGTCCACGGCTCGATGTACCGCTATCTGTGGTCGAACGGCCCCAAGGAGGGCCTTGAATTCGCCGACTATTCTTTCGAGGAGCATTTCGGCAAGCAGATCGCTTCCTATCCACCGCGCGCGGTTCTGTTCGACTATATCGAAGGCCGGGTGAAGAAGGCCGGCGTGCGCGACTGGATCCGCTTCGAGCAGGTCGTGCGGCTGGTGGAATGGAATGCCGATACCAAAAAATTCACGGTGACGGTTCAGGACCTGCCGAACGATCACTGCTACTCGGAAGAGTTCGACAATGTCGTCGTCGCCTCGGGCCATTTCTCGACGCCGAACGTGCCTGAATTCCCCGGCTTCGACCGCTTCAACGGCCGCATCCTCCATGCCCACGACTTCCGCGACGCGCGCGAATTCGCCGGCAAGGACATCCTGCTCGTCGGCACCAGCTATTCGGCCGAGGACATCGGCTCGCAGTGCTGGAAATACGGCGCCAAATCCATCACCAACTGCTATCGAACGAAGCCGATGGGCTTCGACTGGCCGGACAATTGGGAAGAAAAGCCGCTTCTGGAGAAGGTGCACATCAACACCGCCACCTTCAGGGACGGCTCGACCAGGCATATCGACGCCATCATCCTGTGCACCGGTTACAAGCACCATTTCCCGTTCCTGCCCGACGATCTGCGCCTGCGGACGGCCAACCGGCTGGCGACCGCCGATCTCTACAAGGGCGTCGCCTATGTCCACAATCCGGCGCTGTTCTATGTCGGCATGCAGGACCAGTGGTTCACCTTCAACATGTTCGATGCGCAGGCCTGGTGGGCGCGTGACGTGATGCTGGGCCGCATCGCCCTGCCCGCCACCAAGGACGAAATGGCCGCCGATGTCGAGGCGCGCGTCGCCGCCGAGGATGCCGGCCAGGACGATAACGACGCGATCCGCTACCAGGGCGAATATGTCAAGGAGCTGATCGCCGAGACCGACTATCCGAGCTTCGACGTCGACGGCGCCAACGAAGCCTTCTTCGAGTGGAAGAAGCACAAGAAGAAGAACATCATGGAGTTCCGCAACAACTCCTATCGTTCCGTCATCACCGGCACCATGGCTCCGCCGCACCACACGCCGTGGAAGGACGCGCTCGACGATTCACTCGAAGCCTATCTGGGAACGGAGGTCGCTCCGGCAGCAGCGGAATAAAATCGGGGCATGCCGGCGAATGGGAAAACCCACGCTGGCATGCATTTAACGACAGTAACCAATGGGAGGGTCCACTGTCCGACGAACCTGTTCTCGAACTGCGCAATGTCATAAGGAAGTTCGGAGGGCTTACAGCCGTCAACGACCTGTCCTTTTCCGTAAAGCGCAACAGCATTCACGGGCTGATCGGCCCCAACGGGGCCGGCAAAACCACGACCTTCAGCCTCATCAGCGGCTATTACCGGCCAACGAGCGGCAGGATCCTCTATCAGGGCGAGGACGTTTCCGGGCTGAAGACCAGCAGGCTGGCCCGGCGCGGCCTGATCAGGACGTTTCAGGGCACCACCCTGTTTCATGAGTTCAGCGTCATCGACAATGTGCGGGTCGGCTGCCATCGCAGCGCCGGCGCCGGCTTCTTCTCACGCATAACGGGCGCCGATGCCCCGACCGAAAGGGAAGCCGACCGCAAGGCGCATGAAGCGCTGGAGCTGTTCGACCTCGGGGCGCTGGCCAGCGAGCCGGCCGCCAGCCTGCCGCACGGCCACCAGCGGGCGCTCGGCATGGCGGTGGCGATGGCCGCCGATCCGACGCTGATCCTGCTCGACGAGCCGTTCACCGGCATGAACCCGGAGGAAACGCGGCGGATGATGGAGCATGTGCGGCGCATCCGCGCCGAACGCGACATCACCATCATGCTGGTCGAGCACGACATGCAGGCGGTGATGGGCCTGTGCGAGCGCATCACCGTCATGAATTTCGGCCAGTTCCTGACCGAGGGCGCTCCGCGGGAGGTCGCCAACGATCCGCGCGTCATCGAAGCTTATCTGGGGCGGAACGACGATGCTGCTTGAAGTGCGCAATCTCCATGTCCACTACCAGAAGGTGGCGGCCCTGAAAGGCATCAGCCTTCAGGTTCCTTCCGGCGGCATCGTCACCATCATCGGGGCGAACGGCGCCGGCAAGAGCACCGCCTTGCGCAGCATTTCGGGCCTCGTCCGCCCTTCCGGCGGCGAAATCCGCTTCGAGGGGGAGCGCATCGACGCCATGCCGGCGGAAAAGATCGTCGCGCGCGGCATCGCCCATGTGCCGGAGGGCCGCCGGGTGTTCCCTGACCTCACCGTCGAGGAAAACCTGCGCATCGGCGCTTTCCTGCGCAAGGACACGGCGAAGATCGAACGCGACATCGAAGACATCTTCGAGCGCTTCCCGCGCCTGAAGGAGCGGCGCACGCAATGGGCGCGCACCCTCTCCGGCGGCGAACAGCAGATGGTCGCCATCGGGCGGGCGCTGATGTCGGGGCCGAAGCTGTTGCTGCTCGACGAACCGTCCATGGGCCTGTCGCCGGTGATGGTGCAGGAAATGGCGCGCATCGTCTCCGATATCGCCGGGACCGGCGTGCCGGTGGTGCTGGTGGAACAGAATGCGGGCCTGGCGCTCCGGCTCGCCTCCTATGCCTATGTGCTGGAAATCGGCACCGTGGCCGTGGAAGGCGGCTGCGCCGACCTGAAGGCCGACGACCATGTGCGAAGGGCCTATCTCGGTGCATGAGAACCGGACCCTGGCCGAACTCGTCACCGCCGGCTGGAGCGAAGCCGATCTGCAATGGGAGAAGCTGTCGGAAGCAGCCCTTGCCGCTCTGGCCGCGGGGCAGGTGGAACCGGCGCGCGAGCTCTATGCGCAGGCGCTGCGTCTGGCACGCACGGAATTCGCGCCCAACGATCCGAGGCTCGCCGCCAGCCTGAGCAATCAGGCCGTGGCGCAGCCCCTGTCCAGCGGCCGGATCGAGGCATCGGCCGCGCAGGCCTGGGCTTCCTGCGGGCGCTGGATCGACACCATGACCGCGCCGCGCACGGCGCGCTCTTCGCTCTTTCACCTGCGCATGGAGCGCCTGCACCGGCCGGCCTATGAGGAGCGCTGGCGGGAAAAGGCCCGCGCCATGCTGGACGCCCTGCGCCGCGACCATGGCGCGATGGACGGCCTCGAACTGCTCGGCCGCGACGAGGCGGCGCAACGTCTTCTGCGATGGGACCGTGAACGCCCCGCGGGGATGAACGATCCGAGAAAGTTCATGGCGGCGATGATCCTGCTCGGCTTCCGCGCAAGGGCGGCGCAGGGCGCGGGGGCAGAGCAGACGCATACCGGGGCGTACAGCCTCCAATAGACAAGAGAGAATACTGACAGGGGAACAGGGTGCGCGATGCCATCGCGCGCCAGCATGCCCGGCTTTGCCCGTTTTCCGTGCAGGAGCCGGTTTCTAACGCGGTGGCTATTTCAGAAACGCAATGGGGAGGGAGACTGCTATGAAGCCTGCAACGAACATCGCATTGAACAGACGAACCTTGCTGACCGGTGCGGCCAGCGCCGCGCTGCTGCCCGTGGTCGGCATGCCGAAAGCCGGTTTCGCACAGGACAATGTCGTCAAAATCGGCTTTCTGGCACCGCTGACGGGTGCCGTGGCGGCCTGGGGCAAGCCCGGCCTCGACGGTTGCAGGATCTGGGCCGACTGGGTCAACGAAGCCGGCGGCATCGAGGTCGGCGGGCAGTCCTGCAAGGTCGAGCTCGTCTCCTATGACGACGAGGACGACGCCGGCAAGGCGCGCACCGGCGCAACGCAGCTCATCCGCGAAAACGACGTCAAGTTCATCATGATGCTCGGCGGCAATTCATGGCCGGGGGTGGAGGAAATCGCCGCACGACAGGGCATGATGGTGTCCACCCTGCTGCCGAGCGACCTGACCCCCGACACCGAAACGCTGATCGCGCCCTGCGAGGTGCATCCGATCTACAACGTCACCGGCGTGGACTGGCTGGCGGCCAACCGGCCGGAGCTGAAGACGGCGGTGGTCTGCGCGCAGGACGATGCGCTGGGCAAGCCTTCGGTCGCCACCTATCTCGCCGCCTTCGAGGCGGCCGGCATCGAGATGGCGAGCCCGCCTCTGTTCTTCGACCCGGCAACCACCGATTTCGCGCCGGTGATGACGCAGCTTCTGGCCAGCAATCCCGACATATTGTGCCTCGACACCTGTTATGCCGATTACGTCCAGCCGCTGTGCGAGCAGGCCTTCCAGCAGGGTTACAAGGGACAGATCATTTCCTGCACGCTCGACTTCTACCAGCGCATCGTGGAGCGCACCTCGAAGGAGTTCATGGAAGGCGTCGTCTTCCAGTTCCCCGATTTCGACGATCAGGCGCTGAACGATCGGCGCATCAATTTCAGGAGGCCGAACGAGTTCTACGCCGAATATGTGAAGCGCTACGGGGCCAGCGAATGGTCGGCGGTGTCGTGGGAATATTCCTCGATCCTCGATCTGTGGGCGGACGCCGCCCAGCGCGCGGGCAGCGTGGAACCCGAAGCGGTGATGGCCGCCATGAAGGAGGGCGGCACCGGCAAGCACGCCTTCGGCGAAGCCCGCTGGTGGGGCAAGGAGCTGTTCGGCATCGACAACGCCCTGGTCGGCGACTGGCCGGTCGTGGTGATCCGCGACGGCAAGGCGACGATCGCCGAATTCCGCTCGATACCCGACTGGTGGGACAAGAACAGCGAATTGCTGCTGAAACACATGTCCGATCTCGGCCTGTTGTGGAGCCAGCGGAGCTGAGAGCGTTTCCAGGAAAAATGGAATCGCTTTTCCGGTTCGGAAACGCGACAAAACAAAGACCTGGAGCCGTTCGGCGATTCCGTGAAACCATGAACGGCTCGAGTGCTGCGCCGGGCCGCCCGCCGGCCCGGCTGCTTCTCACCTGAAACCGAAATACAGAACGGGAGACACAATGCCGGATTTCCTCCTGCAAACCGTGTTCAACGCCTCCTACGCGGCAAGCTACATGGCGCTGGTCGCCGTCGGGCTGGTGCTCATCTTCGGCGTCATGGGCGTGATCAATTTCGCGCATGGCGAGCTTTATATGGCAGGCGCCTATGCCATCGTCTTCTTCTATGCCTGGCTTGGCCTGCCCTTCATCGTGGCCGTCGGCCTCGGCATGTTCTTCGCCGGATGCCTGGGCGTGTTGATGGAGCTTGCGCTGTTTCGGCCGCTGCGAACCAATCCGCTCGGCGGACTCATCGCCTCGATCGGCTTCCTGCTCATCCTGCAAACGCTGGCCGTGCTCGGCTTCGGCCTGCGCAACCAGACCGTGCCGCCGGTCTCGCAGGGACGCCTGACCGTCGGCGGCGCGATCCTGACCTATGAGCGCCTCTACGTGATTGTCGCGACCGTGGTGCTGCTGGCCGTATTGTGGCTGTTCCTCAGGCGCAGCAAGTTCGGCTGGGCGCTCAGGGCCTGCGCGCAGGATCGCGAGGCGGCGGCCCTGCAAGGCATCTCGATCAACCAGACGGCGCGCTACGCCATGTTCATCGGCGCGGCCCTTGCCGGGGTCGCGGGCGCCATGACCGCGCCGCTGGTCGCGCCCTCCCCCTTCATGGGCCACGGCATCATCGTCACCGCCTTCATCATCATCATCGTGGGCGGCATCGGCAGTCTGGAAGGCGCGGTGCTGGCCGCCGTGCTCTATGCCTTCGTCCACACCTTCGTCACGACTTTCTTCGATGGCGTCATCGCCAACATCGTCGGCCTGTTGCTGATGCTGGCCGTGCTGGTCGTCAAGCCGCAGGGCCTTTTTGGAGTGCGCGAACGTGCCTGAGAAAAACACCATCGGAGCCACCGGCATCGCCGGCATCGTGATCCTCGCGGTCCTGCTCATCATCGCACCGCATGTCGTCAGCTTCTCGCAGCAGGAACTGCTCGTGCTGCTCACCATCAACGTGCTCGTCGTGGCGAGCTACCGGTTGCAGACGCTGACCGGAGAGTGGTCGCTGGCCCATGTGGTGATGATGGGCTCAGGCGCCTATGCCAGCGCGCTGTTCGCCAAGAGTTTTGGCTTTCCGGTGCCGCTGGCGATGATCGGCGGGGCCATCGTCGCCGGACTGGTCGCGGCGCTGATGAGTTTCCCGCTGTTTCGCATGAAGGGGTTTTACTTCCTCATCGGTTCCTTCGCGGCGGGCGAGATCCTGCGGCTGATCTGGAAGCGCTTCACCAATCCCTTCGGCGGGCCGAAGGGCATCCAGCGCATTCCGGGTTTTCCCGGGATCGACCTCGGCTTCATCCGCATCGATTTCTACGACCCCGCCAACTATTATTATCTGGTGCTGGCGGTGGTGCTGGTGTCGCTGTGGGTTCTCTACCGGATCGAAACCTCGCGCATCGGGCTGACCTTCCACGCCATCCACTGGCAGGACAAGCTGTCGGAATCGGTTGGCGTCGACGCCTTCCGCTACCGCATGCTGGCCTTCGTCGTCGCCGCCTTCTTCGCGGGCCTGGCCGGCGCGCTCTATGCGCATTACCTCAGCACCGTCAATCCGAACCAGTTCGACGTCAACACCATGGTCTATGTGCTGATCTGGACCATCGTGGGCGGCACCAGCCGCTGGTATGGCCCGATCCTGGGCGTAGTGACGCTGACCATCATCGACGAGGTCATCCTGCGCGGCATCGGCGCCGATCAGGTGCGGCCCCTGCTCTATGGCGGCATCCTGATCCTTGCCATCCTGTTCCTGCCCAACGGGCTGGAAAGCCTCGTCATGCGGGCGGCCGCCGCATTGCGCCGCAACCGCAAAGAGGTGGCGTCCGGGACGATGGTGCGCGAATGAGGCAGGGTGGCCTGTCGGTCGCCTGCCACCTGTCAGGGCGCAAAACAATCCTGCCCCGTAAACAAAAACCGGCCGGATCGTCCGGCCGGGTTTTTCGACGTCTTCAGGCTCTCCTCGCTCAGGCGAGGGAGTTGACGACCTTTTCGGTGATCTCGATGGTGCGGTCGATGTCGGCGTCGGTGTGGGCGAGCGAGATCGAGCCCTGCTTGGTGACGACCGGGAAATGGAACACGCCATTGTCGATCAGCGCCCGGCGATAGGCGAGATCGCGCTCCATGTCGTTGTTCATCACCACGTCGCGCCAGCTCACCGGCGCATGGTCCATGAAGTAGACGGCGAAGGCCGAGCCCTGGCGCACGATGGTGGTCGGGTAGTTGCGCGTCTCGAAGATGCTCTTCAGACCCGCCTCGAGCCGCGCGCCCAGACGCTCCAGACCGCCATAGACTTCCGCCTCCCGGCTCTTCAGCCGCGTCAGGCAGGCGAGCGCCGCCGCCACATTGACCGGATGGCCGTTGTAGGTGCCGGCGACCGAGACCCGCTTTTTCGGATCGGGATGCGCGCACAGGCTCATGATCTCGCGCCTGCCGCCGACGACCCCCATCGGATAGCCATTGGCCACCGCCTTGCCGAAGGTGCACAGATCGGGCGTCACGCCCGACAGCGCCTGATAGCCGCCCAGCGCATGGCGGAAACCGGTCTTGACCTCGTCGAAGATCAGAACCGTGCCATATTTGTCGCACAGCGCCCGCAGGCCCTCCAGATAGAAGGGCAGCGGCTTGACGATGCCGATGTTCTGCAGGATCGGCTCCAGGATGATGGCCGCCACGTCGCCCTTCGCCAGCACCTTTTCGGCCGCCGCCAGATCGTTGAACTCGATGGCGCGCACCGTCTGGTCGATCGCCTTCGGCACGCCCGCCGTGGTCACCGAGAGCGGATATTCCTCGCCTTCGCGGTGATCCTCCACGAAGGAGCGCGGGTCCATCAGATTGTAGCTGACATAGTCGAAGCAGCCATTGTAGCCGCCCTGCATGACCACCACGACATCGCGCCCGGTATGGGCGCGCGCCAGACGCAACGCATAGCCGACCGCCTCCGAGCCGGTGCTGGTCAGCTGCAATTGCTCGATGCCGGGCACGCACCCGACCAGCAGCTCGGCGACCTCGGCCTCCCACGGCATGGTGCCGGCGCCGATCAGCGACGCGCCCGAGCGGATCATGGCGATCACCGCCTCGTCGACTTCCGCATCGCCATGGCCGAACAGATAGGGCGCGAAGCCGGCATGGTAATCGATATATTCGTTGCCGTCGGCATCGTAGAGATAAGCGCCCTTCGCCCGCACGAACAGCTTCGAGGGCGTGATCGCGCGGTTCAGCGACATCGTCCCGCCAGCAATGTACTGGCGCTGGCGGTCAACCGTGCTTTGCAGAGTATCCGTCATGGTATCGGCTTTCATGGCATGAGAGGAAATTCGCCGCCGCATCCGTAGACTTTCGCCCACAGCACCGGCATGGCAGACTTGATACGGCTAGATTTAACGTTAAGTCAAGCAAAAATCAGCGCAGCGACGCCCTTGCCACCTCCTTGCAGACAGCAAATTTCCAAAATCGGAGACCCGGGCCGCGACCAACCGGCAGCTGTCGCCAGAGCCACCCGTCGCGATCACACGGTCCCGAAGATCGTTGGAGCGTTTCCAGGAAAAGTGGAAACACTTCTCCGGATCGGAAACGCTCCATTGGACTGGCCGGTGCGATCACCGGTGATGCCGTGACCGACCCGTTCAAATCGCCCAGGCTTCCTGATATCGATATGGATCATCTCGCCGGGATGGTCCCGTTCGTAGCGCCTGATGGGCTCGGCTGGTTCAAGGTCCCGCAAACGCGACAAACCCGCCCGTTTCAGGACCCGGTTGACTATGGCCGGCGAGACGCCAGCCTCCAGCGCGATGTGTCGGCCGCTCCAGCGCTGACGGTGCAACCCTACGATGCGCTCGACAATGGCCGGAGCTGTCGCGCCCGGCATCATCCGGGCGCGCGCCCTTCGATCCTGAAGCGCTCGACCCGGCGCACTACGATCTTGGCCGACACGCCACATCTCCGCGCCGCCTCGGCCTGGGAAAGACCGCCGGCGATGACCGCCTGCGCCATTTCTTCTCGACGCAAAGGCGTCAAACGGGCATTCTTGTGGATGTTCATTCCGACCCTCCGCTGAATGCTGAAGCCAGGTAACTTCAGTCTCCCCGGTCCGAATGGACAACCTCCTGAAACCTTACAGCTAGCCTGCCTTCCAGAAATGCGTTCCGTCTGACGACCGAGCCGGACAAGGCCCTGATCAGCTCGATGAAGCGATTGTGGTTGGTTCTGTCGGGAGCGGGGAGGGCTGACAGATCGACGATCTCGATAGCGCCGTCGGCGATCATCTTCCGCACCGCCATATTCATTTCGTCGATCGATCCCATTCTCGCGCGCGAATGGCCGATGCGGCTCGAAATGGCGAGCGCCCGGTCATCCGTTGCGTTGAGCACGATCATTGGACGGGCCAATGGCCCGATCGTATGCAACTGCCGCTCGAAAAGATCGACATCGATATCCGGGGCGGCCAGAACCACCTGGTCTATCCGTCGAAGAACGTCGTCCCGGCCCGAAATCCTGAGCTGCCGCAGCGCCTCGACAACGAGCCAGGCGCCCATACTGTGTCCAAACAGCGTGACATGGCTCTTCGCGCGGTGCTTTTCGAGGTCGCGGAGCAGTTTCACGAGATCGTCGCGCGCATAGGTGGCGGCGTCCTTGTCCGCGACATATCCCGTGACAGAACCTTGCGACGGCCAGCTAAAGAGGATCGGAGTTTCCGCGAGCTTTCCTTCCGCCACGACTTTCGCGACCTGAAACAACGATTCCTGAAAACTGTAATTGTATCCGTGAACGTAGATAAGCGTATCGTCGTCAAGGTCTATATCCCTGGCGGTGATCGGCTCCCGCCTCGTGACAGTGTATCTGCGGGAGGAGTTCGCCGGTTGCCGAGCCTTGTCCGGATCTTCTGGCACCGCAACTGTAAAACGCTCGAATTGCAACTGCGGCGATCTCGCGGCGGTATACCCAATGCCGGTGGAATCTCGTTGGCGATCGGTCGCCGTGACGATCGCGATTTCCCGGCCGGGCTTCGCAGGTTCCCGCCCGGCGGCCAGGGTTTCGGTTCCGGGCCGTGAGGCGCATGCCGACAGACCAACGGCCACGATGGGCCAGATCGCCCAGCGCATCGCTCCATCAAGGGGCATTTCGACCGTCGTCTCCATTCGGCGACCGACTGTCACCGGCCTGACGAACATCCGCCTGCCCGCCGGAGGCGGGGTGGCCGGAAGCGGGCCGGCGGGAAGCGGGCCGGCGGGAAGCGGGGTGGTCGGGCGAGCCGGAGCGCATCATCGAAACGGCGCCGGCCACCAGCCAGAACGCAGTGCGCAGGCTCATGGCGGCGACGGTCCGCATCTCATAAGCGTTGCCCGCCAATATCCAGACGCCAAGACCGGCGAAGACGATGGCGGTCGCGGCGGCGATAGCCGCTGAAAGCGCGGGCGCCCAGGGGCGTTGCAGGACCAGCCCCGCGCCGGCGGCGACATAGGCAAATCCCGCGGCAAAATTGAAATACAATACGAAGGGCACGATGTTTGCCGCGGGATTTGCAATCTCATGCGATACGAAAAGCGCGTTTCCTCCGGAAACAAGGGTCGCTATCCCGAACAGGAGCGCGATCCCGCCGAGCACTTTGGCCACCGGTTTCGATACCCGAGCGGACATCCTGATTTCTCCTTCTCGTCCCGTTCCGAAATTGTGCGTGCTATAATTACAATTTGAAAGCCTGTTCGCGTTTTCCGGGGCCGACATATCCGTTTGCCGGATCGAGCCGGTTTCACGCCTTGCCGATTGTCCATTCGCATCCGGCTGGTTTTCCAGGTTTCTTTCCGGTCGCATGGTCAGTCAAAGCCGCGCCCCTCTCCGGCCTCTTCATGGGTCACGCCGTCCCTGATGTGATAGATGCGCCTGAAGGTCGGAATGATCTTCTCGTCATGGGTGACGACGATGATCGCCGTTCCAAACCTGGCCGCCATGTCGTTGAGGATGCGGATCACGGCCAGCGCCCGCACGCTGTCCAGCGGCGCGGTCGGTTCGTCGGCGAGGATCACCGGCGGCCGGTTGACCAGGCCGCGCGCGATCGCCACCCGCTGTTGTTCGCCGCCGGAAAGCTGCGAGGGCATGGCGGCGGCGCGATGCTCGACGTCGAGGGCCTTGAGCAGATCGCGCGCCCGCCGGCGCGATTCGGCGTTGGGAACGCCGGCCAGCATCGGCAGCAGCGCGACATTGTCGGTCACGTCCAGAAAGGGGATGAGGTAAGGCGCCTGGAAGACGAAGCCGATCTTGTCGCGGCGCAACGCGCGCAGATCGCGGATCTTCCAGCCGTCGTCATAGATCACCTCGTCGCCGAGGGTCATGCGGCCCCCGCTCGGGTCGATGACGGCGCCGAGGGCCTTGAGCAGCGTGCTCTTGCCCGATCCCGAGGGGCCGATGAGGCCGACCACTTCGCCGGGGGCGACCTGCATGTTGACGTTCTTGAGGGCGTCGACGGCGGTGTCGCCGCTGCCATACCGCTTCCTGACCCCTTCGATGAGGATTCCGCCGCCCATGTCAGCCTCCGATCGCCTCGGCGGGATCGACCTTGAGCGCCATGCGGATGGCGACGACGCTGGCCAGCGCGCAGATGATCACGACCGCGACAAGTCCGGCCGCCGTATCCTGGGAAAGCAGCAGGACGAATTTCGGGAACAGGGGTGCGGCGAAGGTCGCGCTGATCTTGCCGACGACGAAGCCGATCAGCCCGAGCACGACCGCCTGTTGCAGGATCATGGACGCGATGGTGCGATTGCGCGTGCCGATCAGCTTCAGCACGGCGATCTCGCGGATCTTGTCCATGGTGAGCGTGTAGATGATGAAGGCGACGATCGCGGCGCTGACGATCGCCAGGATGGCGAGGAACATGCCGATCTGCCTGGCCGAGGTGGCGATCAGCTTGCCGACCAGGATTTCCTCCATCTGCGGGCGCGTATAGACCGTCAGCCGCTTCCACCGTGCGATGTCGGCCGCGATCCGGTCCGGGTCGTAACCGGGCCTGATGCGCACCAGAACGGCGTTCACGTAAGGGTTGACGTTTTGCGAGGCGATCACGGCGTCCAGCAATCCCGGCACGCCGGGGCGGTTGAATTCGGGGTTCTCGCCGGTGCGCCGGCGCTGGCGCACGATGGAATCGTTGTCCTTGATGAATTGCGCCTCTTGCGCATCCTTGAGCGGGATGAACACCATCGGGTCGCCGCTCGACGACACCGCCCGCCGGGTGAGGCCGACCACCTTGTAATGATTGCGCCGGATGACGATGGCGTCTCCGGGAGCAAAGCCGGTCGCGGCATCGGCCACGGCTTCGTAATGGCCGCGCGTGATCTGGCGTCCGGCAACGAGAAACGGCGGCCGGCCGGGTGTCGTCATGTCTCCCGGCGCGATGCCGACCACCATCGCCCGCACGTCCGTATTTCCCTTGCGAACCTGCATCGTCAGATAGGTGACGTTGGCGGCCCGCTCGACGCCGGGCGTCGTCAGGATCATCCGGTAGATGTCGTCATTGATACTGGAGGATTCGGCATAGGGCCCCAGCGTGTTCCGCTGGACGACCCACAGGTCGGCGCCGCTGTTGTCGAGCAGCACCTTGCCGTCATTGACCATGCCCCGATAGACGCCGGCCATGGTGAAGGTGACGCCGATCAGCAGGCCGAGCCCGATTCCGGTGAACACGAACTTGCCCCATGAATGCAGGATGTCGCGGCCGGCGAGGCTGATCATTTGAGAAGCTCCGCAGGTTTATCGGTGATCTGGATGCGGCTGGTGCCCGCAAGCCTTGAGGAACTGTGAACGACGATCTCGTCGCCGGCTTGCAAGCCCTGCGTCACCTGAACGAGCCCATCGAGATCGGAAGCCCCGACCCGGACGGGGACGAAATGAATCTTGCCGCCGTCAACCTTCCAGACGCCGGCTTTGCCGTCGACAGTCTGGACAGCGGCATTCGGGATCGCCGGCAATGCCGGCAGTTCCGGCAGCGCGATCGTCACTTCCGCCAGTTCCCCGATGGGAGGAAGCGGGTCGGGAAGCGCGTCGAACTCCACCTTGGCCAGGTTTTCCTCCGTGACCGGATCGGCGAGCACTTCCACGCGCGACACCTTTCCGGGGATGCCCGTCCCGCCATGAGACCGCAGCGTGATCCGCGCCGAAAGCCCCTTGCGCAGGCCCGTTGCCGCGATCTGGTCGAACCGGGCGTTGACCCAGAAATTCTTCGGATCGATCATCTCGACGACTGCCTGTCCAGCCACCATGGTCGTTCCGGGTTCGGCGTTGCGCGCCGCGATCACGCCATCGACGGGCGCGCGCAGGACCAGATTCTCGCGCTGCTTGATCAGCCCGTCGCGGTCGGCCCGGTTGCGTTGCAGATCCTGTTGCGCGGCGACGAGATTGGACCGGGCGGCCGAGAGAGCGGCGAGCGCGACCTGGCTGTCCTGCCGCTTCGTCTCGACCGCGACCTCGCTGACGGCGCGGGTTTTCCACAGATCCTCATAGCGTTTCGCCTGCGCCTGGGCGTAATCCCTGCGCGCCGATGCATCGTCCACCTGAGCCTGTGCGGTCTGTATCGCCGCTTCGGCGCGGCGCATCGCTGCATCGAGAGCGGCAATGCGCTCGTCGAGGTCCACCGGGTCCATTCCCGCCAGAACCTGTCCGGTGCGCACATGGTCGCCCACATCGACGTCGATCCTGGCGATGCGGCCGGCGACGATGGGACCGATCTTGTAGGAAAAGCGGGCCTCGACCGTGCCGATGCCGAAGAGCGCCGGCGAGATCGGGCGGGTTTCGACGGTCGCGGTCATGACGGCGACCGGCGCCAGCGGCCCCGATCGCATGACCACGTAGCCGAACAGGCCGGCAATGGGAACCGCAACGGCCAGAAGCATCAGGGTGCGACGCTGGATCGACGGAAATTTCATCGCGCGGCCTCGCGGGTTTCATGCGCCTCGTCGCCGGCCAGAGCCCTGAAAAGCGGCTGCCGGATGGCGGTCGCGCAAAGGCGGGCCGCGCTTTTTTCCTCGGGCGCGGCGCGCAATTGGCCGCCGCGCAAGCCGTCTTCGACCATGCGGGAAAAATGGTGCTCATGTCGCCGGATGAAGGAACCGATCGCCCGCCTGGGCATCGCCGGCCCGAGCGCCGGGCCTTTCCGATTTACAGGCCAGGCAGAGGAAGCGATGGCCGGATGGCCGGCAACATATGCGGCATCGGCCACGGACATGGCCTCGAAGGATTGCAGCGGAGATTTCCGGTTCGGGCAGATGTGGTTCATTTCGCCGCCTCGATCGCGCGCCGGTACAGCGAAAACGTTCCCGGCGCGCTGGCGCGGATGCGCCTGACGTCGCCGGCCAGAAGAGACTGCATGACAAGACCCTGGATCGTGCCGATGAAGAGGGTGACGGCTGCCTTGTCGTCCAGCGCTTGCGCCAGTTCGCCCCGTTCCTTTCCCTCCGCGACAAGTCGGCCGAGACGCTCGCCATAGTGCTGGATCAGGGTTTGCGCCATGCGCTTGGCCATGGTCTGCTCGGCGCGCTGCAACTCTCCAAACAGCATGCGCGGCACGCCGGGATGCTCCGAGATGAAGTCGATATGCGTCATGAATACCGCCTCCAGCGCGTCGAGCGGAGAGGCCGCGGCGGAAATCGCCCTGTCGATGCGCGCGAGCAGCCGCTCCGCCACCCATTCCATGACCGCCTGGAGAATGGCGTCCTTGGAGGGGAAGTGCCTGAACAGCGCGCCCTGGGTCACCCCCATCCGCTTGGCGATGGCGCCGGTGGTGATGTCAGCCGGGTTTTGTT
Source organism: Alphaproteobacteria bacterium (assembly GCA_036678505.1). Taxonomy (GTDB): domain Bacteria; phylum Pseudomonadota; class Alphaproteobacteria; order Rhizobiales; family Rhizobiaceae; genus Mesorhizobium. The sequence continues at coordinate 23,467 of JAZIHP010000037.1, forward strand.
CGGCCGCAAGATCGATGACGGTTTCCACCGTCACCTCGCGCCGTTCCTCCGCAGGCAGGTAGGCTGGTCGGGAGTTCATCGCGCCACCTCAAAGATAGTAATCGATTACTATCTAATGCCATGCCGCCCGTTGCACAAGGGCGCAATGGGGCCCTGCGTCAAATTTCAGGGCGCGTTGCCGAAGGGGCTGGAAAGACGCCGTTCCGGCGATCGCTTCCGGCGCCGTCCCGGTCCCGTTTCTCCGGCCGCCTTTACGCTGTGTCAGACGATGACGTCTGGTTTCAGGATGTTCTCGCCGATCGTTGCGCGGCCCTATCGCGCCGGGACCGGAAGAACGGACGCCTCCTTATGGCAGGCCTTCCCGGACGCGCCGACATGATCGTATTCCCGCTCAAGGCGTTCGGTGAGGCGGGCCGTCTCCGCGGGGACGGCCGGGGACGGCCAATGGCAGGCCAAAGCGTTCCCAGGAAAAGTGGAAACATTTTTCCGGTTCGCAAACGCGACAAAGACCTGGCGCCGTTCGGCGATTCCGTGAAACCATGAACGGCTCAGCACAAACGGCGCGCGCCCCGGCCGAAACGCCAATTCCGCCGCGCTTACCGCAGGGCGCGCATGCTCCCCTGGTCGACAGGCACAGCGTGCCCTGAAAAGAGCGCCGTCAGAGCCGTTTGACGACATCGATCAGCATGTCGCGGACCTTCTGCGCGGGGCCGCGCAGGGCGTCGTTGTCGATCGCCGCCATCGACGCCACCGGATCGACCGCCGCGATCTCGACGCCGCCGCCCTCAAGCTCCTGGACGATGACGTTGCAGGGCAGCATGGTGCCGACCTTGTCCTCGATCGTGAGCGCCTCATGCGCCATGGCCGGATTGCAGGCGCCGAGGATGCGGTAGCCACGAAAGTCGACGCCGAGCTTTTTCCTGAACGTCTCCCTAACGTCGATCTCCGTGATGATGCCGAAGCCGGCTTCCTTCAGCGCGGCCGTCGTGCGCTCGATCGCTTCGTCGAAGCCGCAATGCAGCGTTTTGGCGAAATAGTATTTCATTTCTCTTCATCCTTTCCGGTTCGATTTTAAAGCATGTTGCCCGAAAGCGGGAACCGGTTTCGGGGCAACGACATGCGCGAAAACAAGACCATGTCGCCCAAAAATCGCGGCGCGCTTCAGAATGCCGCCATCGGCTCGATCCCGCGCGGGTGCTGCCCGCAGGCCATGCCGCCGGCCGGACATTCGGGCTCCGGCGCACCGGATCACGCCACGCGCCGGGGCGGCTGGCGGCTGCTGGCGGCCTGCCTTGCCGGCGGAAGCTGCGAAGCCCCTTCCGATGCCGGACGGGCAGGTCCGGTCGAGGTCCGGCGGATCGGGTCGGACAGCAGGCGCAGGCCGTTGAGGACGACCAGCACGGTGCCGCCCTCGTGCCCGATGACGGCCAGCGGCAGCGGCAGGTCGAAGAACAGGCCGCCGGTGACCAGCACCAGCATCGCCCCGATGGCGACGACGAGGTTCTGGCGGATGATGGCGGCGGTGCGGCGGGCCAGCCGGTGCGCATGGGCGAGCCTTTCCATGTCCTCCGACAGAAGCGCCACGTCGGCGGCCTGGAGCGCGACATCGGAACCGGCCGCGCCCATGGCGATGCCGACATCGGCGCGGGCAAGCGCGGCGGCGTCGTTGACGCCGTCGCCGACGAAGGCGACCTTGCCGCTGGCCGCCAGTTCGCCGACTTCGCGCACCTTGTCCCGAGGCAGCATGTCGGCGTGAATATCGCCGGGTTGCAGCCCCAGTTCATCGCCGATGCGCAACGCCACCGGCCTGCGGTCTCCCGTCATCATGACGATCCGGCGCACGCCGCTCTCGCGCAGCGCATCGAGCGCCTGGGCGGAGGTGGCCCTTACCTCGTCGGCCACGCAGACGGCCCCCAGCACAGCCGCGCCACGCCCGAGATAGACCACCGTCCGGGTGCCGTTTGCCAGCGCATCGAGCGCGGGATGGTCGATGCGGGCGCCCATTTCCCCGACCATATAGGAGTTGCCTGCCCATACCGGGCCGAGGGCATCGGATCCTTCTATTCCGATACCCGGCCGGGCGTTCACGTCCACGACCTTCGCCTCGGCAAGACCGCGCGCCGTCACATCCCGACGGATCGCTGCGGCGATATGATGCTCCGAATGCGCTTCGAGCCCGGCAAGCAGCGACAGGAAGCGCTCCTCGTCGCCATCGAGCGCGACCACCTGCGTCACCGCGGCGCGGCCGGTGGTCAGCGTTCCCGTCTTGTCGAAGGCGAACGTGTCGACGGCCGCGAGCGTTTCCAGCGCCGCGCCGCCCTTGAACAGCACGCCGCCCCGCGCGGCCGCCGACAGCGCCGACAGGATGGCGGCGGGCACGGATATGACGATTGCGCAGGGGCTGGCCGCGACCAGCAGCGTGGCGGCCTTGTAGAGCGCCTGCTCCCAGTCGCGCCCCAGAAAGTAGAAGGCGGCGAAGGCGAGCACCGCGCCCGCCAGCACCGCGATGGTGTAGCGCTGCCCGAACCAGGCGCTGAACTGCTCGGAGGGGGCCTTTCCCGCCTGCGCCTCGGTCACCAGCAGGATCATGCGGGCAATGGTGCTCTCGCCGACCGTCCTTGTGACCGACACGTCCAGCACGCCGTCGAGATTGACGGTGGCCTCGAAGACCTTTGCGCCGGGCTCCTTGGAGACGGGCATGGATTCGCCGGTGATGTTGGCCTCGTCGATGCCGCCGCGCCCGCTGACGATCACGCCGTCGGCGGGCACTCGCGCGCCGGGGCGCAGCACCACCACGTCGCCGACGGCAAGTTCGGCCGCCGCAACCTCCTCGACCTTGCCGTCCGCGCCCTTGCGCAGCGCCGTTTCCGGCCGAAGCGCCATCAGCGCCTCGATGGCGCGGCGCGCGCGGCCCAGCGCCCGATGTTCCAGCGTGGTGGAGATGCTGAACAGCGTCAGAAGCACCGCACCCTCGAAAGGCGCGCCGACGATGGCGGCGGCGATCGCCGCCACGACCATCAAGAGGTCGATGTCGAGAACATGGGCGCGCCACAGCGCGGCGAGAGCCCGCCATGCGGCCGGCATCCCGCCGGCAAGATAGACGAGCGCCAGACCCGGCGGGCCGAGGAAGGCCAGTTCACCGCCGAAAAGCCACCTGCCGGCAATGGCCAGAACCATCCCCAGAACGGTTGCCAGAGACAGGGCCATCGAAATATCCAGCGACTTAGATTGCTTCACGTCATCCTCTCGATCGTTTCAGTCATGCAGCGGACCGCCGCCGGCATCATCTTCGCACATTTGCCGGCCCAAGGCAGAGCCTGTCGTCATCCGCCGCTGAAAAACCGGGCTTCAAAACCATCCTGCCGCCCCTCGCGCGGCGACAGCAGCTCGATCCTGCCGCCGGTGCCGGCGGCGATGGTCCGGGCGATGGCCAGGCCAAGACCGGCGCCGTCCGCCTGCGCCTGCCCCCGCTCGAACGGTTTGGTCAGGCGCGCAAGCAGGTCCGGCGCCACGACCGGTCCCGCATTGGCGACGCGAAGCACGCCGTCCGCCGACAGCGTCACGCGCACCGGCTCTTGCCGCGAACCGTGCTTCAGCGCGTTCTCGATCAGATTGCGCGCCAGGATCGCGAAGGCGTCGGGATCGATATGCGACAGCGCCGGAGCCCCCGGCAGAACCAGCTCGACCCGTCCGGCATTGCCGCCGCTCGCGGTCATTTCGTTCACCACCATCCGCAGGATGGCGGCGAGGTCGGTCGGCTCGGTTGTCCGAAGCCGCGCTCCTTCGGCCCGCGCCAGTTGCATCAGCTTTTCCGACAGCCTGGCAAGCCGGTGCAGCGCCGTCTCGATCTCGCGGCCGCGCGCGCGGGCGGCCTCGTCCGAGGTTTCGATGATCAGCCTTTGCGTTTGCGCCAGCGCCGCCGCCACCGGCGTGCGCAGTTCATGCGCGGAATTGGCGGTGAAGCCGCGCTCGGCCTCCAACGTACGCCTCAGACGCTCCAGCAGGCGGTTGATCGCCAGCGCGTTCGGCCGGATTTCCGAAGGCAGGCCCTCGGCGGAAATGGGGGTCAGGTCGCCCGCGCCCCGAACCTCGATGTCGGCGCGGAAGCGCCGCAGCGGCATCATCGACAGGCGCACGATCGCCCATACCCCGATCAGGCCGACCGGGATGAGCAGCCCCAGGGGCAGCGCCAGCCCCAGCAGCGTCTCCCGCGCGATCATGCGGCGGCGGGCAAGCGGTTCGGCGATCGAGATCGTGACCGTGCCCTGAAGCGCGGCATCGGAATAGATGCGGTGGGTGGGGGTGTCGGCAAATCCCATGCCGGCGAATGGAGGAAACACCGAGGGATCCGCCTTGTGCGAGCGCAGCAGCACCCGGCCTTCGGCGTCGCGCACCACATAGGTGAAATATTCGTCATGCTCGCGCATCGTTGCGACGCTCTGGCTGATGTCGTCGTCGCTGTCGCGGTCGATGACATCGCGGACGGCCAACGGCAGCAGGCGCTGGCCGGTCTCCTCCAGCGCGCTGTCGAAGACCTCGTCCATGTCATGGCGCAGCTTCTGCGCGGTGACGGTGGCGGCGACCGCCCACAGAACGGCAACGCCGAGGCCCAGCCAGAGCGACAGGCGCCATTGCAGGCTGCGCGGCATCGTCATCGCGCGCCGCCCAGCCGGTAGCCGATGCCGCGCATCGTCTCCACGGCGTCGCGCCCCAGCTTCTTGCGCAGGCGGCTGACGTGAACCTCTATCGTGTTGCTCTCCACTTCCGCACCGAAGGCGTAGAGCCGCTCTTCCAGTTGCGCCTTGGACAGAACCTGGCCGGGATGCTGGACGAAAGCCTCGAACAGCGCCCATTCGCGCGCCGTCAGGTCGATGGAGCGGCCGTTGCGCATGACGGTCCTGGCGGCCAGATCGATCTGGAGGTCGCCGATCTCGACGAGGGGGTTGGGGTTGCCGCTATAGCGGCGCGCCACCGCGCTGATCCGCGCCGACAGTTCGGACAGGTCGAAGGGCTTGGTCATGTAGTCGTCCGCTCCGGCGTTCAGCCCATTGATGCGGTCCGAAATCTGGTCCAGCGCCGTCAGGATCACGACCGGCGTGACGCTGCCCTTGCGGCGCAGGTCGCGCAGGAAGGCGATGCCCTGCCCGTCGGGAAGCATGAGATCGAGAAGAACGAGATCGTAGGCGGCGCTGTCCAGATGGTCAGACGCCGCATCGAGGCGGGTGACCCAGTCGACCGAATGATTATCGGCCGCGATGTGGTCGCGCACCGCCGCGCCAAGGATCGTGTCGTCTTCCACCAGAAGGATTCTCATGTGCACTTTATCCTGATTGCGCTCATCCCTCGTCAATGGACCTGTCATCCGGCTGACAGGAAACTCGATTGGGCTTCAGCTATCCGTCAGAAAAGAATGCCAGCATTTCTTTATGTAGACGCTGATTCAGGACAAATGACATGATGAAATATATTGCGGCGGCTTCGCTTTTCCTCATCATGGCCGGAGCCGGTGCGGCGATGGCCGACGACGATTGCCACGTGCCGATGGATCGGTGGCAGCCGCGCGAAGCGGTCGAGACGATGGCGAGGGCGCGCGGCTGGCAGGTGAGCCGGATCAAGATCGACGACGGCTGCTACCAGATCAGGGGCATCGACGAAACCGGGCAGGCGTTCAAGGCCAGGATCGATCCGGCGACGCTTTCGGTGGTCAAAATGAAGTACAGGGACCGGGATGACGACGAGAATATGCGCGAACGGCGGCGGCCTTCCGATTCCGGCATGAGCGGCACCTCCGGCAAGGCCCCTGCAAACAAGCTCCTTGAACCGGGCAAGCTGCCCAAAAGCGTCGTGAAGTGACCCTCGCTTCTCTCAGGTGCAACGATATTCCCCCGACAGGAAAAGCCAACCATGCCAAGCGATTCCCTCCGTTACTCCAAAACCATGATCGTCATTCACTGGCTGACGGCCGTACTGGTGCTCGCCGCCTGGCTGACCGCCGAGGGCGGCCGCGAAGTGGCTAAGGAGCCGCCCTTGCTGCATTTCACGCTGGGACTGGCGGTGCTCGCCCTCATCGTCCCGCGCCTGATCCTGCGGCTGGCCGGAGCCGCGCCGGACACGAGCGCCCGGAGGGGCTGGCTGGAGATCGCGGCAAAGGCCGGGCACGGGCTGCTCTATCTGCTTCTGATCGCCCTGCCGATCACGGGCTGGTACACCGCGTCGCGCATGGGAGTGACGGTTTCCTTCCTCGGCATCGAGCTTCCCGCGCTGACGGCGACCGTGCAGGGGCGCCCCGGCCTGATCGCCGAACTCCACGAGAATGCCGGCACCCTTATCCTGATCCTTGCGGGGCTGCATGCCCTGATCGCCATCTGGCACCAGTTCGTGCTGCGCGACGGCACATTGCAGCGCATGAGCCTGCGCTGAGCGAGCGAAGCCTGCCGTCCGCCTGCGCGGCGCGCCAAAGCGCGCCGCGATCCTTCCGAACAGCTCCCTGCGCTTCAGGCTCCTGTTCTTACGCATGTCGTTGTCCCGAAACCGGTTTCCACTTGGTTTCCACTTGGTTTCCACTTCGGGGCGACATGCTTTATAAGTCGGGACGACAGGGGCTGCCGCGCGACGGAAATGATTCCGGGCAAGACACCCCTCGTGAACCTCCGGGGAGACTTTCTTGCGTTCGCTCATGCATACGGAAACCCATCTGATCTCGCGCATCGGCTGGCTGCGCGCGGCCGTCCTCGGCGCCAATGACGGGATCGTTTCGACCGCCAGCCTGATCGTCGGCGTCGCGGCGGCCTCGACCTCCACGTCGGACGTGCTGATCGCCGGCGTTGCCGGCCTTGTTGCCGGCGCCATGTCGATGGCGGCCGGCGAATATGTCTCGGTCAGCTCCCAGTCCGACACCGAGCAGGCCGATCTCGCCCGCGAACGGCGGGAGCTGGCCAGCCAGCCGGAGTTCGAGCGCGAGGAGCTGGCGCAGATCTACGTGCAGCGCGGCCTCGACCACGAGCTTGCCCGCAAGGTGGCCGACCAGCTCATGGCCAGGGATGCGCTGGGCGCCCATGCGCGCGACGAGCTGGGCCTGTCCGAAGCGACGACGGCCCGGCCGATCCAGGCGGCACTCACTTCGGCGGCGACCTTCGCGGCCGGTGCCGCTTTGCCGTTGCTGGCGGCGGTGCTGTTGCCGCATTCCATGCTGATCGCCGGCGTGTCCGTCGCCTCGCTGGTCTTCCTCGCCCTGCTGGGGGCGATCGGCGCGCGCGCCGGCGGTGCGAAAATCGGCAAGCCGGTGGTGCGCGTGACGTTCTGGGGCGCCATTGCGATGGCGCTGACGGCGGCGATCGGCGCCCTGTTCGGCACGGTGGTCTGAGGACGCCGGCCTCTTTGGAGCATTTTGCAGGCAGACGGAATGGTCTGACGCCGCACAAATGCGGCCGGGAAAAACAAGCTGGAGCAGCGGGCGTTCGTCAGCACGCCCGCGGCTCGAAAACATGTCGCCCGCAAGTGGGCACCGATTTCGGGACAACGACATGCGGTAGCTGGCGCCCCTGCTCCGCGCGCTCACAAATTGTACTGTTCGCGCGCGTAATCCCCCAGGCCGACGGCATCGAGCCGGTCCATCGGCGCAAGGAGGGTCACCTGTATGACGCCCGGCGCGCGGCCGATCTCGATCGCGCCGTTTATCGTGGCCCTGTTGCGCACCTCCGGAACCGTCATGCCGAGAAGCCTTGCGGCCCGCTCAAGGCCGTTGTCGATGGCCGCGTTCATGTCGGCGGCCGTGCCGACGACGGAGACGGGCGCCAGCTCTTCGAGGCGATCCATGCCCCACGAGCGGGCCAGCCGCTCGGCCCGGGCGCGCTCGTCTGCGCTGAACGGGCGCGCCAGCGGCGGAAGGTCCTCGGGCAGGGGAAACAGCACCGGACCATCTATCGGGAAGTTCTTCACCACCTCGACCTGCAACGTCACGCTTCCGGCGACATCCATCGTATGGCCGGCGATCTCGCCGTCGCCCTGGGCTGCGTGCATGTCGCCCATGTAGACGCCGGCGCCCTTCACCTTGACGGGCGCGATCAGGATGGCGCCGGGCCTGACGGCGTCGATGTCCATGTGGCCGTCGGTCTTGTGTTCGGCCAGTTGCTCCGCGGTGATGGCGTAGGGATGCGGGGCGCCGACGAGGAAGGAGCCGAAGTCGCCGGCATTGTGCGAATCCGGCATGGGATGTGACGGCGTGGTGCCGAGCTGCCCGAGGAAGGGGCGCATGCGCACCATGACGCCGGGCATGTCGGACGGCGCGAAGGCCAGGATCGGATGCTGCACCGATTTGTCGGGCAGGGCGGCGTAATGATGGGCGCGGCGCGCGATCTTTTCCGCCGCCGCCTTCGGCACGGTCACCCCGACCCGGCGCGTCTCGTCGAAGACGACGGTATAGCCATGGACGATCTCGAACGGCTTGACGGCATTGCCGCATTTGTCGCACCTGACGGCGTCCTGGCCTATTCCCTCCAGATGCGTCTGCGGCCAGATCTCGTCGCAGGTCGGGCAGCGGGCGGCGACATAGGGATCGCCAAGGCAGAACCCTTCCGGCGAGGAATCATGTCCCGACGCGGTCGCGATCGCCGTGACGGTGATGTCGCGGATGCGGATGGCGATCCCGTCCCCCGGCTCCGCCCCCTCGACGAAAACCGGCTGCGTGACTTCGTGGCCGCCGCGCAGGCGCGGCGTGATCATCGGCCCCCAGCAGCCGGGAGCGGTGTTTGCGATGATCGTTCCGCCGTTCTCCACCGGCCCGAGCATCGATGCGTCCGGATCGAGGACGCTGTTGGTGAAGCCATTCACGATAACGCTGCGCCGGGGCGCCGTGGAAATCGCGGTTTTCCTGTTCATCTCACTCCTCCTTATGTGCGTTTCTCTTGCCGGCCCGGCAGGTCAGCCAGAGCATTTCCGCTTTTCTCCGAATCGCAAAAACGCTCTAACCTTTGGTTTTTACGCAATTCCGGACGCAAAACCGCTGCGCATTTTTGCTGGAATTGCTTTAACTGGCGCCGTCCGCGCGGAAGTACCAGATCGAAATATCATATCACGCTTCGGCCCTGCGGAAGACCCGGGCCGGTCGGATAATCGTTGGTCCACCCGTTCCGGCCAGGCGTCCCGCGCGGTCGGGATCGGTAAGGGGAAGAAACGCGCGGCGGCGCGCTGTCTTCAGCGCGTCCAGGCCGTTCATGCCCGGTAACCCGAGGTTTCGCGACATGGTCGATCGCATGACAGGCCCGCCCCGCTACGGCGCACCCTGCCGGCGAAGCATGCCTTGTCCTGCGCAAGGGGATGCGCGCCGGGCCCGTCACTCCGCTCCGGTCGCGCATGGTGGCGGCGCGGCCCGGCCGCCGCCGCGTCCGATAGCGACGGGCGGGTCGTTTTCTGACGACAAGCTGAAGCAGAAATCGTCAGGCCGTCAGCAAGCGCTCAGGCGCCTTCGCCAGATTGAGCCCGACGGTGGGCGCACGGCGCACCGATTCGCGGCTCCGGAAAAGGTACGATCCACATGAAATCGCTTCTCGCCATCCTTGCCGTCACGACGGCGCTGACGATTCCCGGCCTCGCCATGGCCCGGCCGGTCACGCTGACGGCCACGCTCGACAACTATGGCGGCAACGGCGCCTATCTGGCGCTCTATGTCACCGATGCGCAGGGCGCCTATGTCGGCAGCCTGTGGATGGCCGGCGCCAAGTCGAAATATTACGAGCACCTGTCGGGCTGGTATGACGCCACCGGCGGCAACACGGCCGAGATCGACGGCATCACGGGCGCCAGCGTCGGGGCGGGCCGCACGCTGGAAATCACGCTCGATCTGGCCGATTCCCTGTTCGATGCCGGCTACAAGCTGCATGTCGACGCCGCCGTCGAGGACATGCGCGACAGCCCCAACGACGTGACGGTGCCGCTGACGACCGCCGGAGCCGGAACCCCGGCGCGCGGACGGCGCTACGTCTCCAGCTTCGCCTACGCCCTGTAGCCGGAGGCCGCCATGATCCGCATGCTTCATCGGTGGCCGGGCCTTGCGGCCGCGCTTGTCCTGATCGTGCTGAGCCTGAGCGGAGCGGCGCTTGCGCTGTTTCCCGCGGCGGACCGCCTGACGGCGCCGCAGGTCGAAGCCGGCCTTTCGGCGGCAAGCCTGGCGGACCGCATCCAGGCCGCCTACCCGCAGGTGGAGCAGATCCGGCGCGCGCCCTCGGGCAAGATCACCGCCTACTGGTTCGAGGACGGCGCGCCGCAGGCGGCGGTCATCGATCCGGCGAGCGGGCGGGCCGTCGCTTCCGCCGATCCGAACCAGTTCGAACGCTGGCTGACCAACCTGCACCGCTCGCTGCTGCTCGGCGACGGCGGCCGCATCGTCACGGCGGCGGCGGCGGCGGCGATGCTGGTGCTGGCCCTGTCCGGCGCCGCGCTCGTCGCGCGCCGGGCCGGCGGCTGGCGGCGCTGGTTCACGCCGATGCGCGGGCCGCTCGCCGGCCGCCTGCATGTCGAGATCGCGCGCCTCGCCGTCGCCGGCCTCCTGCTCTCCTCCGCCACGGCGCTGTGGATGACGGCCTCGACATTCGACCTTTTGCCGGACGGGCCGGCATCGCCCCCCCTCCTCGACGCCGCAAGCGGCCGCACCGGTGCGCCCGTCGCGACCATGGACATGCTGAAGCGGACACCCGTCACCGAGCTTCGCAGCCTGTCGTTCCCCGACCCCGCCGACGCGCAGGACACCTTCATCCTGAAGACCGATGCCGGCACCTACCATCTCGACCAGGGCACCGGCGCGGTTCTGGCGTCGAGCGGCCTCAGCGGATGGCAGCGCGTTTCGGAAACGATCTACATGCTGCACACCGGTCAGGGCGCGGCGGCGCTCGGGCTGGTGCTCGGCGTCATGGCGCTCGGCGTGCCGGCATTGGCGGGAACGGGCCTCGTCCTGTGGCTTGCAGGCCGGCGCGGTCGGCCCCGCATCCGCGGCAATGTCGCCGCGGGACAGGCCGGGACCGTCCTTCTCGTCGGCAGCGAGGGCGGCAGCACATGGGGCTTCGCCGCGACGTTGCATGCCGCGCTGTCGCGGGCGGGCCAGGCGGTCCACGTCGCGCCGATGTCGGCCTTCGACCCGGCGCGCTACCGGCAGGCGCGGCACATCGTGATCCTCACCGCCACCTATGGCAACGGGGACGCGCCGGCCTCGGCCAGGGGTTTTCTGGACCGGCTGAAATTCCTGCGGCCGGCCCCGGCGGCCTCGCTGGCGGTGCTCGGCTTCGGCGACCGCGGCTTCCCGGCCTATTGCGCCTTCGCGCAGGCGGTCGCCGGGACGGCGCGGGCGGCGGGTTGGAAAATGGCGGTTCCCTTCGACACGGTGGACCGCCAGTCGCCGCAGGACTTCGCCCGCTGGGGCCGGTCGCTGGGCGCGGCGATGGGCCTGGAGCTGGAACTCGACCACCGGGCGGCCCTGCCCGCCGCCCTTCCCCTGACGCTCGTTTCGCGCCGCGACTACGGAGCCCAGGTACAGGCGCCGACGGCCATCCTGCGCTTCGCGCTGCCGAGGGTTACGCTCCTGCGGCGCCTGACCGGCCATGGCTTCGGCCGTTTTACGGCCGGGGACCTCCTCGGCATCCTGCCGGAAGGCCCGGCCGCTCCCCGGTTCTACTCGCTCGCCTCGGGCCGTCGCGACGGCTTCGTCGAGATCGTCGTGAGGAAGCAGCCGGCGGGCCTGTGTTCCGGCCAGCTCCATGAACTGCGGCCCGGCGATACCGTCCGCGCCTTTCTGCGCCGCAATCCCGGCTTTCGCGCCGGCCGTGGCCGCGCCCCGCTCATCCTGATCGGCGCCGGCACGGGAATCGGGCCGCTGGCGGGCTTCGTGCGCGCCAATGCCGGCCGCCGCCCGATCCACCTGTTCTTCGGAATGCGCCATCTCCGCAGCGACTTCCTTTACGGCAGGGAACTGGCTGGCTGGCTGCGGGAGGGCCGTCTCAGGCGGCTTGTCGCGGCCTGCTCGCGCGGGGAAAGGCCCTATTACGTACAGGACGCCCTGCGCAGGGAGGCCGCCGAGATCGTGCAGCTGATCGGCAAGGGCGCGCGGATCATGGTCTGCGGCGGGCGGGACATGGCGGCGGGGGTTTCCGCAGCGCTCGCCGACATTCTCGAACCCGCCGGGCTGTCGCCGGCCCTGCTGAAGGCGGAAGGACGCTATGTCGAAGACGTCTACTGAGCTGAAGCGGCACGCCCTCAACGGACCCACCATGGGCACGCGCTGGTCGGCCCTGTTCCACACGGCGGGAACGTTCGACCCGGACCCGATTCGCCTCGCGCTTCAGGCCGCGGTGGACGAGGTGGACGCGCAGATGTCCGTCTGGAAGCCCGGCAGCGACCTGATGCGCCTCAACGCGGCGCCGCCCGGTGCCTGGGTGCAGGTGCCGACGCGCCTGATGGAGGTGCTGCGCCTCGCGCTCGACATCGGCCGCGCCTCGGGCGGCGCGTTCGACATCGGCATGGGCGATGCGGTGAATGCCTGGGGCTTCGGCCCCGCGGCCGCCGAACAGGGTCTCATCCGCAAGGCGCTCGCGGCGCCGCGCCGGCCCGCCCACGACGTGCTGGAACTGGATCCGGCAAGCGCAAGGGCGCGCAAGAGGGCGCCGATCACGCTCGACCTCAACGGCATCGCCAAGGGCTACGGTGCGGACCGGCTGGCCGGGACGCTGCATGACGCCGGCATTTCATCCGCGCTGGTGGGCATCGACGGCGAGATGCGGGCATGCGGCCTGCGCCCCGGCGACCGACCCTGGACCATCGCCGTCGAAGCGCCCGACCCCGACCGCCGCGCGCCGCATTCGCTGCTGGCCTTGCAGGACGCCGCCGTCGCCACCTCGGGCGACTACCGGCACTGGCTCGTCGTCGAGGGCCGCCGGCTGTCGCACACGATGGACCCGCGCCGCGGCGCGCCCCTGATGGCGCCGCCCGCCTCCGTCACCGTCGTTGCGGGCACCTGCGCGGCGGCCGACGCCTGGGCGACGGCGCTGATGGTTCTCGGCGCGAAGGCGGGAGCCGAGCTTGCGCGGCGCATGCGCCTCGACGCGCTTTTCCTCCTGCGCGCGGGCGACACCGGACTACGGCCCGAAGCGGTCGGCACCTTGTTCGGCGGATAGCCCGTGTTCCTAGATTCTGATCCATTCCACATGAAGCGTATCCGGAGTTGCGAAGGTAGCTGGTGCATTCGTGGAGTGGGAAGGCGTCGAGGAGGGAGCTGATCTGCTTCCAGGTGGCCTCAACCGGGCGTGGATCGGCCTTTTGGAGCAATGTTTTAAGCTTAGCGAAGACCTGCTCGATCGGGTTGAGCTCTGGCGAGTAGGACAGCCGGAACAGGAGCCTGGCACCGACCGGGCGGATGAGCTGGCGCACCGCCTTGCCCTTGTGGCTACCGAGATTGTCCATGACGACGATATCGCCGGGCGAGAGAGTGGGCAGCAGGAACTGCTCGACCAGAGCCGTTCATGGTTTCACGGAATCGCCGAACGGCTCCAGGTCTTTGTTTCGTGGCGTTTGCCTTGCCGTTGGTTCTGGGGGTATAGGGCCTGGTGCGGATGTGCTTCGGGGCGAGATCGCGGCAGGCTCTGGCGAAGGCCTTCGACTTATAGCAGGAACCGTTGTCTGTCATGACAGGGGAAACGGTGATGCCGAGGCTTGTGTAATAGGCGAGCGCGGTCTTGAGGAAGGCGAC